>CACZXF010000069.1:0-8570 GCA_902785105.1 uncultured Eubacteriales bacterium | reverse complement strand
AGGCCAGACTGCCACGGCTCAAATCGAAGATTTGAGGCGCGGCACCGAAGCGCCGGATGAGGTGGGTTACCCGCTCACCCCGACAAATTCCAATTTATCGAGGAAACTGAATACTTACCAGGGAACAAGGTTAAAATACACACTTCCCGGCTTGCGCGTTTCGATGGTTTACGGTATGATAGTATACGGAGTGTGATACAAATGACTGAACGGCTCTATTATGACGATGCCTATTTAACGGAATTTGACGCTGTGGTGACGGAATGTGTGGCGGCGGATGGACGCTATTTGGTCCGTTTGGACCGCTCCGCCTTCTATCCCACCTCAGGCGGTCAGCCCTATGACATGGGCACTTTGGGCGGGGCAAATATATTGGATGTGTATGTGGGCGAGGACCATGACGTCTATCACGCGGTGGATGCGCCTCTGAAGGTGGGGGAGAGGGTCCACGGCAAAATCGACTGGCCCCGCCGCTTCGACCACATGCAGCAGCACGCGGGGGACCACATGATCGCTTCCGCCCTCTGGCGGCTGCTGGGCGGCGTGACCATCGGGCTGCACATCAGCCACGACGTCTCCACCATCGACGTCGCCATGCCGGAGGGCGTCACCCGCATCAGCTCGGAGGACATTCGCCGGGTAGAAGCCGACGTGAATGAACGCATCCAGCGGGACGTGCCCGTAAAGTGCTGGTTCCCGGAGGCGGAGGAACTGAAATCGCTGCCGCTGCGCAAGCCGCCGACGGTGTCGGAGCATGTGCGCATCGTCGCCATCGGTGAAGATGAAATGGTCGCCTGCGGCGGCACTCACCCCTCCACGGCGGGACAGTTGGGGCTCGTAAAGATCGTGGGCGTGGCCCCGGCCCGGGGCAAGATGCGTGTGAGCTTCTTGGCGGGACAGCGGGCCCTCGCGGACTATCAGTCCGTCTACGACATCGCCCACACCACGGCGGCGCAGCTCTCCACCAGCGTGGAAAACCTGGCCGCCCACGTGGCCGCCATGCAGGAAGCGCTGAAGCGGGCGAAATTCGAGCTGAACCGCCTGCGCCGGGACAGCGCCGTCAATGAGATACAGCACAGCGACCTGCCTCTAACGGACAAAGGTGTTCGCGTGGCGGCCCGGATGCTTGCGGGGGACGCCAATCTGATCAAGGACGTCGCCTCCCAACTCATCAAGCAGGATAACATGGCCGTGCTGCTGGGCGCGGAGGTGGAACCGGGCCAGGCCGTGTTCGTGTTCGCCCGTTCCCAGAATGTGGACATCCACATGGGCCAGCTCCTGTCCCGCGCTGCAAAGCCCCTGGGCGGCAAGGGTGGCGGTCGCCCCGATTTCGCCCAGGGCGGCGGCGCCCCCGCCATATTGGAGGCGGCGAAAGGGCTGCTGTTTAATTGAGATCACGATAAACGGGGATTTGTCGGGGCGAAGCGTCTCCCAAAAGCCTTCCCCTCTGGGGAAGGTGCCCCGAAGGGGTGGATGAGGTCCTTTCGGCGAAACCTCCGTATTTGCAGGACGTTTGGGGTTACGGGGGACCTCATCCGACCTCGCTTCGCTCGGCCACCTTCCCCAACGGGGGAAGGCTTTTGGGAACGGCGCAGCCCCACAAATTCCAATTTGAAATTATAAACAAACATACAACGGAGCAACCGCATGAAATACGATTTTGACGCCGCCATATTCGACATGGACGGCACACTGCTGGACACGATGCCCTACTGGCGCTACACGGGCATAGAGTACATGCTGGCCCACCAGCTGCCCCTGTTCCCAGACCTGATCGAAAGGACCTTCTACACCTCCTCCCGGAAGCTCATCATGGAGAACGCCGACCGGCTGGGCATCGCCCCGGACTTCGACGAGCTGGTGCAGGAGCTGGAGGCTTTCATGAACCGGCACTACATCTATGACGCCAACCTGAAGGACAGGCTGGTGCCGAAGTTCCTCGCGGCGCTCAAGGATGACGGGAAGAAGCTCTGTGTGGCGACGGGGTCTCCCCGCTATTACGCCCGCAACGGCCTCCGTCGCCTGGGCCTGCTGGACTATTTTGAATTCGTCACCGACAACTATGAGGGCGAATACACCAAGGACAAGCCTGAGTATTTTCTCACCCTGGCAAAGCGTCTGGGCGTGGAGCCCGCCCGATGCTGGGTGTTTGAGGACGCGCTGTACGCCATGCAGTCCGCCAAGGCCGCAGGGATGAGTGTGTGCGCCATCGAGGACGCCACTCAATGTGCAGATAAGGAGGCCATACAGGCGCTGGCGGACCGTTATATCCTCAGCTATGCCGAATGGCCGGGGTTCCTCTCATGAAGGAGCTGATTCGGCAGATCGCGGCGTTGGCCGTGGTGCTGCTGTTGATCTGCGTCGGCAACCGGCTGGCATCGGGGAATGCCTACAGCGCCTATGTGCCCGTCGACAGCGTCCACATCCATCCCGCCGACCCCGAGCTGGTGCGGCTGGAGGAGGCCCCGGCGGGCCGCGATCAGGCGCGGGTCAGTGTAGTGCCCCGGCGCGCCGGTAAGACGTCCATATTTATCTATAAGGAAGGGACCTGGCTGGAGCGCCACGAGCTTCGCGTCGGCCCGATGCTGACGGTCTACGACGCAGCCACTGGCGGATTCACCGGCGACGGGGTGGTGATGATCTCCGTCACGGTGTTCTTCCTGCTGGTGGCGGCCATCATGCTGCGCTATACCCTGCGGGTGCGGCCCCCGGAGTTCTACGCCTACACCACCATCTACACCGCGGGCTTTTCGCTGTTTTCGCTGCTGACCGGGGCGACCATGGCCTATGTCACCCTGCGCCATATGCTGCGCCCCTCGGCGTTCTCGATGTTGAGCGCCTACGATGTGGTCAGCCGCGCAGGCTACACCTTCATGCTGTCCACCGCGCCGCTGGTGGCGGTGTTCGCCGTGGCCATGACCATCAGCAATATCGTATTGATGAGGCATGAAAACCGCCGCCTCAGAAACGCGCTGGGCATACTGGCGGGCCTGCTACTGATGGCGGGGGAGGTCATCGCCGTGCTTGTGGACCGGAGCGGCCTGAACCGCCCCGGCTCCGATGAGAACATCAAGCAGATGGTGTCCTTCGTCTTCCCGACTGTATTTGTATACTTTGAGTGCGTGCTGATCGGGGCCATCGTCTGCGGGATTCGCGCGGCGCAGTATGTCCCGCCCTACGATAAGGACTGCCTCATTATACTGGGCTGCTGGTTCCGCAAAGACGGCACGCTGACCCCGCTGCTCAAGGGCCGGGTGGACCGCGCCATCGAATTCTGGCGGGCACAGAAGCAGGCCACCGGCCAGGAGGCGGTGTTCATCCCCTCCGGGGGACAGGGCAAGGATGAATCTATGCCCGAGGCGGAGGCCATGGCCCGCTATCTCCGCGGACAGGGCATCCCGGACAGCCTGATCTGCCCGGAAATCCATTCCCGCAACACCTACCAAAATATGGCCTTTTCAAAAGAGATCATCGAGCGCGACCTCCCCGGCGCGAAGCCGGCCTTCGTCACCACCAATTACCACGTATTTCGCAGCGGCGTCTGGGCAAACCTGGCCGGCCTTCCTGCCGAGGGGATGGGCGGCCCCACCCGCTGGTGGTACTGGCCCAATGCCTTCATGCGCGAATGTGTCGGCCTGCTGGTCAACCGCTGGCGTCAGGAACTGCTGGCGCTGCTGATACTGATCCTCTTCTTCGGCCTGCTGGCTGCGCTGCTGTAGGCTGGTTTAAGGCTGGTTGACAAATCCCCGTTTAACCCGCCGACGCACCTTTCTGTGTCGGCGGTTTCTTTATGACCTTCAGCCACACCAATGCCCCAGTTTTTTCACCCGGGGTTCACGGGGACGTGATAATCGCTGTGTATAATCATATTGCATCAGAATGAAACCAAATACCGCGTAAATGCGTCTATATATACGCAGCCTTACAGGATGGGAGGTCAATGATGAAAAGGTTGAAGCGAATGCTGCTGGCGGCGCTGACGCTGATGCTTGCGCTGCCCGCGGTGCCATACGCGAGCGCTGAAAATACGAATGAGTGGCGGGCGGATCTGACAAAGCTCCTGAGCCCCGAAAAGATCCCGGCCACCACCACTATAAGATACGATCTGAAGCTGCCCGAAGGGGCTCTGACGGAGACGGCCAACCGCTCCGTGGAGCTGGTGAGCAGCAAGGGCGACGTGCTGAACGTCGAGGTCAACTTTGAGCTGGTGAATCTGACGCTGACCGACGCCCAGTGGCAGGAGGTCCAGGACTGGCTCAAGGGCGTGGTCACGGCTTCGGTGCAGTCCGTGAAGGCGGACTCCGAATCCCTGGCCAATGTGGTGGCCGCCGCCATCGCCGACGGGCGCAAATCCGCCCAGGACAACGGCGGCAGCAATACGGCCTGGGCCAATCCCGGCCTGATGGTCAGCTCCGTCAGCGCCAGCGTGCCCTACTTCCCGACGCTGAAAAAGGGCGACAGCGGCGCGGCTACTCAGCGCCTCCAGCGGCGGCTCATCGAGTTGGGCTTTCTGAACGACGCAGCCGACGGCCACTATGGCGGCAATACCGAGGACGCCGTAAAGGCGCTGGAGAGCCACGTGCGGCAGGTGGAACAGGAGCTCATCGACGCGCGGCCCGACCCGACGCCTACCCCCATGGTCACGGCGACGCCCACCCCGGCCCCCTACGTGATCCCGCTGGCCATCAGCGTGCCCGACACGGAGATCGCCGCCCCCACGGCAGCACCGGCGCCCACCCCCGCCACGGCGGTGGACGGCATCGCGGACCCACTGCTCCAGGCATATCTTTTCTCCGACGGCTTTAAGACCACGCTGGGCACCATCGGCACCTCCGCCAGCGGCACCCAGGTGACGCGAGTGCAGCGCCGACTGCAAAATCTGGGCTACACCCTCGCGGCCCCGGACGGCCACATGGGCAGCGTCACGGCCCGCGCTTTGCGCATCTTCCAGTATTTCAATCATCTGAACCAGACTGGCGTGGCCGACGACCAGACCCAGGCGGCGCTGTTCTCCGCCGATGCAGTGAAGCCCGGCAACGCCATGCTGGCCGAGGGCTCCACCGGCGAGGCGGTGCAGAAGCTACAAAAGCGACTGCAGGTGCTGGGATTCGCCAACATCGGCGTGGACGGCAGCTACGGCGCGTCCACCAAGTCCGCCGTGGAGACCCTGCAAAAGTATATGCAGCTCCTGGAGGCCCAGAGCATCAAGGCGGCCACCGGCGAGACCCCGGACGCCAGCCAGCTCACCACCATCATCAATGGCGTCGCCGACCCGCTGCTGCTGGAGGACTTCTATTCCGATAGCTTCCCGGCCATCCCCGCCGCCCTGTCCAGCGGGGCCAGTGGCCCGGACGTGGTGCGCGTACAGCGCCGCCTGAGTATGCTGGAATACTACGAGGGCACGCTGGACGGCGAGTTCGGCTCCGGCACCCAAAAGGCCATCAAGGCCTTCCAGAAGCAGCACAAGCTGACTCAGACCGCCACCGCCGACCGCCATACCCTGGAAACCCTGTTCAGCGAGGACGCCCAGAAGGCTATGAAGCCCTATATCCTGAAGGTCTCCATCGCCAAGCAGCGGGTGTACGCCTACGGTCTGGACGAGAACAATCAGTACACCGACCTGGTGCGCACCATGAAGTGCTCCACCGGTCGCAACGGCACGCCCACCCCCAAGGGCACCTACACCAGCACCACCGCCCCCGGCGCGCGCTGGCACTTCTTCAAGAAGTTCAACTGCTGGGCCCAGTACGCCTACTACATCGAGGGCGACATCATGTTCCACTCGGTGCTGTTCGGCGAAAAGGGCGGCTCCGCCACCCGGTCCAGCGTCAACAACCTCGGCAGCCAGGCCTCCCACGGCTGCGTCCGCCTCAGCGTGGAGGACGCCCAGTGGATCTGGACCAACTGCCCCAAGAAGACCACCGTCATCGTGGAGTGACACAGACAACGCAGGACGCCCGGCTATCGTGCCGGGCGTCCGTTTTGTATGATTGGGAAACTGGGATTTGTGGGGGAGATGTACACCCTCCTGTAGGGGCGGCGTTGCGCCGCCCGCCGGGTAGGACGATGCGTTTCGTTGAGGGCGGGCGCCGAAACGGCGCCCCTACAGGGTTGGATTGACTCCCTGATAAACTCCAATTTATCAAGCTAATGCCTAATTCCTTTTCAGCACACAAACCAGCTCAGCCCGCGCCCCTGTCCCGTGACCACATTCATATCCACCTTGCCGCTGATGCCGGGGACGGCGCCATTGTCGGTGTACTGCCACAGGTCGCATTCATAGGCGGGCGCGGTGGAATTTTCAAGGGTGCCGTCGTTCTTGCCGTAGCGGGGAATCCATGTAAAGTCGAACTGATCGCGGACGTTGGCGTAGCCAAAGCTGTTGTACTTGTTGTGGGCGATGTAGCAGCCCACCTTTTTCGCCCCGGAGGCCCGGAGCTGCTTGACAAAGGCCTCGATTGTTGACTGGTTCAGGCTGCTGTACTCCGCGTCCAGCACATAGAATTTCGGCTTGTAGCCCTTGGCGACCTTGTAGAGCTGGATTGCCTCGGTCCTGGCCTGGGTGGCGCTGGATGCCTTGGAATAGCAGTAGACGCCGAAGGGGATGCCCCGGGCGTTCAGCGCACTGGCATAGCTGGCGAACTTTGTGTCCTCCGTCGTGCTGAGGGTTGCCCGGAGGATCACCAGCGACACGGTGGGGGCCAGCCTGTCGAAGTTCACATTGCCTTGATACTGGGAGATGTCGATGATGTACCCGCTTCCGGAATCCGCGGGTTCTTCATAATCGTCCTCCCATTCGTCGTCCTCAACGCTGATGACCACGCCGGCCACCGCGCCCGCCGCGGTCTGGGCCCAAATGCTGGCCTCACCGGGGGCCACGGCCTTGACGCGGCCCTTCTGGTCCACGGTCACGGCGTCGCCCTCCACGCTCCAATAGACGGGGCTGACGCTGGCGGTGACGGTGGTAGAATCGCCCACCTTCAGGCTGGTCTTTGTCGCCTTGACGGTGAGCTTTTCCGCTGCCTTCACCGTGACCTTGCAGGTGGCCTTCTTGCCATTGGAGGTCCTGACGGTGATGGTCGCCTTGCCCGCCTTGACGCCGCTGACCGTCCCTTCGTCGACCTGCGCAACGGCATTGTTCGAGCTGGTCCAGCTCAGCTCCGTCTCAGCTCCGGTCGGCTGTATGGCGGTGTCCAGCGTCAGCGTTTCACCGACGTAGATCGTGGCGCTGGACTTGCTCAGCGCGATCTTTGTGGGCGGGCTGGTGACGGTGATCTCGCAGGCAGCGGTCAGGCCGTTGGAGGTTCTCACGGTGATGACAGCATAGCCCGCTTTCTTCGCCGTGACCTTGCCCTTGCTCGTCACCGTGGCGACGGATGTATTGGATGAACTGAAGGTCAGCGTGGTCTTGATCCCGGCGGGCTCCACCTTGCCCGTCAGCGTCAGCGTGCCCTTCACATTCATGAGCGCCTCGTCGCGATCCAGCGTGATGCCGGTGGGGCTGGACACACTGGAACCGCCGGTCACGGTGACGACGCACTTCGCGGTCTTGCCGTTGTGGGTGCGCACAGTGACAGTGGCCTTACCGCTGCCCACCGCCATCACGGTGCCGTCGTCGTCCACCCGGGCCACGGATTCGTCGCTGCTGGAAAAGGTCAGCTCCGTATAAGCGCCGGTGGGGGAGAGCTTGCCCGTCAGCCGGGCGGTGTCGCCGCTCCTGAGGGACAGTTTCGTCTGGTTCAGCGTGACCTTGGTGGGGGCCTTCTTCACCGTCACATCGCAGGTATAATCCCCGTAGCCTGGTATCCGGGCCGCGATGACCGCGGTGCCCGCCTTTACGCCCTTCACCACGCCGGTGTTCAGTCCGACGGTGACGACCTTGGTGTTCGAGCTCTTGTACTGCGTGCCTGAAACAGGACTCTCCAGCGTCGTGCTCTGGCCCACGGCCAGGGTGATGGGGTCCAGCTTCAGCCTCGAGGCGTCTTCGGCCTCCACGGCTTCGGATACCGCCTCCACCACATCTTCTTCACCGACCTCGATGGTCAGCCCATCATCGGCTTCATCCCCGCCCAGTTCAAAAGCCTCCAGCTCCTCCACCGGAGCCTCCAAAGCGGCGTCGCCCTCCGCAAGTGCGCCGCCCAGCATCAAAAGCGCGGCCAGCAGCAATGCCAGCGCCCGCAGGTATTTCCGTGCCATAGGGACACCTCCACTATATATTGCCAGAATTATACCATATATTTCAAAAATATGTCAATATATTTTCTAAAATGACACAAATTTATGCGGCAAGAAAGTGGTTATAAATAGGGATTTGTGGGGGAGATGTACACCCTCCTGTAGGGGCGGCGTTGCGCCGCCCACCGGGTAGGACGATGCGTTACGTTGGGGGCGGGCGCCGAAACGGCGCCCCTACAAGGTTGGTTTGACTCCCCTACAACTTCCAGTTAATAAATGCAATATTATACATATTTATGACGGTGTAAAATAGATCTGGGGAAAAGTGAGAGAGGAAGAGCGCGAAGCGCCAACAGGGGCGCCCCCTAGGGGGCGGCGAAAGTTAAGAATATATT
>CACZXF010000068.1:13417-17130 GCA_902785105.1 uncultured Eubacteriales bacterium | reverse complement strand
GCCAAAGGCCAGACTGCCACGGCTCAAATCGAAGATTTGAGGCGCGGCACCGAAGCGCCGGATGAGGTGAACCCCCGTCTCTCCGACAAATTCCAATTTGTCAAAGAGATTTGAATAGTACCAAAACATCAAAAGGGCAGCCCCGCCATCAACAGCGGGACTGCCCTTTGAGTGCAATCAGATCTTCAATCCCTGTATCTCATTGATCAGATATTGCAGATAATCGCAGCTATCCTTTTTGGTATTGACATAGCTTCTCAGCAGCACGTTCTGAAAAAAGTCCTTGTAGAGTTCAATGATCTTCTCATGGGTGACAATGACCTCGGAGTGGCCCTGCTCGAGGTTGTAGTCCGTGTCGGAGTCCAATATCAGCATTCCCTCATCCTGATAGGCGGCAATCTCGATATCGCTCAGGGTGCTGTCGTCCTTCAGGAAGAAGATGTGGAAATAGGGGTTTTTCTGCTGCTGGGTCAGCAGCTCCTTCAGTATGATGACCCGCTCCTCCGGGGTGAAGGGCCGCATCATCCAGAAGTGGTCGGACATCCTGCCCGTCATGGCGAAGCGGTACATGGCGTCGCGCTTGTAGATCGTATAGGCGTGCTTGCGCTTGGCGCAGGTGTTTTCATAGCGCCTCTGATAGATCTGCTCGAGCCGATCGAGAATCTTCGCGAAGTCGTCGTCCTGGGGGACGGGTCCCTCCTGAACGGCCCTTTTCAATATCCGCGCGGGGATCTGGTCAACGCCCACGTCGGGCTTGATCTTCCAGACGGCGTGGTCCCTCTCCAGTGCCGCGTAATCCCGGCTGTACTGTAAGTAATCCACAAAGGCGCTGCATTCAAAGTAATTGCGCTTGATGGGATGGTAGGCGGAACGATCCAGTCCCATCCGCCTGAGCGTCTCATCGTCCAGATAGTCCACCTCAAAGAGCAGGCCCTGATCCGAGGCAGTGAAGAGAATGACGTCCGTCCGGGATCGCCTCTCTCCGTCCATCCAATTGACAAACAGCAAATCTGCCTCGTTGATGCCGCTGTCCGGATGCTTGACGTCCCCCGGGGCCTTCATGCGGGTATAGCCCATGTAGCCCTTTTCATAAAATACCGGCATCAGCGCGCTCATGGCGCTGATCGTTCGCGCGTCATCCTCATCGACGTAGATGTAGTGGTCCACCGTCGTGTTCCCGCGCTGAAGCAGGTGATAGGCGCTGGAAAACAGGCCGGGAATATACTGGCAGTTCACAATGGTGAGTTTATTGCTTTCCGATCGCCCATAGCGCTCGTGCAGATCCAGCGCTTCATTTGTCCTCGTAGACAGGACTTGGACGCTGCACTTCTCTCCGGTTCGATCCTTTCCCTGAATAAAGCGCCAAAAGGCCCGATTGGCGAGGTATTTTTCCCTTCCGTATATCGCAATCTGCGCCGCCTCGCTGAGCTGTGCCGATTCCTCCTCGGACAGCTTTATCGCCCGGCGCAGCTCGTATTCAAATTTCATAATACTGTCAGGCCGAACGCTTCCCCCGATGATTCGGCTGATGGAGGTCTTGCTCCTGTAGCCCAGCAGCTTTGTCAGACCGCTCAGTGACAGATTATGCGCTTTCAGTATACCATTAATAAATGCTTCCATGCTTGTCATGCAACCGATTCGCCACCTGTGTCTTTGATATATAGGATAACATTAATTGGTTTTATATGTAACTCTTATATATTATATCTGCACAAAAGGTATTAAGCAATTACTTTTAGACACAATAGACTGTGTTTTTTTCGGCAAATCATATTGATAATAGTGGAATATAGGTTGAAAAAGGAGGGGTAACGACTCCCTCAGTCGCCTTCGGCGACAGCTCCCTCTGGGAGGGAGCCTTTGGAAGTGCCTTCAAAGGATGTTCTCCAAAAGCCTCCCTCTTAGAGGGAGGTGGCCCGAGAATCGGGTCGGAGGGAGTTATCTCCCTGACATATTCCAACTTGTCCATGGCAGCTTCACAAAGAAGCCGTTTCATTCAATCCTTCAAAAAAAGATAATTTGACATTTGTCCCATTCGTGATACAATGAAGGTGTTCATCGGAGGGTGGATTATTCTGAAGAAATGATCGACCGGATAAGATGGCGGGTTGAAACGCCCGCTGGCTTATCCGGTTTATTCATTGGAGGGCAGCATATGCGAAAGAGCAATGATTTTACCACGGGGCGGATACTGGGGCCCCTGCTTCGCTTCATGGTTCCGGTATTTCTGGCCATGTTTTTGCAGGCGATGTACGGCGCGGTGGACCTGCTGATCGTCGGGCAGTTCGCCCAGTCGCTGGACGTTTCGGCGGTGTCCACGGGTTCGCAGATGATGATGACCATCACCAATCTGGTGGTGAGCTTCGCCATGGGCACGACGATCCTGCTGGGCCAGCGCATCGGTGAGGGCCGGGGGCGCGAGGGCGGCGAGGTGGTCGGGAGCAGCATCTGCCTGTTCGGGGCCATCGCGCTGTGCTTCACCGTGCTGATCCCGCTGCTCTGCCGCCCGCTGAGCGCGGTGATGAACGCCCCGGAGGCGGCCTTTGACGCCACGGCGGCCTACATCCGCATCTGCGGGCTGGGCTCACTGTTCATCATCGCCTACAATCTCATCGGCAGCATCTTCCGCGGCATCGGCGATTCCCGGACGCCGCTGATGACCGTGCTCATCGCCTGCGTCTGCAACATCGCCGGGGACCTTTTGCTGGTGGCAGTGTTCCACATGGGCACCGCCGGCGCGGCCATCGCCACAGTGTTCGCCCAGGCGCTCAGCGTGGTCATATCGCTGCTGGTGCTCAGGCGGCGGCAGCTCCCCTTTGAATTTGAGAAAAAGGACATCCGATTCAGGCGGGACATCATCGCGCAGGTGACCTCGCTGGGCCTGCCCATCGCATTGCAGGACCTGCTGGTGGGCATCTCCTTCCTGGTGCTCATCGCCATCGTCAACAAGCTGGGGCTGATCCCCTCGGCGGGCATCGGCGTGGCGGAGCGCGTGTGTGGCTTCATCATGCTGATCCCGGCGGCCTTCATGCAGGCCATGGCGGCCTTTGTGGCCCAGAACATCGGCGCGGGCAAGTATCAGCGGGCCCGGCGGGCGCTGGCCTACGCCATAGCCGTTTCCACGGGACTGGCCGTGGTGATGTTCGCGGTGACCTTCTGGCGCGGCGACCTGCTCTCGGGCATATTCTCCAACGACCCGGAGGTCATCGCCGCTTCCGCCGACTATCTCAAGGCCTACGCCATCGACTGCCTGCTGACCTGCTTCCTCTTCTGCTTCATCGGCTTCTTCAACGGCCTGGGTATGACCCGCTTCGTGATGGTGCAGGGCATCGTCGGCGCGTTCATGGTGCGCATCCCCGTGGCGTTCCTGATGAGCCGGGAGGTGCCCGTGTCCATGTTCCACATCGGCCTCGCCACGCCCTGCTCCACCGTGCTCCAGGTGACGCTGTGCCTCATATGTTTTGCCGTGGCCAATAAGCGGTATCTGCCGTCAAATCGACTGGGGAGTCCATCCTGACAAATTGGAATTTGGCGGGCTGTGCCCGCACCCCATAGCTGCCGCGGAGAGGCACCGGTTCTGGGGGACCATAGGTCCGAGCCCCCCAGAACCTTCTATACGTTCCTATATTGCGTTAGCGGCAGGCAACGTTTTTGAGGTCAAAAAGCACGACCTCAAAAACTGCGAAAGGGCCTTTGTACGCAGACTTTTTGCC
>CACZXF010000068.1:0-13393 GCA_902785105.1 uncultured Eubacteriales bacterium | reverse complement strand
TAGGGCTTTGGGGGCTCGGATCTATGGCCCCCAAAGACCGGTGCCTATGCGCGGCAGCTATAGGGTGTGGGCACAGCCCACCAAATCCCTGTTTATCGACATGTACAAAGCAGCGCCGCCGCGCGGACATTCCGTGCAGCGGCGCAATGGGATGATCAGTGGTTCCTGTAGTAATTGATGAGGCAGCCATCGGCGATGATCTGGCGCTCGGGCTCGGTGAGGGGACCGGTGGAGACATTGAAGGGCTTCACCGTGCCGTCGGGCTTGACGACATACGCGGGGATGGAATCGGCGTTATCCAGCACGGCCTTGCGCACGCCGGGGACGAACACATAGTCGCCCAGCTCGAACACGGACGGGTCCTCCACCAGGAAGGGCACCATGCCCCAGTTGATGCAGTTGGAGCGATAGCGCTTGGTGGCGTACTGTTTGGCAAAGTTGGCGCTGGCACCCATGACGCGCTGGCAGGAGGCCGCCTGCTCCCGGGCGGAGCCATCGCCGGGCATGTTGGCGAATATGGCGGAGCCCAGGTCGGTGCCCTCGGGGTCGGTCTTTAAGCCTGCCTTTTCAAGGGCGGCGTAGACGGCCTTTACCTCATCGGTCAAACCCTTTCCGGCCTGGCGGTCCCGCTCTATCTGGCGGACGGCCTTGCTGCGGCCCACGTACTGCGGGTCGCGGCGGGACAGGGCAAACTCGCTCAGCCGCTCGGGGTTGGAGCGGTAGGCGCTGGTCTCGCCGGAGGGGATGAGCTCGTCGGTGGTGGTGACCGGGTCTGTGATATAGCTGCACAGCTTCACCAGCAGATCGTCGGTCAGCGCGGGCTGTTCGGGCCAGTCCTTGATATTCGGACCGAACTTTAAGGGATGGTCGGGCTCAGGATGTCCCCAGCCGTCGTAGACGCGCTTGGCGTAGATGCCCGCGTCGTAGTGGTATTCGGGGTTGGTGTATTCCACATCCAGGTCGGTGGCGGCAGTCAGTTTGCCGCCGTTGGCCGCCGTGGCCGCGATGGAGCGGGCGTCCATCAGCGCCACCGCGCTCATCTGACCCTCGTTGGGCTTGGAGCCCTCGCGGTTGGGGAAGTTGCGGGTGGTGTGGCGAATGGAGAACTCGCCATTGGCGGGGCAGTCCCCCGCGCCGAAGCAGGGACCGCAGAAGCATTCGCGCATCAGCGCGCCCGCGGCGATGAGGTCGGAGGCGCGGCCGTTCCTGATGAGCTCCGCAAGCGCCGGCATGGAGCCGGGATAGATGCTCAGCGAGAACGCGCCGTTGCCGATGCTCTTGCCCCGCAGGATATCTGCCGCGGCGCAGATGTTGTCGAAGGTGCCGCCGGAACAGCCCGCGATCTCGCCCTGCTCCACCCAGATGCCGCCGTCGTGATACTTGGATTCGATCTCCAGCTTCGCGCCGCGGAGCTGTTTATTTGCAGCCTCCTGCACCTCGTGAAGGATATCCTGAGCATTCGCCAGCAGCTCGTGGATGGTGAAGGTGTTGGAGGGGTGCATGGGCATGGCGATGGTGCATTCGACGGTGGAGAGGTCGATGTACACGCAGCCGTCGTACCAGGTCACGTCGGCGGGCTTCAATTCCTTATAGGCCTCGGGACGCCCATGGATGGTCAGATAATCCTTCGTCTTTTGATCCGTGACCCAGATGGAGGACCAGCAGGTGGTCTCGGTGGTCATGACGTCCACGGCATTTCTGTACTCCATGGACAGTCCCGCCACGCCGGGGCCCACGAACTCCATGACCTTGTTCTTGACGTAGCCGTTCTTATACACCGCGCCGCAGATGGCCAGCGCCACGTCGTGTGGGCCGACGCCGGGCTTGGGCGAACCGGTCAGATAGACGGCTACCACGCCGGGACGGGCAAAGTCATAGGTGCGGCCCACCAGCTGCTTCGCCAGCTCGCCGCCGCCCTCGCCCACGGCCATGGTGCCGATGGCGCCGTAGCGGGTGTGGGAGTCGGAGCCTAAAATCATCCGGCCGCAGCCCGCCATGGCCTCCCGGTTGTAGGAGTGGATGTTCGCCATGTTGGTGGGCACGTAAATGCCGCCGTATTTATGGGCGCAGGACAGGGCGAATTTGTGGTCGTCCTCGTTGATGGTGCCGCCCACGGCGCAGAGGCTGTTGTGACAGTTGGTCAGCGCGTAGGGCAGCGGGAAGGCCGTCATGCCCGAGGCGCGGGCGGTCTGTATAATGCCCACATAGGTAATGTCGTGGCTGGTCATGGAGTCGAATTTCAGCCGAAGGTTCTCCATGTCCCCGGTGTTGTGGGCCTTCAGTATGCCGTAGGCGATGGTGCCGCGGACGGCCTCGTCCTTATCCACAGGACGCCCCGCCTTCTGGGCCGCCTCCGCCGCGTCCACGCAGATGTCCGCGCCGTTGACGAGGTAGATGCCCGTATCATAAAGCCTTATCATGGTCAATACACTCCTTGTCGAATATCCCGTTTCCACTATATATTATCACAGATATATTAAATTGTAAAACACATTCTTATGAATTGTAAAATTGTCTGACGGTCTCCCAACGCGCCGGGAGATGTGGTATGATTGATTGCAGAGGAAGTGATTGAAATGAAGAAAATCGCGTTATTGCTGGCACTGCTGGCCTTTGCGCTGCCCGCCATCTCGGAGGGATTCACAGGCGTTTGGCAGGACCCGAATTATGACCGGGCGGTTCTGACCATCCTCCCGGATGGGGATGCTTACGACATTGAACTGAACTGGGGCAGCTCCTACAACACGCAGGGCGAATGGCGCATGACCGGTCAAATTGACGGCGATGCCCTGGCCTATAAGAACGGCACGATGGCCGAGGTGACCTACGGGGAGGACGGTAAGATCGTCTCAGAGGACATAAAATGGAGCGACGCAGAAGGTTCGCTTAAACTGACGGAATCAGATACCCTCGCCTGGATGGATTCCCGGGAGGAGCGCGTCGCCGATTTCAGCTTCCAGCGTCAGACATGGGACGCCCCGACGGCAGCGGCGCTGGTCAGCGATTGCCTTGAGCCGGTCGCCAGGCTGGAGGTCGGTTCAGCGGGCTATTCGCTGAAGCTGGCAAAGGCAACCTATAACATTTTGCGCTTTGCCCTCGATAATCAGCTCTGGAACGTCGATACCGACGAGCTGCACGCAAATCTGGCCGCGGCCTGGGAGGCCCTCGGCGAGGAGCGGCGGGCAGACTTTTCGGAAAACTTCACGGAAATTGCCGCGCTGGCAAACGATGTATTTGCGACGTGGGAGGATGCCCGCTATGCCTTTGAGGACGCGGGCGTCAGCGATGAAATGACCGCTTTGCTTGAAGACAAAGCGCTTCGCCCGTCCTGGCAGGCGCTGGCGGAGGCCGCGAATTTATTACAGTAGAGAAAGGGATAGGGCTATGATACAGGATATTTACCCGCACAGACTGCGCAACGAATTTATCCCCGGCAGGCCGCTGGAGGAATCGGGATGGGCATTTATATTTCAGGGACCGGGCGTGCTGTGCCGCGTTCAGAACGACGAAGTGGTGCTGCCCCATGTGAGTGATTTCCCAAATTTCGGAGAATACCGTTTCCTTTTCACGCTGGACAGCGCGCCCTGCTATCTTGCGGCGAATGGTCCCACCGAAGCCCCGGAGGGCTGGGAGTACATCGCGGTCAAGATGCTGCGCCGTCGGGCGGCGGGGCCGAGGGAGATCATCTTCGCGGCCTGGACCGCCTTCCAGCTCGCCAACTGGTACATGGACAACCGCTACTGCGGCCGCTGCGGCCAGCTCACCCACCCCGCCGACGACGAGCGGGCCATGGTCTGCGACTGCTGCGGGCGGCGCATCTATCCCCGGATCATCCCGGCTGTGATTGTAGGCGTTACTAACGGCGATGAAATCCTGATGACCAAGTACAAGGGTCGGGACATCCCCTATTACGCGCTGGTGGCGGGCTTTACCGAGATCGGTGAGACGCTGGAGGAGACCGTGGCCCGGGAGGTCATGGAGGAGGCTGGATTAAAGGTCAAGAACATCCGCTACTACAAGAGCCAGCCCTGGGGCATCGTGGATGACCTGCTGGCCGGCTTCTACTGCGATGTGGACGGCTCCACCGAAATCACTATGGACACCAATGAGCTCAAGGAGGCCGTCTGGGTACACCGCGAAAACGTGGAGGGCCAGCCCGACGATTTCAGCCTCACCAATGAGATGATGATGGTGTTCAAGGCGGGGAAGGAGCCGAGGTAGTTTCTATCGATAAACAGGAATATGTCGGGCAGACTGAAAAATCACTTCACGCTGTTTCGATAAATTCTCAGTGCGCTGGGAAAGGGCAGGGCTTCGAGGGCTTCGGAGTTGACGGGAGCATAACCCTCCGGGGCGGCGTTGCAGGCGACGCGCCAGCCCTGCATTTTCCAGACGAGGTGGGTAAAGACGTGTTTTGCATCGGGGAGGCGTTCAATGATTCTGACATTCTGAAAGCCGCGCTCTTCAAGAGCATTGGCAAGACTTGAAGCGTCGGAAAAGTGGCCTTCGATGGCGCAGAACTCATAGAGTCCGCCCAACAGGCCCTTCGGGCGGCGACGGACCAGCATGGCATCGCCCACGTTAATCAGCAGGATCGTCCAATCCTGCTCTTTTTTTGCGATGGGCGCGGGCTTTCTGGGATAATCGAGGGCAGCGTCCCCGGCGTATGCCTTGCAATGAGTTGATACCGGGCAGACATCACACTTCGGGGATTTGGGAAGGCAGATCATCGCGCCCAAATCCATCAATGCCTGATTGTAATCTCCGGGGCGCTCTTTTGAAATCAGTCCGAGGGCAGGCGTCAACAGATCGAAGGGCGTCTTGATCTCCGGTTCCCAGGCCAGCACGCGGGACAACACCCTCGCCTGATTGCCGTCCAGCGCGGGGACAGGCACATTATAGGCGATGGAGGCGATGGCGTTGGCGGCATAGGGACCGATGCCCGGCAGTTTACGCAGCCCCGCCGCGTCCTTTGGGAAAATGCTGTTCATTTCGTGGGCCACCACCTTCGCAGCCGCGTGGAGATTTCGGGCGCGGGAATAGTAGCCCAGTCCCTCCCACAGCTTCAACACCGTCTCCTCCGGGGCGTCCGCCAGTGCCTCCACGTTCGGGAAGCGCTCCAGAAAACGGCGGTAGTAGCCCTTCACCGTCTCCGTCTGGGTCTGTTGCAGCATGATCTCGGAAAGCCAGATACGATAGGGGTCATGTTCGCCCCGCCATGGCAGCTCCCGCTTGTTCGCGTCATACCAATCCAAAAGCGCACTTGAAAAGGACATCTTCACACCTCAAACCATAAATGAGGCCTTTTTGCGCCTGGATTTGCAGGCGCAAAAAGGCCGGTTTATCAGAAACTATATATTATTCGGCGGCGACCGTCGCGGTATCCGTGCCCATGACGCTCTGCACCTCGGCCCAGACCTCGCGCATACGGGTGACGTCGGTGCCGTAGGACATGCCCTCGGGCTGGTCCTCCAGCCACTGGCCGCAGGCGACGGTGTGATAGGTATAGCTGTCGTCGGTCTCGCCCTGGGCACGCCAGACGTAGGTGGGGATGTAGATGGGGTTCACGATGGCGTACTTGCCGGTGTTGGGGCCGGTCTCCTGGATGGTGAACTCGAAGATCATGCCCGAATCGGCGTACTGATCCCGCTGGTCGGACAGGAAGTTGCCCGTGGCGCAGACCACCAGCGTGCGGTGGACGTTGCCGTCCTTGTCCGCGGGCGCGTCCACCCACATGGCGGGCTGGACCACATGGGGGCCGTAGCCGATGATGACGTCCGCGCCGGCTTTAATCAGCACCTTGCCGATCTTCTTCTGGTCGTCGGTGACCTCCCGCTTGAGCATCTTGCCCCAGCTCATGTAGACCACCACGATATCGGCACCGGCCTCGCGAGCGGCCTTGATGTCGTTGGCGGGGTTGGACTTGGTGACCAGGTTCACGCCCCACTTCTTGGCGTCGGAGGAGGTCTTTTTCTCCTTGCCATTGACGGTGTCGGTGTAGGCCAGGAAGGCTACGTTGATGCCGTTGAGGTTCACGAGCTTGGGACGCTTCTTCTCGTCGGAGGACGTCGCGCCGCCCACGTATTCCAGCCCCGCGGCCTTGATGTTGGCGATGGTGGCCTGCTCCTCGTCGAAGCCGCCGTCCAGGGCGTGGTCGTTGGCGATGGTCAGCATGTCCACGCCGCAGTCCTTCAGGGTGTCGATGAGGCTGGGCGGGGTGATCATGTTGTCGCCGCCGCTGACCTTCACCGTACCGCCCAAGGTGCCCTCGACGTCCGCCACGGTGTAGTCGGCATTGCCCATGACCTCAGAGACATAGGTGAACATGTCGGAGAAGTCGAAGGTGTTGCCGCCGTCGCTGGTGGCCGCCTTCAATAGGTTATTTTGCATGGCAATCTCGCCCAGTGAGCGTATGCGGGCGCTCCTCGGCTCTGGCTCCGGCGTGGGGCTCGGCGTCGGGGTGGGCACCGGCGTGGGCGTGGGCGTGATGGTGGCCGGGTCGATGGTGGGCGTGGGCGTCGGCTCCGGCGTGAACGGATTGTCGATGCCCTCGAAGGGCTTCAATATCGCGATCGCCGACCCGCCGATGATGATGACCAGCAATATCGCCAGCGTGGCCAGACCCAGCGGCGTTATCCTATATCTGCCGATTCGCAGGCCTCTCGGTTTGGACATATCATTACCTCCATGGAACCGCCGTAACGATTCCGCAAAATTATGGCTATATTATAGCACATCCCCAAACCTCAGGCAATCGGACATTATGATATTTCGGTATATTTTTTGCAGTAATATTTCGATATATGAAAAATATATTTCAATAAATTGTGACAAAATTTCAGTTTTTACCCAATACCGGATTGACATTGAGGGGCATATGATGTATGCTTGTAATGGCATTTAGTAGATTGATTTCGGGTCGGTGGGTTTGTTCCATCGAACCGGGATTTAGGACTTTGCGGCTGGCCAGATTTCTCCAATAGGTGTTAGCGGGAATCCACCTCATCCGCCCCTTCGGGGCACCTTCCCCTCAAGGGGAAGGCTTTGGGTGCTGTGGTTCCCAGCCCTTGCCTTCCCCTTGAGGGGAAGGTGCCCGTGAGGGCGGATGAGGTGGTCTCGAACAACGGTTCAACTATGTGGAACCTCCGGCCAGCCCCTGGACATCCCCAAAATAAGGTGGTTGAATTATGGCAACGCACGCGATTGGAAAGCTGAAATTCAAGCTGTCGAAGGACGGCCTCGACTATCGCTGGGGCGATGGCGAGATCAAGCACATCGGCGGCAAGAAGCAAACGGACGCGGATATAGAAGGAAGCGACACCGCCCTCGACGAAGGCTACGACGAGGGCGGCGACAGCTATGCCGACGACGGCTATTATGACGACGACCCCGGCTACGATGACGGCTATGACGACGCCGACCCCGGCTATGACGACGGCCAGGGCTACGATGATGACGGCTATGCTGACGACCCCGGCTACGACGATTACAGCGATGACCAGGGCTACGACGACGGCTACTCGGACGACCCCGGCTACGACGACTACAGCGACGATCGGGACTACGACGATCAGGGCTATGACGACGGCTACGGCGACGAGGGCAGCTATGCCGACGAGGACGGCTACGACCAGGAGGGCGAATATGACGACCGCTACTCCGACGCGGACGCCGGCGAGGGCGGCGACTACTATCCCGCCGAGACCAGCCCCCTCATGCAGTACATCGACGAGAACGACTGGGTGACCTACCTGCTGCTGTTCCTGTTCCCGCCGCTGGGCATCTATCTGCTGTGGCACAAGAGCAAGTTCGAGCAGCCCATCCGCATCGCCATCACGGCGGCGTCGGCCATCTGGTTTGTCGTGGCGCTGATACTGATATTTACCGCCATCTTCGGCGGAGCCCAGGACACCTCTCAGGACCCGACGCTGACGCTGGCCCCGGCCACCACCGCGCCGACGCTGATCCTCGGCGACGGCGGCGATGAGGGCACGGACATCACCGTGGACAACGTGGGCGACGGGACTGGCACAGGTACCGGTGCCGATACCGACACCACGACGCCCGAACCTACGGCCATTGGCGGCGCGAGCCTGACCTCCATCGACACGGAGCCCACCGCCACCCCGCTGCCCGACGCGGCCAACGCGGCGCTGAGCGCCTCCGCCTACGTCTACAGCCCGGCCACCGGCCTGTATTACCACAGCATCAGCACCTGTACGAACATCGACGAGGGCGTGTCCGTCTCCCGCGTGCCCCGCGAGGTCGCGGAGAACAACCGCAAGCAGTCCGCCTGCCCGGTCTGCATCGGCGCGGCGGCGGGCCTGGACACCACCACCTATTGGGCTACCCAGACCGGCGAATACTACCACACCGACCAGACCTGCGGCGGCATGACCGGGGCGACGTCCATCACCAAGGAGGCCGCCGAGCTGCGCGGCAAGAAGCCCTGCCCGGTCTGCGTCACCGGCACGGCCCAGAGCCTGAAGTCCGGCGACGTGAAGTTCATCACCAAGAACACCAAGGACAAGAGCAGCATCGACGTCTACACCACAAAAGGCGGCAAGTATTACCATCTGACCAGCGACTGCTCCGGCATGACCGGGGCGACGAGGGGTTCCCTGCGCGATGCCCTGCTGGCGGGCAAGGAAGCCTGCCCCACCTGCTGCAAGGCGGCGGGTTCCTCGGTCTATTGCACCGAGGGCGGCAAGATGTACCATCTGGACAAGAACTGCTCCGGTATGACCGGCGCGCTGGAGGTCACGCTGGCCGAGGCGCTGGTGCTGGGCAAGAGCCGCTGCCATGAATGCGTCAAGAGCGGCCTGCTGCCCACTGCCAGCCAGCTCAAGCAGGCGGCGGAGGCGGGCGACGACGGCACCTACGTCTACGGCACCGCCAACGGCACCTACTACCACACCGACCCCTCCTGTTCCGGCATGAAGGACGCCCAGCGCTACACGCTGAAGTCCATGCTGCTGCAAAAGCGGAAGGCCTGCCCCAAGTGCGCGGGCGACGCGGACACCGTGGTCTACGCCACCAAGTCCGGCAAGTATTACCACTCCTACGCCACCTGCTCAGGCATGACCTCCGCCACGCCGGGCAGCATGGCCGAGGCCATCTCCCAGGGCTACAAGCGCTGTCCGCGCTGCTGGAGCGAGACCACCACCATGGCGAAGGCCCGGGGCAAGATCGACGAATCCGCGGTGACGAGTGACAGCTCCGGCTCGTCCTCCTCGTCCAGTTCCTCGTCGAAGTCGTCCTCGAGTTCTTCCTCTTCTTCCTCGAGTTCGTCGTCCTCCTCTTCGAGCAAGACGACCTCCTCGTCGAAAAACACGCCCGCCAAGGTCAGCACCACGGCCACGGCGAAGAACACCTACGTGTACGCCACGAAGTCCGGCTCCTACTACCATCTGACCAGCAACTGCTCCGGCATGAAAGGCGCCAGCCGCATCACGCTGAAGCAGGCCATCAATGCCGGGAAGAAGGCGTGCCCCACCTGCGCGGGCTCGGCGAACCGGACGGTCTACTCCACCTCCAGTGGCGACCACTACCATTCCGCCGCCATCTGCCCGGAATCCGGCATGAAGAACGGCGAGAAGCGCACCCTGTCCCAGGCCCTGATGCTTGGACAGACGGCCTGCAAGTACTGCTGGGGCAAGAAGGCCAGCAGCTCCAGCTCCTCCAGCAGCGCCACCACGGCCAACGGCAAGGCTTCGGCCTCTGCCACCCCCACGCCCAGCCCCAAGACCGTGAAGTCCATCACAGAAGCGGCGGCAAAGCTGGTGAACAGCCACACGTATAAGAGCGGCACCTCCGGCATCTACGTCTATGCGAGGGCCGACGGCAAGTATTACCACAGGGACAAGAGCTGCTCCGGCATGACCAACGCGGGCCGCGTGACGCTGGAGACCGCCATGAACTACGGCAAGTCCGCCTGCCCGAAGTGCTGCTCCACGGCGCGGCGCACGGTCTACGCCACCCGCGGCGCGAAGTATTACCACTACAGCAAGGACCACGCCGGCAGCGGCGCGAAGAGTGGCAGCCTTGCCTCCGCCGTGGCTTACGGCTACAAGGCCTGCCCCTACTGCGTCACCAAGACCAAGACCCTGACAGCGGCCGAGGCGGCCAAGGCGGGCGTCAGCACCAATACCTATAAGTCCGGCAAGTCCGGCATCAAGGTGTACGCCACGGTCACCGGCAAATATTACCACTCCAAGTCCAGCTGCTCCGGCATGGAGAATCCCTCCCACATTACGCTGGAGACCGCGCTGAACTACGGCAAGAAGGCCTGCCCGAAGTGCATGGCGGCGGCGGAGATGAAGGTCTATTCCTCCTCCGGTGACAAGTACTACCACTACTACAAGCTCCACGCCGGATCGTCGGCGAAGGCGGGGACACTGGCCTCGGCCCGCGCGCTGGGCAAGAAGATGTGCTCCACCTGCGCCAAGCTCTACAACAACGACGTGCCCGCCAGCGCCCTTGACAGCGCCAGCGACGCCAAGAAGGTCGCAAGGGAGATCGCCGAGCAGATCGACGATGACGACGGCAAGAAGAGTCCGGACGAGATCGAGGAGGCCATCGGCAGCTCCAAGGACGGCAAGACCACCTACAGCAAGGCCCCCGTCTCCAAGGACAAGTATTCCGCCAGCGGCGACACCAGCGTGTATGTGGACCTGGGCGGCAACTACTACTTCTACTATCACAAGTCGTCCCGCTGCTCCGAGACCGACATGAAGCACGGCACGAGCATCACATTGCAATACGCCAAGGATTGGGGCTACCTCGCCTGCCCGTACTGCAACCCGCCCACAAGCGTGGATGATTAAAACCAAATCGCCGGGGTGTCCGAAAGGACACCCCGGTTTCCTATCTTTAACATGTTAATTTACACAAATCCCTTTCTCGGCGTTGTCGGTTTTGGAAATGGTATGGTATAATAAATATATCAACTGTTCATACAAATTGTATAATGCGTAATTATGAGAATGCTGACACGATAGGTATTTTCCAATTACGCATTATGAATTATGAATTACGCATTACCCCGATAAATCCCCGTTTATCTTTCTAAAATTCCACAGGAGGCAAAGACTATGCCTGACATCACCACCAGCGTGCAGATCGTGCTGCCGCAGCACTGCAACGGCTACAAGAAGCCCCGCTTATTCGGCGGGCAGATCATGGCATGGATTGACATCGTCGGCGCGGTGGCGGCGCGGCGCTACACCCAGCGTGCGGTGACCACGGTGTGCATCGACAATCTGAACTTTCTGAACCCCGCTTATCTGAACGACACCGTGGTGCAGGAGGCCGTGGTCACCTGGACGGGCCGCACGTCGCTGGAGGTGCGGGTGGACAGCTATGTGGAGCAGCTCGACGGCACCCGGAAGCGGGTCAACCGGGCCTATGTGGTGTTCGTCGCCCTGGATGACGAGGACCGCCCCGTCCCCGTGCCCCCGTTCACTCCAAAAACTGACGCCGAATGCCGGGAATACGAGGCCGCGGAACGGCGGCGGGAAATCAGGATATCGAGATAGTTTGAACAATGGGGAATTGGGAATGGGAAATGGAGAATGTATGAGGAAATCCTTCGGATTTCTTTTTATTGAAAATACGTCTGATTTTAAACGTTCCTGAAAATCAAACAAATCCGTAAGGATTTGCACCTTCATTCCCCATTCCCCATTCAAAAGAGAAGGGATTCCTGCAAATGGCACTCAAGCGAACCGCGACCCGCGACATGACCAGCGGGCCGATATTGAAGCAGATCATACTCTTTTCCCTGCCGCTGATGTTGGGGAACATATTCCAGATGCTCTACAACACGGTGGACAGCATCGTGGTGGGCAACTTTGTGGGCAAGGAGGCACTGGCGGCAGTCGGGGCCACGACGATGATCATCAACATGCTGGTATTCTTCTTCAACGGCTTCTCCGTGGGCGCGGGCGTGGTCATCGGGCAGCACTTCGGGGCCCGGGACATGGACCGGCTCCACGACGCCATCGAGACCACCATGGCCATGACGCTGATACTCTGCGTGGCCTTCACCGCCATCGGGCTTGCGATGGTGCGGCCCATGCTGGTGTTCATGTCCACGCCAGAGGACGTGTTCGAGGACTCGGTCACCTATCTGAGCATCTATTTCATGGGCTTCGCGGGCCTGCTGATCTACAACATGGGCAGCGGCATACTCCGCGCCGTGGGCGACACCGCGCGTCCGCTGTATTTCCTGATACTGACCAGCGTATTGAACATCATACTGGACCTGGCCTTCGTGGTAGGCCTGCACGCCGGCATCGCGGGTGTGGCCTACGCCACCATCATCTCCCAGGCCATCTCCGCCGCGCTGACGCTGATGCTGCTGACAAAGACCCATGAGATCTACAAGCTGAGCTGGCGTGACCTGCGGATCAACGGCCCGGTGCTCAGGCGCATATTCTCCGTCGGCCTGCCTGCAGGTATACAGTCGGTCATCACGGCCTTCTCCAACGTGTTCGTCCAGGGCTACATCAACCACTTCGGCTCCGCCTGCATGGCCGGCTGGAGCTGCTACAACAAGCTGGACAGCTTCATCATGCTGCCCATACAGTCCACCGCCATGGCCGCCACCACCTTCGTCAGCCAGAACATCGGCGCGGGTCAGGAGGAGCGGGCCAACCGGGGGAGCTGGCTCACCATCGCCCTGTCCGTCAGCATCACCTTCGTGGTGGGCGTATTCATCGTCATCTTCGCTGCCCCGGCGGTGGAGCTGTTCATCCGCGACCCCTCCGTGGTGGAGTTCGGCGTGCTGTTCATACGGGCCAACACATTCTTCCTGCTGTTCAACTGCGTCAACCACACCCTCGCCGGAGCCCTTCGCGGCCGGGGCGACTCCAAGGGCCCCATGATCATCATGCTGGCCTGCTTCGTCGCCATTCGCCAGACCTACCTCTTCATCATGACCCGCTTCATTGCCAACACCCCCTTCTGGGTCGGCTTCGGCTACCCCGTGGGCTGGACGAGCTGCTGCATCACCGAGGTCACCTACTTTATTTTGAGGTGGGGACAGAAATCGAAAAAGCGACTTAAAGGGACATAGGATTATTATTTCACGAAAAACACTGTAGGAGAGGTGTTCTGGTTCAAATTACCAGACGAGGCTGTTGCAAAAGTATCAACAAAATCAGGGCATTCCAAGCAGCGGAAGCTGTAGTGGAATGCCCTGAAATGTTGTATTCTAAACATGAGATGAAAAACATACACCAAGAGGAGTATATAACAATACACGAAGGATGTCAACTAAATTCAGGCAGGAGATCGTGTCAAGTAGTTCTGGGGGATCAGATAACAGAGCGGAGGGCACCGAAGGACTTGCGGATGATGAAGGAAGCATCAACCTTACCGAAAGACACAG
>CACZXF010000067.1 GCA_902785105.1 uncultured Eubacteriales bacterium | reverse complement strand
TACCATTCCATCTGATAAAAATCGCTCCATCTCTGCTGTAGTTCAGCTTCGTTGGTGTGTTTTCCCTTCCTTGTAGATGCATGAATAATCCAGGATTATAAATACGGTTTGACTGCAAAGGAAAAATCCATTAAGAGTGATGTCTGTATCATGTCCCTGGAGGACATGGCTGATGAATGGATCCTAAATGCCATCTCTTGGGATTTAGTGATCGTTGATGAGACGCATCGACTTTTGGGGCAGGAGCAACTGTACAGAGAAGTCCAAAAGCTCAGCCAAACGGCGACACATCTGCTCCTTCTTTCGGCTACTCCCATCCAGGAACGTAACGAGGAGTACAGAAAGCTTCTTGCGCTGTTGAGTCCGGAGCAATACGGTAAAATGACGGAGGGAGAATTTGTCACGCTTGTCCGCAAGCAATCTCGTGTTCAAAAGGCGGTAAATCAACAGGTCAAACGCTTGCCCAGGTATAATGAATACTTTGAGGAGATCATCGAGAAACTGACCCAAATCGCTGAAATGCTGGAAGATAAGGCGTTCAATAAACTGGTGGCTGCGATAAATACCGATAGCTTTCGTACTGTGTATCCACGCTGAAGTTCAGCGTCTTCAGGTCGGAATGCTCAAAGCCGAATGCGGAGAGCACATCCTTCAGCTGTTCGGTATCTTCTGAAGAGTGCCGGAGCACTTCGCCGTATTCCGGATAGATTCCCTTCAGGGACAGGGTGATGCGGGTCATGTCTGGATGTACCTTGATCTGTCCCTTGCCCGTCACGCGAATGGTACTGTAGTACCTTCGGTTTTCTATTCCGATGCCTCTGCTTGTGCAGCCGTTCCTTTCGAATTTGCTGAGCCCCAAGCCAAGTACCGCCTGATTGTCGATTCCTCAAAATGAGTAGAAAAACAGAAACCGCCTTTTCCACCTTTTGGGGTATGTATATAGTTCAATACCCGGAAAGTGGAGAAGGCGGGATGAGCCGTTGCCCAACCTGTATATTTACAGCAGCATCGTCAAACCGCCATCGATGTAAATGGTCTGACCGGTGCAGTAGGCAGAGGCGTCGCTGGCGAAATAGATCAGTATGCCGTCCATGTCGCCATCTTTGCCGAAGCGCTTCAGGGGAAGACGGGCGAGGCTGCCCTGTCCAAGCGGTGAAGACAGGCTCTCGTGGGTCAGCTCGGTATCGAACACGCCCGGCGCGATGGCATTGACCGTCACGTTGTAGGGAGCCATGTCTGCCGCCAGACCACGGGTGAAGTTGATCACCGCGCCTTTGGAAGCATAATAGGCGATATTCCCCTCGGAGGCGAAGCGTCCGCCGATGGACGCTGTGTTGATGATGCGCCCGCTCATCTGCTCACGCATCAGCTTGCCCACCTCACGGCTCATGATGAACATGCCCTTGATATTGGTGTCCATGGTCTTGTCCCACATTTCGGTGGTGTAGGTGAAGAGATCGTTGAAGATGTCAATACCGGCATTATTGACGAGTATGTCAATGCGACCAAATTCAGCCTTGACGGTCTCAACACAGTCCAGAATGCTCTGTTCGTTGGAAACATCGCAGCGCACGGGCAGGCATTTCACGCCCATAGCCTGGATCTCGGTCTTGAGAGTCTCCAGGCGTTCCATGCGCCGCGCGGCCACGGCCACATTCGCGCCTTGTTCTGCGAGCGCTTTGGCAAACTGACGACCGATGCCGGAGGACGCGCCGGTGACGAGGGCATAGCGACCGGTAAGATCAAACAGGTTTTTCATTTCAGCATCTCCTTATTGATTGGCCAGGATGGAATCCGCGGCGGTCATGCCGAACACCACGGCGTTGTTGATGGAGGAACCGCAGCCCATGTAGTGGTAGTCGGTGACCTGCCACATGGTGATGCCGCCCGCGGCATACAGGCCGGGGATGGGGCTGCCGTTCACGTCGATCACCTGCGCGCTGGCGTTGATCTGCGGGCCGGAGAAGCTCTCGTAGGTGTTGGGCTCCAGCGTGATGGCGTAGAGCGTGCCCTCCAGCTTCTTCAACAGCTCGGCGGGGCGTCCGAAGTCCTCGTCCTCGCCCGCGTCGCACAGCGCGTTGTAGCGCTCGATGGTGGCGGTCAGGGTGTCGGGATTGATGTCCAGCTGCTCGGCCAGCTCGGCGGGGGTTGCGCCGGTGACGCAGGCGCCCTTCTCC
Organism: uncultured Eubacteriales bacterium; assembly: GCA_902785105.1. Lineage (GTDB taxonomy): Bacteria > Bacillota > Clostridia > Christensenellales > Aristaeellaceae > UBA2862. The sequence goes on along the minus strand of CACZXF010000067.1, from coordinate 8,947 downwards.
AGCTCCGGCGCGAAGACGTCCGCCAGCGCGTCGAACTCGGCCTGATCGAAGATCGCCACGGTGTGCTCATAGCCGCGAATCAGCGCCTCGTGGGCAAGGTCGTTGGCGGTCAGCGCACCGTTGGTGAAGCGCTCGCCCTCGGGGTTGACGATGAACAGCTCAGGATTCACCGCGCCGATCATGGCCTTGCCGCTCTCGTTGTCCACGTACATGGTGATGCTGTCCGGGGAATCCTGCATCTTCGCGCCGACGCTCTCCGCCAGCTTGTAGCCGTCGCCCATGTTGGGGTTGGTGTAGGCGGTGGTGGCCACCATGGGCTCGCCGTGCTCCGTCACCATCTCGGGGTTGTGGGCGAAGCCGCCTGTAGCCAGCACGACGGCCTTGGCGTTGATGGTGTAGATATCGCCGTTGGTTGCGACGGCCTTCGCGCCGGTCACGGCCTTGTCCTCGCCCTGGATGAGCTCAGTCACGGCGGTGTTGTTGATGATCGTGATGTTGTCGTTGGCCTTCGCCTGCGCGATCACCGCGCTGACCATGGCCGCGCCAGCGCCAGGCACGGAACTCACGCGGGGCGCGTGGATCGCCCGGTAGGGAAATACGAAGTCGGCCCACTCGACGCCCTGCTCGGTCAGGAAGTCGAAGCCCGCGGCGCTCTTGTCCGCCCATACACGGATGATCTCGGGATCCACCAGCTCGGAGGCAAACAGCGCGACGGCGTCCTCGTACATCTGATCCGCGCTGTCCTCGATGCCCATGGCCTGCTGGATCGGGTTTCCGGCGGAGTAATACAGCCCGTCGCAGCGGATGGACGCGCCGCCCAGCACGGTCAGCTTCTCCACCAGCAGCACCTTCAGCCCGCCGTTGGCCGCCTCGATGGCGGCGGTCAGGCCCGCGATGCCGGAGCCCACCACCAGCACGTCGGTGTCGACGGCGATCTCCTCGGGGGTATGCTCGGGCTTCTCAGGCTTGAAGTCGTCCAAGTTCGCGCCGGCCTGCTCCAGACACTGCTGCGCGGCGTAGGTGAACACGGCTCGGGAGACCGTCGCGCCCGCCACTGCGTCCACGTTCAGGCTCTGGTTGTTCACCAGCGAATCCCGCACGATGTCCCAGGCGACCGTGCCGATGCCCTGGGTCTCGATGGATTCCTGCTGCGCGTCGGCGATCTTGCCGCCCTCGATGGTCAGCGTCACAGTGACGTCGCCGTTGTGGCCGCTCATCATGTAAGAATAGGTACCGTCCTGAATGCCGGACTCCGCCAGTGCAGGCATCATGCCCAGCATCAGCATGGCCAGACAGAGCGTCAGGGAAAGCAGCTTCTTCATGAGATATTCCTCCTTTATGATTGGATGCAATGCATCATTGCCTATAGTATAGGTGGATAATCAGGATTTGTCAATGACTTTCTGACCAATACAATAAAAATATTCAAACATTTGACAAAGGAAACAATGTGGCGTAAAATGGTAGCAATGATGAGAAGCAGGGGGAAGATCATGCCAAAGCGTTTTTCAGATCAGGAGCGCAGCTACATCGTGAATAATCTCAAGCAAGCCGCGGCGGAGAGCGTCGCGCGGCAGGGGATACAGCATACCACCATCGACGATCTGGTGCGCGCCGCGGGCATACCCAAGGGCACGTTTTATCTCATGTACCCTTCCAAGGAGCAGCTGATCCTGGAGGTCATTCTGGAGGAACAGGGGCGGATGGGAGAATACCTCAATAGGAAGATCGACGCCGTCGATCTGCGCGGCGAAGTGCCCGCTCAGGTGACGGATGCGATGGTGGATTTCTTTCTCACCGCCTTCGACAAGTGCGCCGTGCGCGTGCTGTGCACCAGCGAAATCAGCCTCCTGCATCGCAAGCTGCCCGGCGACGATGTGGAGAAGATACTGGACAATGTGTCCGCCATCATGCGCGCCGGGTTTTCCCGGCTCCCGCTGAAAAACCCGGAGGACCTCAACCGGTACATCAACGCCCTGCAGGCGCTGTTCTATGGATTTTATCACAATGAAGACAACCCCTTCCTGCGCATGCAAAGCGAGGAGGACTTCCTGCGCGTCGCTATCGGGGGCATCGTGATACAAATGATCGCGCCGCAGAAAGAATATCCCTGAACCCTGTATAAAAACAGCGGCGACGTGCCGCTGTTGATTATGATCGTCTTGATGCGTAGAAACATGCTCTGGAACAGTATTTTGCCTGTTTGTATGATGTGAAATCCTTCCCGCAAACCGCGCAGACAAAGGCTGTAAGCCGTTCGCCCTGAAGCTCTCCCTGATGACTGTACCACCAATCATTGCGACATTTGTCAGAACAGAATCGCTGGGTCTTCCGCGCATCCTTCGGCAACACCTTCTTGCACTGTTCGCACCGTCTGACGTTGTTATGCTTCTGCCGATGCACAAAGACCTTCAGCGCAGAGACTTCGATGCCCAGCTCCGCTGATATTTCCTTGTACTGCTTGCCCGCCGCACGCATGTCCAGAATCGTTCTCTTCTCTTTCTCCGTCATCGAAAAACCTCCTCTCGCCTGGTAGCCGCGAGAGGAGGCAAAAAGGGACGTTTTCGAGAAATCGGTCAGGACATCATCAATGAAAACTGAAGTGTATACTTAGGACTAACAAGACAGTTTGCTCTGTTATCAGTTTGCCACCCAAATGGACAAGCCCCTCACCGCCGGAATATACCGGGATGAGGGGTAAAAAACATATCAGTCGAGCGTAAGCCCGTCCAGCGGCACGTCTGCTTCGCGCATCATGGCGACGGCGTTCTTCACGGCAGCCTTGTACTCCGGCTTGGGCTCGAGGGACTGGAGGTCATATACGGCGAAGAACAGCTGCCGGTCGAAGGGGCAGGTCTGCCCAGCGTGTTCATCCTGGATTCGCTTGATGACATCCAGCAGATTGTGGATGATGGGTTCGACCTGACCGGCGCTCATGCTCGCCACGCCGCGCATGGCCGCATCCTGGATGCGCGCTGTCAGCGGCGTGGTGCCGGTGAGCCAGTTGACGGCGGCGCCGGAAGCGGCGCTGACGATGGCGATGAGCGTGCCCGCGACGATGGCTTCCTCGTGACAGGTGGAAACGGTGGAGTCGCAGCAGGGCACGCCAGTCGGAATGCCCAGGTGGCGCTCCACGGCGCGCAGCACGGCGCTGACGCAGGAGAGCACCATATCCGTCTTGCTGGAGCCCTTCATATCGGTGATGGCGATGTTGCACCAGGGGCTGTGGGAGTAGCTGAGCTGGGCCAGCATGTTGGCCATGGTACACATCGCAGCGCCGCCGGGGCCGCCCGCCAGGCCGCCCACCATGGACATGGCCGAAGCCCAGGGTGTCACGCCCAGGTCTTCGCAGGCCAGCGCGGAGGTGAAGCGATTGCGGTCGATCTTCTGCTCGGGAGCGATGTGCACACCCATCATGCACTGGGTGGGCTCATAGCGTCCCGGGCGCACGCACAGCGCTCCGGAGGCAGGCGAGGGCGAGTTCACATTGCCCAGGAACATGCCCTCGCGGCCCACCTTTTTCAGTGTGGCGATCTGCCGGTCGGTCTCCACCAGCTGGGCGTAGACCTCTGAGGTAAAGTCCGCCCGGGCCGCGATGTCGTCCACCTTCGCCACGCCTCCTGCCTTGGTGAAGCCCTTCACGCAGGGCTCCTTCACAAAGGCGGTAATGCTGGGCTCGATAAAATCCGCGTTGAACAGGGGGCCGCCGCCCGCCCAGATGGCGGGAACCTTGCCGTCGCCGCCCCTGCGCCCTTCGATGGTATAGGCCTCCTTGCCCGCGCCCACGGTAAGCTTCCGAGGGTTGTTTTTATAATCCGCCACCATGTCGCGGATCTCCTGCTCCGTCCACTTGATGACCGAGGACGTGCTGCGGTTGTATACGCCTACCTCCGCCAGGAACTTCACCGCCGCCTCGAACACCCGGTCCGCTCGGTCGTCGTCGGCCATCACCTGGTTCCAGTCCCACTTCAGGTCGTATTCATCCTGAAGCTCCATGGCAGTCTCCATCAGGAAGTCGTCGAAGTCGTTGGATGTCATGTTCTGCCCCACGAAGGAACGCCGTTCAAAGTCGATGATCGGGATCATGCCGCTTCTCCTTTCGCTTGTGAAAACACTGTAAAATATTAAAATGTCAGCAACCACTTGACATTGGGTCCTTTTGTGGTACAATAAACTCATGTTATGAGTTTATTGAATACAGTATAAACTCATATCGCGAGTTTGTCAATACACAGGAGCGAAAAAATGCCGAGAAAAAGCAACTATTCTACAGAGATCGTGCTGGATAAGGCCATCGAGCTGGCCCGGGAGGGCGGCATTGACTCCGTGACCTACAATGGTCTGGCGCGGGAGCTGGGCATGCGGCCCCAGTCCATGTATCGTTACGTGCCGGATCTCAAAGCGCTGCGCGTGGCACTGCTGGGTGGGTTCCAGAATGAACTGGTGGATAAAATCGCTGGCGCGACAGAGGGCCTTGCTCCCGTCGACGCGCTGCGCACCTTCGCAGTGGCGCTTTACGATGAATGCCACGCTAACCGCTGCTATTATGAATCCTTTGCGCTGATGCATCGCTATGAGATCATTGAGGATCTGAGGGAGCCCCTCACCAGACTGGTGGAGCTGGCGCGCAAGCCGCTTGCCGGGATCATCCGGGATGAAGGTGAAATCGGCCGCTATACGCAGCTGATGATGGCGGTGATCCTGGGCTATGCGCAGATGGCTCAGAAGACCTTTGTGGTGGAGAGCCTGGCGGACAATCGGGAAACTTATGTGAAGTCCATCGAGGAGTTCATCGATGGCATGGCAGGCGCGTCGCGTTGAGCCGCCCGGGGCAAAGGGAGAACAGCGCATGGCCTTTTGCGGTGAAGACGGCTCAGATGTGAGGACCTTTCTGGAGGAAATGGATCTGGATGACGAGCTCCGGGAAGACATCGCGCACCGCAACGCTGAGAAGCTGTTCGTTATTTGATCCAAGGAGATGATCGTGATGAAGAGATTGCTGGGCCTGATACTTGCCCTGATGCTGACGGGCACGGCGCTTTCAGAGACGGTGCTTTTCGGCAGATGCCCCCAGACGGGCGACGACCCGGAGCCCATTGAGTGGCTGGTGCTGGAAGAGCAGGATGACCGGACGCTGCTGCTGTCAAGATACGCGCTGGCGTCCCTGCCCTGGCACGACGACCGCGAGGCCGTGACCTGGGATGCGAGCGATATTCGCGCTGTGCTGAACGGCGTCTTCCTGGAGGCCGCCTTCACCGACGCAGAACGGGAGGCCATCCTCGCAGTGGAGCTGGACAACGGCGACGACATGGGCTACGGCACGCCTGTGGGCGCGAACACCACGGACAAGGTGTTTCTGCTGAGCGCCTCGGAAGGACTTCGATACCTGCCCGAGACCGCGGACCGGGCAGTGTCGCCGACTGACTACGCACGGAAACAGGGCGCCTATACCAACGGTGAGGGCAACTGCGCCTGGTGGCTGCGTTCCCCGGGTATGACGCCTACCAGCCCCGCCTACTTTGCTTCCGCTGGGGATGTGGGCAATCGCGCCCACGAGGTGGATGAGACCATCATCGGCGTGCGTCCGGCCATATGGGTGAAAAAGGGGAGCGAATCCGCAATGGCGCTGCTCAAACGTATACGTGCGCTGGAAGAGGATGCTCGTAACGCCATGGTAGACCAGCCCCTGACCGCCACGGGAATCGTCACGTATATTGGGAAGGATATCCATGGACTCCCTTCGTTCCGGCTCTCGGATTCCGTGGACGGGGACTGCTATGTTCACGCCTGCGTGAAATCAGAGGAGGAATACACGGGCATACAGGTGGGAGATACCATCACTGTGACAGGAAATTTCCATATTTTGAGCGACGATTGGGGCCTGGTGCTCAAGCAGAGCGCCGTAAACCAATGAGGAGGAGTATAGTATGATCGACAAAAAGCGGCTCGGCCTGGGCTGCATGGGCATGAATCTTGACAACAAAAATCGTGCCATAGACACGGTGCGCGCCGCGCTGGACGAGGGCATCACACTGTTCAACACGGGGGAATTCTACGGCAACGGCGCCAGCGAAATGGCGCTGGGTGAAGCGCTGAGAGGCGTCAGACGGGACAGCTGCTTCGTCTCGGTAAAGTTTGGCATGCTGCCGAAGCCCGAGGGCGGACACTATGGCATTGACGTGAATCCCTGGCATGTGAAGGCAAAGCTTGCCTACTCATTGAAGCGCCTGAACCTTGACTATATCGACCTCTATGAGCCCGCGCGGCTGGACGAATCTGTGCCTCTGGAAGACCTGCTGGGCGCAATGCAGGAATTGGTGCAGGCGGGATATGTGCGCTACATCGGCCTCAGCGAGGTGGATGCGGACACTCTGCGCCGGGCGGTGAAGATCTGCCCCATCCATACGGTGGAGGTGCAGTATTCCCTGGCAAGCCGGGGCATCGAGAAAGAGCTCATCCCCACGGCAAGAGAATTGGGCGTGAACGTGCTGGCCTTCGGCGCGCTGTCCCACGGGCTCATCAGCGAGGCGCTGCTGGAGGATCGGGGCAGCCGCTCAGTGCCGTCGTCCATATTCTCCCCGGAAAATCTGGAACACAACCGAAGACTGGTGCGGGCGCTGAAAGTGATCGCGGACGAAAAGGGCACGACCGTCTCCAAGTTGGCGCTTGCCTGGACATTGTCCAAGTATTCGGAGCTCTCCAGCCTCATCGGCACCACCAGCGTGGAACACCTGAAGGACTCCATCGACGCGTTGTCCATGAACCTGTCGGAAGAGGACATCCCGCGCATTGAGGCCGCGTTTCCCGAGGGCTCGGTACGCGGCTTCGGCATGCGGAAGATGCGGTTTGTGGACGGCAGGGTGATTTTTTGATTCGATCCACGAAGGCGGTTCACGAATAGAAAGGAAGGTAATCCCATGAAGAAGTTGTTTGCTTTTGCGCTGATCCTGGCGCTGCCTCTGACCTGCGCATCTGCCCTGGCAGAGGTCGTCGGCGGTGAAGGCTACGCCGTCAGGACCGGCCTGTCCTACAGCGAGCAGTGGGGACCGACAGTGGCGAATGTCATCGAGAAGGACGGTGCGATCGTCAAGGTGCTGTTCGACACCGTGCGCGACGGTATAAGCAGCAAGGAGAAGTATGACAACTACGGCATCAAGAAGGTTTCAACCATCGACAAGGAATGGTGGGAGCAGGTGGCCTTTGTGGAGAACTGGGTGGAGCAGAACGGCCTGGATTCCCTTGAAGTGACCGAGGACGGCTATGCCGCCAACCCTGACGTGGTGTCCGGCGCGACCTTCCACGTCTCCTACTATGGCGAAGCGCTTGCGAACGCAGAGGCAGGCGTCACCGAGATGGAGGGTTACTCCGTCAAGACCGGCTTCTCCTACAGCGAGCAGTGGGGCCCGACGGTGGCGAACATCATCATGAAGGACGGCGAGGTCGTCAAAGTGCTGTTCGACACGGTGCGCGACGGCCAGAGCAGCAAGGAGAAGTTCGACAACTACGGCATCAAGAAAGCCTCGTCCATTGGCAAGGACTGGTGGGAGCAGGTGGCCTTTGTGGAGAATTATATCGAGCAGTATGGCCTGGATTCCCTGGAGGTGACTGACGAGGGTTACGCCGCCAATCCCGACGTGCTCACTGGCGCGACCATCCATGTGTCCTACTACGCCGATGCCCTCGCAGACGCGCTGAGCCGCTGATACTGATTGAGAGTATGCCATAATTACGCCCGGTCATAATGATCCGCCCTTGTCAAGTAGACACAGGAAATATCCCAAAATGACTCAACGGCACCTTGCCCACTTTGGGCGGGGTGCTTTTGCGCTCCAAAAGCCGAACGGAGCGGAGTTCAGCATTTGGAGCGTCGCCGGTCATGGATCATGCTGTATACCTTTTCCCGCACTGTTCGCAACGCCGGTTATCGGCTCGGTTGTGGCGGGACACGATCATCTTCACACTTCCGAGGGACATGCCCAGTTCCTTCGCGATTGCCTTGTAGGGAATTCCCTCTGCTCTCATTTCCAGAATAGGTGTCTTCTGCGTTCTTGTCATCATAGCAAAATGCCTCCTCTCTCTTGGTAGCCACGAGGGAACGCAAAAAGGGACGTTTTCTTATTTGACCGTGATGCGATTTTCTCCCCTGAAAAGGAACTCGGCGCTGCCATCAGCGTAGACCGTCACCTGCGTGACCAGCAGGTACCATGCCTGTTCATTCCAAACTTCGATGGGTCCAGCCTGGCCACGCAGGTTCTCCACAAATTTCTTCACGCCGCATACCCGCATCAGCCTGCTCTGTTTCTCGGATTTCAGGCGGTTCAGCTTGAGATCAGCGACACCCCTTCAACCTTCCGCACCGTTCGGCGCTTTGATGGGGTGTCGCGTATTCCAATTCCTCGTGAGCCACACGTTTGCCCTGTCGCGGGCTTTCCCGGCCGGAAAGACACGTGGCCATCCCAGCCAAGTACCCACGATAGGGAAAAATAAGGAATTATGACCTGCTGGTGTTCCGATATCTTATCCAATCTCCCACAGCACGGTCACAGTATCCGATACCTCAATATCATCCGGCTCGATGTCCATGGCGTAGCTGCTGTCCTCCATTTCCATAGGGGCTCCCGTGATGCAGTCTCGGTTCATAGGGCAGACCTCGAAATCAATCTCGCCCCAGGAGTAGTCAATGCTCTGGATGTCCTTTAAGGTGATGCCCGCCGCGTTGGTCAGGACAGCGGCCTTGTCCCTGGCATCGGAGACGGCTTTGCCAAGCAGTTCGTTCTTCGCAGCTTCCTGGTCCTTTACTGTATAGCTGAGACGGAACTCCGGCTTAACGGAACAATAGGCCAGAGCGTGTAACTGTTCAGTCCACCCCGAATAATGCCCCATCAGCCTCACCCCGAAAAGCAGCAACGATTGCATCAAAAGAAGAGACGCCATGAAGTGCCGCCGA
>CACZXF010000066.1 GCA_902785105.1 uncultured Eubacteriales bacterium | reverse complement strand
CAGTGGACTGTTTTCAGTGAGATGGGGCCGGCAGGCCCTTGTCAAGTGCCCGTGAGGGCGGATGAGGTGGACTCGAACGACACCCCGACAAATCCCTGTCTATCGAACAAAATTGTATTTATAATAAAGCCATAGGAGGAAACACAGAATGGATAACCAGAAAACCGTACTGTTCCTGGCCAGCCTCGGCACCAGCATCCTGCGGGCCAAGGAGGTCAGCTACGACAAGATCCAGGCTGAGCTGGCGCTGGTCTCTGGTCTGCCGGTGTGGCAGGTGTTCACCGACGACACCACGGCTCGCGCCATGAACGGCATTGGCGGGACGCATATTTATACTGTAGAGGACGCGCTGGAGACCGCCATCATCCACGGCTTCACCCAGGTGATCGTGGTGCCCGTGTTCTTCGGCGAGGGCAAGCTCTATACCGGCCTGCGCAACCGCCTGGACTTCTACCGCGACCGCATTGACGTGACCATGACCGCCCCGGTGGTCAACGACGAGGCCAGCGCCAAAGAGGTCGCCGAGATCCTGCTGGCTGCCGTCAAGCCCCATCCGGACATGGAATACTTGTTCGTGGGCTACGGCTCCCATGTGAGCTACAATGCCAGCTACGGCAATCTGGAAGCCGCCATGCGCGAGAAGGGCTGCGCCAACGTGCGCGTGCTGAAGCTCTCCGACCGCGACTGCCTGGGACAGGCCATCGTGTGGCTCAAGCAGCGCGAGGCCGACATGCGGGATGTGCATGTGGAGATCATTCCCCTGGTCATCGCCTGGGGCGACTACATGGCCAGCGAGCTGTATAACTCCGAGGATTCCTTCATGTGGCAGCTCCGCAAGGCCGGCTTCCGCACGGTATTTACCGGCAAGGGTCTGGGCGAGTATGAGGAATTCCGCGAGATTTATACCCGGAGACTGAACGCAGTGCTCAAGAACGATTGATCGGGATTAAGCAGGTTTACAGCAAATACAATTTAGGCGAAGCATGATAAATGGGAGCCCGCAGAATCGCAGGCTCCCTATCCTTTTTTACACTTACGCGGTAGCCTCTTCCTCGCCCCGATCCGCACTCTCGTATATGGTTTTCATACTAATCCACACACTCCAGCTCCGCCAGCGCTTCGATCAGGCCGTCAGGCAGGTCAAAGGTCATCCAGGCGGCGAGGCGCGCGGCGGGCTTTGAAACAGTGCGGGCGATATCCAGCATGCGATCCTTGTCGGCGTTGGCCATGCGGACCGGCAGCAGCAGCCGGTAAACCAGCGCAGGATGGTCCAATGCGGGCGGCGTCGGGTATTCATTCCAGTGGAGCGTCGCGCCGTCGCCGGGCTGGACGTCCAGCGTCAGGCGAAGGGTGCGGGTATCCGGGTCGTATTCTGTGGTGCAGGCGCAGGTGGCTGCGTCCGGGGCAACGTTGCCCACACCCACGACCTCCAGCGTCATGCGCCTCGCGGCGGGAATCAGCTCTGTCGCGCCTGCCGCCGCGTCCAGCCGCAGGGTCAGGCCGTCGGATCCGTCGATGGCGCAGCGGGTCTCCACGCGGTGGTAGTTCGGCGCGCCGGGGCGGGTGCCGTCGTCCTCGATCAGCGTCGTTTCGCCGCTGGCCCCCGCGAAGATGCGGAAGGTAAGGCTTTCCGGCAGCGGGCAACCGTTTTTCGGGGCGAACGCGCCGTCCATGGGCACGACGGTGCCGGGGCGCACGAACACCGGCATGGTGCTCAGCGGGCGGAAAACCTTGAGCCTCTGTCCGCCCTGATAGTGATGTCCATTGAAGAAATCGACCCATTCCCCCTCCGGCAGCCACGGCCTTGCGCTGGCCAGCCGGGTTTCAGGATTCGCGGGCGTCACGATGGGAGCCACCAGCATCTCGCCGCCAAACATGTACTCGTCATGCTCCACCCGCGTCAGGTCCCGGCCCAGCGGGAAGTCGTAGTACACGGGATAGAGTATGGCGCTGCCCGTCTCCGCGCCCCTGAGCGCGCGGGTGTACAGCCAGGGCACCAGCCTGTGCCGCAGGCGCAGGAAGTCCTCCATCACGGCGCAGGCCTCCATGGGGAAGGCCCAGGGCTCCTTGCTCAAAAAGTCGCTCATGGAGGAGTGCAGCCGCATGATGGGAGAAAACACGCCGAATTGAAGCCAGCGGGTGGCCAGCTCCTCGTCGCGGATGCCCAGCATGTGACCGCCGATGTCGTGGCTCCACCAGCCGTAGCCGATGTTCGCGGCGGTGGCGGTGAAGTAAGGCTGGAAGGCCAGGCTGTCCCAGGTGATGCAGGAGTCGCCGGAGAAGCCCACGGGGTAGCGGTGGCTGCCGGGGCCGGCGTAGCGGGAGAAGGTCATGCCCACATCGCCCTTGCGGCTGGCATACAGATACCGGGTGTGGTTCAGCACGAACAGCGGGTCCACGCCGGGGATGCTGCTGCCGCCCCGCTGCTGCCAGTCGATCCACCAGAAATCCACGCCGGTGCGCTCGAAGCTGTCCAGCACCACCTTTTCAAAGGCGTTGAGGAATTTCTCGCTGGAGGCGTCGAAGTCCACGGGGATGCCGCTTTCCGGGTCGATGCCCATCTCCCGTGCCATCTCGGGGTACAGATCCTCGCAGGCGCGAATGCCGTCGGCGGGGTGGTCGTTCAGCGTCACCTTCAGATGCCGGTCGTGCAGCCACTGAAGCATGGCCTTCGGGTCCGGGAACATCGCCGGGTCCCAGGTGTAGCCCGTCCAGCCCGCGCCGTACTTGGGGTCGATGTCCGTCACGTGCCAGTTCATGTCTATGACCGCCACAGACAGCGGCACCTGTTCCGAGGCGAACTTCTCCATCAGGGCCTTGTAGGTCACGTCGGTGTAGCAGTAATACCGGCTCCACCAGTTGCCCAGGGCGTAGCGCGGCACCGGCGGCACGGGGCCGGAGAGGTGATAGAAATCCCTGAGCGCGGCCTTGAAATCGTGGCCGTAGGCGAAGAGATAGATGTCGGTGCTGACGCCGTCGGCGGGGGTCAGCCTGCCGGTCTCATCCATCCCCATGGTATGGCTGTCATCCAGCACCGCGAAGCCGTCCATGGACATCAGGCCCTCCCCCATCTCCAGCGGCTTGTCCTGCCCGCCCATGAAGATGCCCTTTTTGACACCGCCGTCGGCCTGGTCCAGCGTGCGGGCGGTGCCCTTCAGGTTGCCCACCGATTCGCCATAGTGCCAGACGCTGGCATGGTTCAGCAGCGCGTTTTTCAGCACCACGCTCAGTCCCTCTGCGGAGAAGGGCTTTTTGTCGTATTCCAGCCGCAGGCCGTCGGTCTCGATGGTGAGATGATTGCCCCAATCCCGCACCGTAAATCTCGGCAGCGGGAATTGACGGTCGATGACCGTCTGGGTCGCTCCGTCGCGGAAGCGGTTGTTCGGTTCATATTCCAGCCGCAGCAGCCGGTCAGTCAGCACCGTGATGCGCCAGCCCTCCCCGGCGATCACCGCGCCCCTGGTGGGAAGAGGGCGGATGTTCCAGATGTCGGTAAAACTCATTTCCTTCACTCCTGTGCCGTTTTCATCAACCGATGGTTGATTATAATCGAAAAAACTTCGCTTGTCAGGTGACGATTTATACTGTATGATATAGTAAAAGAGCAGATGTGTCAAGCGATGAATCTATGCGGGACCATTCATATTTTTTCATTCTAAAGGTCAGGGCTGAATGGTTGGATATGATAAAAAGCGTGAAGGCATTTTTACCGTCACAGATAAAAGGAGGATATTATGAACGTGCTTAAATACCAGATTGACACAGCGGAAAACAGAGCGTTTTTGAAGGAGGCGCGGGAGGCCCTGCTGGCCTTCGGGCGGCAGTTTCCCTCGCCGGGTGGCAGCTCCTGGTACCTGGGCGACGACGGCACGCCCTGGAAGGACCGGAACCGGGAGACCTTTATCACCTGCCGCATGGCCCACGTCTACAGTCTGGGGCATCTGCTGGGCTTTGAGGGAAGCGAGGCGCTGGTGGACGCGGCGCTGCGGGGACTGACGGGCGAGCTGCGGGACGCGGCCCACGGCGGCTGGTACACCGGGCTCACGCCGGAGAATGAGCCGATGGCGGACAAGCTGTGCTATGTACACGCCTTTGTGATCCTGGCGGCCAGCTCCGCGCTGCTGATCGGCAGGCCCGGCGCGGAGGCACTGCTGAAGGAGGCGCTGGCGGTCTACGACCGGTATTTCTGGGACGAGGCGGCGGGCCTTTCCCGGGACACCTGGGACACGACATTCACCCGGGCTGACGACTACCGGGGCCTTAACGCCAACATGCACTCCGTGGAGGCGTTCCTCGCCGTGGCGGATGTGACGGGCAACGAGGAATACCGGGCGCGCTCGGGTCGTATCATCGATCGCGTGCTGGGCTGGGCGGCACAGAACCAGTGGCGGCTGCCGGAGCACTTCACGAAGGACTGGGCGCCCGATCTGGAGCGCAACCGGGACCGGCTGGACGATCCGTTCAAGCCCTATGGCGCCACGCCGGGGCACGGCATCGAGTGGGGACGGCTCATCGTGCAGTGGGCGCTGTCCACCTATCCAAACGACCCGGGGAAGGCCGCGCCCTACATTGAGAGCGCCGAGCGGCTGTTCAACCGGGCCGTCTCCGACGCCTGGAACAGCGACGGCGCGCCGGGCATCGTCTACACCACGGACTGGGAGGGCCATCCCATCGTGCACGACAGGATGCACTGGACGCTGGCGGAGGCCATCGACACCTGCTCGGTGCTGTACCGGCAGACCGGCAAGGCGGAATACGCGGCGCGTTATGCCGAGTTCATGAAGTACCTGGATGAATGCGTGCTGGACCACGTGAACGGCAACTGGTTCCACCAGTTGGACCGCAACAATCATGTGGCGGATACCGTGTGGCCGGGCAAGATGGATATCTATCACGCGCTCCAGGCGACTCTGATCCCCTGCTATGGCGCCGAAGCCTCCATCGCCGTGCGGATCAGGGATACCGGGGCCTGCTGACGTAGAAAGCGATACTGGAAAATGGTGTCAGTCAGGAATGGCGTGACACCATTTTCCGTATTGACATGGCTCCGGCAAGATGATAAGGTGAAAGTGGTTAAGCACTTAACGCGGGCACGCAAAATGTCGGCTGACATCGTCGCTTACAGGAGGGATGGCATGAAATACATGCACTCGGAATGGCAGGCCAGACTGGCGCACTGGATGGAGACGCTGAAGAACGATCTGTACATACCTTTAGGACCCATTGGGGTGGAGAGCTTCTTCACCATGGAGCACCTGAGCCCGGATGAGGCGTCCAAAGGCGATTTCGCCCCGATGGCTCCGGGCACGAAGTGGGGCCACACCTGGGAATACTGCTGGATGCGCGGCAAAATCGCGCTGCCGGAGGCCGCGGCAGGGCGGCGCATCGCGATGAACCTTCAGACCGGCGGCGAATCCACCGTATTCGTGGATGGGAAATCCTTCGGCACCCGCCGCGCGGAGTGGGTGCACGTGCCGCACCACTACATCGTGGACAACTTCCTGACCGACTCCGGTGAGCCTGGGCGGGAATATGACCTTCTGATCGAAGCCTACGCGGGCCACTTCTTCCCGGAAAGCCCTCTGGGCGGCTGCGCCACGGGGCCGGTGCTGCCGGGCAGCTACACCGACCCAAAGGTGGAAGGTGAGCGTTCCACCCTGGGCAACATGACCTACGGCATCTGGAACGAGGACGCCTACCAGCTCTACATGGACCTGAACACCCTCATACTCCTGGGTGACCAGCTGGACGCGGAGAGCCTGCGGGCGGACCATGTGGCCGGCGTACTGGAGCGGGCCTCGCTGATCATCGACTTTGAGCAGCCCCTGGAGGACAGAATCGGGAGCTATCGCGCCGCGCGGGAGGCGCTGAAGCCCGCGCTGGAGGCGGTCAACGGCTCCACGGCCCCGGTGTTCTACGCCATCGGCAACGCCCATCTGGACCTGGCATGGCTGTGGCCCATGGCGGAGACCCATCGCAAGACCAGCCGCACCTTCGCCCAGCAGCTCAGGCTGATAGAAGAATACCCTGAGTACAAATATTTGCAGAGCCAGCCCGCCGCCTACGAGATGTGCCGGGAGAACTATCCCGAGCTGTTCGGGCGCATCGTGGAGGCCGCGAAGCGGGGCCAGTGGATTCCCGAGGGCGCGATGTGGGTGGAGCCGGACACCAACATGACCAGCGGCGAATCGCTGATCCGGCAGCTCATCCATGGCAAGCGCTATTTCAGGGATGTCTTTGGCGTGGACAGCGTGGTGCTGTGGCTGCCAGACACCTTCGGCTATTCGGCGGCTCTGCCTCAGATCCTCAATAAGACGGGCGTCAAATACCTGGTGACTCAGAAGAACTTCTGGTCCTACAACGAGGGCGACCGGTTCCCCTACCACTACTTCACCTGGCAGGGCGCGGACGGCAGCAAGATCGACTCCTTCCTGCCCACCAGCTACACCTACCGCACCGACCCGAAGGAGATCTGCGAGACCTGGAAGAAGCGGGTGCAGAAGCGGGATCTGGACGCCTTCCTGCTGCCCTTCGGCTACGGCGACGGCGGCGGCGGCCCCACCCGGGACCACATCGAATACCTGCGGCGCGAGGTCGATCTGGAGGGCATGCCCCGGGTGAAAGTGGCCGGACCTGTGGAATTCTTTGAGGACATGGAGCGTGCCGGCGGTCCAAAGCACACCTATGTGGGCGAACTGTACTTCTCCGCCCATCGGGGCGTGTACACCTCCCAGGCCGCCATCAAGCGGGGCAACCGCAAGTCCGAGCTGGCCCTGCGGGAGGCGGAGATGTGGGGCAGTCTGGCCATGTCAAAGGGCGCGGAATATCCACTCTCCCGCATGGACGCCGCATGGAAGAAGCTGCTGCTCAATCAGTTCCACGACATACTGCCCGGCTCCTCCATCGCGCGGGTGTATGAGGACGCGCGGCGGGATCATCGGTGGATCATCTCCGAAGCCGAGGCCGTGCTCGACGACGCGCTGGCGGTGCTGGCGGCGGGCGAGGGCGTGACGGTGTTCAACTCCCTGTCCTTCGAGCGCCGCGGCCTGGTGCGCCTGCCCGTGGAATACGCCGACGGCGCGGTGACCTCCGACGGAACCTGCATCGCCACTCAGAAGGACGGCGACGGCGTACTGGCGCTGGTGACGGTGCCGGCCTGCGGCGCGGTGTCTCTCAGGCCCCAGGCGGTGACGGTGTCCGGCAAGGCCGCGACGGCGACGCTCATCGAAGGCGGCGCGGTGATCGAAAACGCCGTGATTCGCGCCGAGCTGAACGCGCGGGGCGAGGTGATCTCCTTCATCGACAAGCGTTCCGGGCGGGAGTACGCCGCCGGACCCATGAACCGGCTCCTGATGTACAAGGACGTGCCGCGGCTGTTCGACGCCTGGGACATCGACTCCAACTACATCCTCCAGCCCGTGGCCATCGACGAGCCGGTGGAGCTGACCGTCAGGGAGGCGGGGCCGCTGCGGGCGGTGCTGCGCCTGTCCCGGAAGGTGCTGAATTCCACCTTCGAGCAGGACATCGTGCTGGAGGCGGGCAGCCGACGGCTGGACTTCGTGACGCACGTGGACTGGCACGAGCTGCACCGGCTGATGAAGGTGGAGTTCCCGGTGGACATTCGCGCCGCTGAGGGCATCAACGAGATCCAGTTCGGCTACATGAAGCGGCCCACCCATCGGTCGCGGCTGTACGACTCCGACCGCTTTGAGGTCTGCAATCAGCGCTACAGCGCGCTCTGCGACGAGACCCACGGCGCGGCGGTGCTGAACGACTGCAAGTATGGTATCAGCATGAACGGTTACGCCCCGCGCCTGTCGCCGGAGGCTCGGTCGCGGGTTTCGGACAGCAATCCTTCGGATTGCTCCGCCCTCAGTTCGGCTGCGCCGAACGCTGGAACCGCCCTTCAACTGACCCTGCTGCGCGCCGCCGCTTCTCCCGAGATGCGGGCGGACAACGGGCAGCACACCTTCACCTACGCCTTCACCGCCTGGGAGGGCAGCTTCATGGACAGCCCCGTGGTGCGGGAGGCCTATGCACTGAACGTGCCCATGCAGGTGGTCCGTGGGCGCTGCGAGCCCTTCAGCGCCTTCGGCGTGGACGCGCCCAATGTGTTCATTGATACCGTGAAGCCCGCCGAGGACGGCAGCGGCGACCTCATACTGCGCCTCTATGAGGCTAAGCGCGCCGCGACCCGGTGCAAGCTCAGCATCAACCTGCCCTTCACCCGGGTGAGCGTCTGCGACATGCTTGAAAATCCCGGTGAAGCGCTGGAAGCCAACGACGGCACGGTCTCCCTCGACTTCCACACCTTTGAGGTGAAGACGCTGAGGGCGGAAAGATAGCCCCATACCACCGGCTGTGCCAGTGCCCCTTCCCGACCGCATTCCGCCTTTCCAGCTCCCCCTGGACATGGGACCGGCAAACTCAGGTTGATTAAAGACAACTATTCAGTCCATCCCGATAAATTGGAATTTGGCGGGGTGAGCGGGTAACCCACCTCATCCGGCGCTTCGGTGCCGCGCCTCAAATCTTCGATTTGAGCCGTGGCAGTCTGGACAGTCCAGTGGACTGTTTTCAGTGAGATGGGGCCGGCAGGCCCTTGTCAAGTGCCCGTGAGGGCGGATGAGGTGGTCACGCACGACATCCCGACAAATACTTATTTATCGACAGGACTGAATAGTTGCGATTAAAGTTCCGACAGCGATGGGTTCAATCATGAAGGTTTACATGGGTTAGGTTGACAATACTAACCTTCTGTTATATACTCATCAGGAAAGCTGAATGGTTGACGCGGATTTTGGTGTTTTTTAGCACCAGGAAGTCGGGTGAAATTCCCGCGCAAGAGCGTTGCTGTATTTGCTGAGTGAAGCTTCATGGCATAGAATTTGCCGGCCACTGGCCTGCGGCTGGGAAGGCGAAGCTGAACGAAGAAGCATGAGCCAGAATACATCTGCGAATACCGTGCCTTCAGTGGCACAGCTTTCCATTACGATCACCGCGCTTTCCGGTGAAGAAGGAGGAGCCCCATGAAAAAACTCGTATCCCTGTTGCTCGTTTGCCTGCTGGCGCTGTCCGTCGTCGCGATGGCAGAAAGCCAGTATCCCGTCACCTGGAGTCAGAATCTGAACGGCAACGACTATGATTTCAGCGTCGATGCCGCTCCGGCGAAGGCCGTTTCCATGTCTCAGGCGACCACTGAAATGATGCTGGCTCTGGGCCTGGCCGACAAGATGGCCGGCACCGCCTTCCTGGAGGAGGAAATCTACGAGTCCCTGGCTGACGAATATGCCAAGGTGCCTGTGCTGGCCGAAAAGTGGCCCGCCTATGAGGTTTTCATGGCCGCAGAACCGGACTTCACCACCGGCTGGGCGGTGCCCTTCACCCAGCGCGCCATTCCCGCCGAGGACATCGTGGCCCAGAATGTGCCCATCTTCGTGCCGGAATCCATGCTCCGCACCGACGCCACGCTGGACACCCTGTTCGACGATCTGCTGATGTACGGCAAGATCTTCGACGCGCAGGAGACCGCCGAAGCCTATGTTGCCGCCGAGAAGGAGAAGCTCGCTGCTGTGCAGGCGAAGCTGGAAGGCCTTCCCGAGGTCACCTGCTTCATCTATGATTCCACCGACGAGGATGACCAGATCTACACCGCCTTTGAGGGCTACACCACCAACCTGTTAAAGCTCATCGGCGCGAACAACATTCTGTCCGGCAAGGGCGTGGACAAGACCTGGGACTACGCCGGCTGGGAGACCGTGCTGGCCGAGAACCCCCAGTATATCATCATCTGCGACTACTCCACCTCTATCCGCAACACCGACGACTTCGACGCCAAGGTGGAGAACCTCAAGTCCAACCCCGCGCTCCAGGATCTGGATGCCGTGAAGAACGGCAACTTCGTGCGGGTGCGCCTTTCCGAGATCACTCCCGGCGTGCGCAGCGTTGACGCGCTGGTGCGTCTGGCCGAAGAGATCCACGGCGTGAAGCTGGAAGAGGCGGCATAATAATACTAAATTGCATCTAATCCATGTACATCTGCGGGCGTCTTTTTCGCCCTGGCTTAGGAACTGTGCATAAATTATTCATTTGTCGTCGGTCAACGTGCCCCGGCACGCCTCCCTCCTCCGCCTTGCGCTGACGAATTCATCCTGCACATTCTGTACGAATTATTTATGCACAGGTCCTTAGCGTTGCTTCGGTCAACGATGCTTCGGCATCGCCTCCCTCCGCTCCGCGTCGCCAGGACAAAAAATCCGCTCCACATTTGTACATGTCTTAGAAGCAATTTAGTATAAACACTGAAACAGCCCGCGGCGATTCCGCGGGCTTCTTTATATGCGATGAAGAAATCTTTGATTTGCCTGGGGCTCTTCCTTTTGGTGTGCATTACGGCCTTTTCGGCGCTGTTCTGGGGCGCGGTGTCTCTGGATTCCGGCGAAGTGCTGAACTGCCTGAAGGCCTTCATCACCGGGCAGGAAGCCGGGAACAAAAACCTGTACAACCTCGTCGTTCAGGTGCGTCTGCCGCGGGTCTGTCTGACGGTGCTGGCCGGGGCAGTGCTGAGCGTGGTGGGCATACTCATGCAGACCCTGACGGGCAATCCACTGGCGGAGCCCTACGTATTGGGCGTGTCCTCCGGGGCCAGCGCCGGCGCGGCGGGCGCCATCGTGTTTCACTGGTTCGGTACCGGCCATGTGGTATTCTCCGCCTTTGTCGGCAGTTTCGCTGCCATCTCGCTGGTGGTGGCGTTGCAGGGGAAAAGCACCAATCCCGTCCGCCTGGTGCTCACGGGCATGGGTGTTTCGGCGTTCTTTCAGGCCGCGACCACCTTCATCATCTATTGCTCCAGCAACGAGGCCCAGGCACGATCCGCCCAATACTGGCTGACAGGCTCCTTCTCCGGCAGCAACTGGGCAGACGTTCGGACGGCGCTGGCCGCTCTGACTGTGCTGCTGGTATTGTGCCGCTGCATTGAAAAGGAGCTGGATCTGTTGCTGCTGGGGCAGGATGTGGCGGCCCAGTCAGGCATGAACGTCCGGGCAATGCAAATCGTATTGACCCTCGTTTCCGCCTATGCCGTATCGGTAGTGGTGGCGGTATCAGGGCTGATAGGCTTCGTTGGGCTTATCATCCCCCACATCATGCGCCGGACCATCGACACCTCCCACCGCTATCTGGTGTTGTCCTCCGCTCTGGCCGGGGGCTGTTTCCTCACCTTGGCGGACACTGTGGCCCGCACAGCCTTCGCGCCTCAGGAGATGCCCATCGGTGTAATGACCGCCTTCATCGGCGCTCCGATTTTCATAATGATGATCCGGAGGGTATATCATGCGCATTGATGTCAATGATCTCAGCTTTGCCGTGGGCGGCAAGCGCATACTGAACCATGTCAGCGCCATATTTGAGGGCAGAAGGATCTATGGCATCATTGGCCCCAACGGCTGCGGTAAAACCTCACTGCTTCGGCATATCTATCGCCAATATCCTGCGCACGGTCATATCCGGGTAGACGATTGGCCCATAGAATCCATTCCAGGCCGGGATTACGCCCGACGTGTGGCGGTGATGATGCAGAGCTATCCGGAAGCGAATCTTCGCGTCGCTGAGGTCGTGCAGTCCGGGCGCTATCCCTACAAGCGCGTGATGATGCCCTACAGCCGGGAGGACGAGGACATCACCGCACAGGCGCTTCACAAAACAAAGCTGTGGGAATTGAAGGATCGGCGCATCCATACCCTCAGCGGCGGCGAACGGCAGCGCGTGATGATCGCCCGCTGTCTGGCCCAGCATCCCGAGGTCATCATACTGGATGAGCCCACCAACCACCTGGACATCCGCTATCGTGTGGAATTGATGGAAATGCTCCGGGCCTTTGACGGCATGGTCATCATCACGCTGCACGACCTGAACCTGGCTGCGCGCTACTGCGACCACATCTATGTCATGAAGGATGGCGCAATTGTCGCCTCTGGTCTCTCCTCAGAGGTGCTCCGTCCGGAAATCCTCAACGCCACCTTCGAAACAACCATTCGCACCATCGATCACGAAGGGGATCTGTTCATCAGCCCTTGATTATTCCAACGACAGCGTGGAGACTAAAGGGCGTTGATGACTATGGGGCAACAGTAAGAGAACAAGGACAGGTGAAACAAAATGTCCTGATTCCATTTCAAAAGCTTCCACAGACGAAGCTGCTGATTTTCACTTGATCTCAATGCCACGCCCCCATTTGTTTTGAGCACATGCTCACGCCTTCCCCCCTCGCGTCAGCGATATCCTTAAACTCGCCCAGGGTTATAACCTAATTTTCCTGCCTCCCCGTCGCAACCCATAGCCAATACACATACCAGCAGCCGACCCATGAATATCGTGAGGCAGATTCATCAGGAGATCCCGGCGAAGTTCTTAAGGAAGACGCAGCAGGTTGTTGAATAATCGAACACCGTGTGGCGACATCGTAATTTTGACCCATAACACTTGATAAAGAACAAATGTTCATCCTAAAATAAACACACACGAAGTGATCACAACATCTACGAAAGCTGACAGGGGGCGTACCAGGTCTGCCCCTCTTTCGCAGGTGTTGTTTTTAATGGGGGTGAGGGTCACGAGCGTTTTCACTGTGATCGACTTAAAATCGTATTGTGCTTCTGCAGAATGCGTGCATCGTGGGCTGGATTGTCTTTTATATCCAATTTCTCTATTTGGTTGATGTTTATCGAAAAACCTGTAGAGGATTCCATGCAATCATAGAACGTCCAAGGTATAAGCAAGGCTGGCAGATATATTTCTTTGATCTTCTTGATACATTTTTCCAGAAATAATGTTTGTCTTTTCTTGTAGCCGTCGGGATAGTTCACATATTTCTCATGTTCGAGACAAGAAATCAAATACTTAAAATGATGAGTAATATCTTCTTTTTCAACCATGTGGTGCCGCATAAATTCTTTTATCTGCTGTTTCAAACGCTCTTGCGGTTCGTATTCTATATCCTTTTTCACCGTTCTGCCTGCCTTTTTATTCCTTCTCCGTGGCAAACCATTTTGTAAATTTGTTCCTTTATTCTGATCCATGGATGCTGTGCTTGGTTTGTCCGGTATTGGGTCAGGTAATTCTGGACGAGTAACAGCCTGGCCAGATTTGACCTTCACCTAATATCCCCTGGGGGGAAGGGGGATTTTACTTTCTTCGCGCAGATCTCAAACAGCGGCGATTCGGCGTACAGTTCCTTTTCCCAGTCTCCGTACACGAACCTGCCGATGTCCCGCTGGATCTCTACCCTAATACTATACTTCTTCTAAATGTGGACAAGCATGCGAGTGTATTTTTCGTCATGGCAAGGCGAAGGCCCGCAGGCTTGCTGGCGGCGAGGTTGCAAAGCGGTCGGCGAAGCCGACTGAGAATCCCAAAGGGATTCTCACCTTCTGGCGGAAAAGACGCCGCAGGATTGTCTATATTTAGAGGAAGTTTAGTATAAATCCCAGGTCTGTGAGCACCCTTTCGTCCCACTCGGGGCGCTTATATCGGGTCATCGGGCAGGTGGCCAGGAATTCCGGATTGTCCTCGGTGACGACCTCCCGGGTGCCGTACTTGCGGAAGTGGGCCTCTTCCCGCGCCCTGACCTTCTTCATCAACTCCGGGTCGTACAGGTGGGCGTGCCAGTTGGCATCGTAGATCAGCAGCATCCCGCCCGGCTTCAGCACGCGCTTAAATTCAGCATATAATTTCTCGGGATACTGCAGCGTCGAAGTGACATTGCGGTTTACGATCACATCGAAGGATTCGTCGAGGAAGTCCATCTGATTCACATTCATGTGCATAAACGTGGGATGAACCCCCAGCTTTGCGGCGTTCTCCCGCGCCTTTTCAAGCATGCCCGCGGACTGATCGATGGCCGTGACCTCCAGGCCCTCCTCCGACAGGATGCAGGCGAAGAAGCCGGGACCGGTGCCCACGTCCAGCACCCTGATCGCGTCCCTCGCGTCGAAGCGCCGCAATATCTGCCGCTTCCACGCCGCCTTCCGAAAGGTCTCCAGCTCTGCCGTGATGTAGCGATTGTAACCCTCGCCGCTCTCCCACTGGCTGTAGGCGTAATACCAAAGGTGACTGAGGATCATCACCGACATGGGCAGGACGAGGTGCCGCAGTCGGTCGCCGATGTCGTTCTCCCTGCCAATGGTGTAGGCTCCGCTGGAGGGCAGCAGCCGCCAGATCACACTGAAGAAGAGTATCAGCACCAGCGACAGCCAGAATTCCGGCACGCAGCTAAGCACCGTGCCCGCCTTGCTGATGATTTTATCCAGCCAGCTGTCCTCCCGCCAGGCGCACACAAGCCCCAGCAGCAGCGCCAGCACGAAGGTCAGTATGAACCCCGGCAGGCCCAGCAGCAGCGTGTTGCCGATGCGGGCAGCGATCACGTCCAGCACATCCTGCTTGTACTTGTAGGAGATGCCGAATTCACCCCGCAGCGCCCCTTCCAGCCAGCGCACATACTGTGTCGTCAGCGGCGCGTTCAGTCCAAGGCGTTCCATGGTCTGTTGGCGCTCCGCGGGAGACATCTTCTCCGTGCGCTCGCCGTAGTAGGACACCAGCGGGTCCCTCGGGGACAGTCGAGACACGGCAAATACGATGATCGACAGCGCCAGTACGCTGACCAGGAATATGACCAGCTTTTTTGCAAGATAGGGCAGCCACTTTTTGCGCGTCATCATATCATCGCTCCATCAGTACATAGTGGTTTTCGTCAGCCTGAATCCATTCGCGCCGGGTGATGTTCTCCGGCTCATGATAGACGGGTATTTCCCGGCTGCGCTCCAGCCTCGGGTCTGGAATGGGCACGGCGGACAGCAGTGCCTTTGTATAAGGATGACGAGGCGCTTCATACAACTGCCGGGTTGGCGCGAGTTCCACCAGCCGACCCTTGGACATCACCCCAACACGGTCACACAGGAATTCGACCATCGCCAGATCGTGGGCAATGAACAGGAACGTGAAGCCGTGCTCTGCCTGCAAGCGCTTGAACAGGTTGACGATCTGCGCCTGTATGGACACATCCAGCGAGGCGATGGGTTCGTCGGCCACGATGAGCTTCGGCTTCATCAAAAGCGCCCGGGCGATGCTGACCCGCTGGCGCTGGCCACCGGAGAGCTCCCCGGGGAGGGATTCCAGTATTCCCGAATCGAGGCCCACAAAGTCCAGGTTCTGCGCAATCAGCTTTTCCCGGTCCCCGCGATCCCGGGCCAGGCCGTGGATGTCCAGCGGTTCAGACAGTATGCGGCGCACGCTCATCCGGGGATTCAGTGCGGAGCCGGAGTCCTGGAAGATGATCTGCCGCTCGCACTGAAGCCTGAGTTTGTCCTCGCGGGAGAGCTTTGGACCATTTACATCGATGCCGTTATACATAACGCGCCCCTCGCTGGGCCTGAGTATGCCCATGACGCACCGCGCCACCGTGGATTTCCCGGAACCGGACTCTCCCACCAGGCCCAAAATCTCGCCCCGGTCGATGGAGAAGGACACGTCTTTCACCGCGTCGATGGCGATCTTGCGTGTCAGGCGAAAGCGGTGGGACAGGTGTTCCACGCAAACGTAGTCGTTATTCGGCATGGGGGCCTCCCTGTATGGGCGATTGGATCTTCGGGGCGGCGGGGTCCAGCAGCCAGGTCGCCGCCGAGTGGGTCTGACTGATTTTGAACATCGGCGGCTGCTCCAGGTAGTCGATGCCCAGCGCGTATTCGTTCCGGCAGGCGAAGGCGTCTCCCCGGGGCGGATGGATCAGCGAGGGCGGCATACCAGGGATGGCGTTCAGCGTGTCCCGCCCTCTGGACCAGGCGGGCAGCGCCTGAAGCAGCCCCCAGGTGTAGGGGTGGCGCGGGTCATAGAAGATGTCCTCCACCGTCCCCAGCTCCACGATGCGGCCTGCGTACATCACCGCCACCAGGTCCGCCACCCGGGCCACCACGCCCAGATCGTGGGTGACGAACAGCGTCGCGGTGTGCAGCGTGGACTGTATTTGTCGAAACAGGTCCAGTATCTGCGCCTGTATGGTCACATCCAGCGCCGTGGTGGGCTCATCCGCAAACAGTATGCGGGGATTCGAGGCCAGAGCGATAGCCATCACGCTGCGCTGGCGCATACCGCCCGAGAAGTTATAGGGGTAGAGCCTGCTGCGTTCCTCGGCGCGCTCGATGCCCACCAGCTTCATCAGCTCCACGGCGCGCCTGTGGGCATCTGTTCGGGAAATGCGCCGGTTGTGGACCCGCACGGCCTCGGCGATCTGGTCGCCCACGGGCATGACCGGATTCAGCGTGGTCATGGGGTCCTGGAATACCATAGCGAACATGCTGCCGCGCAGCCTGCGCATGTCCCGCTCGCCGTAGTTCGTGATATCCACGCCGCCCGCGACGATGCTGCCGGATTTGATCTTCGCCGTGCGCGGCAGCAGCTTCATCACGCTGCGGCACAATACGCTCTTGCCACATCCGGATTCCCCCACCAGCGCCAGCACCTTGCCCTCCGGCAGGGAGAGCGACACATCCCGCACCGCCTGCACCTCGCCCGCAGGGGTGTCGAAGCTGACAGACAGATTTTGAATCTCAAGCAGATTGGACAAATTATTTTCCTCTCTATAACGCAGTAAAGGACTTTGGGGAATTGCCTCTCCAAAGTCCAACAGATAAACGGCTCAGCCTTCCATGGTCCATTCCGCCACGTTCCAGAAGATGCCCACGCCATGATGGCCCAGCACCGTGTCGGCGGTGATGCCCTTCACCCGGGCGTCCACCACGTAGTCCGCGTCGATATAGCAGAAGAAGGTGTAGGCGGGATCGTTGGCCAGCTCCACCTGGAAATCGGCGTAGGCCTTGGCGCGCTCTTCACTGTCAAAGGTGCTGCGAGCAGCCAGCAGGGCGGCGTCCACGGCGGCATTGGAATAGCCAGAGTAGTTGTTGCCCTGGTCGGTGCCAAACACCTTGAAGGTGTGGTCATCGGCGTCGAAGGGACTTCCCCAGCCGATCAGGAAGGCGTACTGCGTGCCCCAATCCACGGAAGCGGGGATCTCCACCTGCATGTCGATTCCCACTTCCTTCAACTGCTGGGAAGCGATCTGGGCCAGGTCGATGCGCACCTGGTCGCCGGCGCGGCAGTTGATCGGGAAGGAGATCTTCTCGCCGTTGCGATAGAAGAAGCCGTCCTCTCCGCGCTCGCAGCCGATGGATTCCAGGATTTCCACGGCTTTTTCGGGGTTGTAGTCGTAGTGCTCCACATCGGGGTTGTTGTAGACGTTGCGCTGCAGCGGACCGTAGGCCACGTCGCCCTGGCCCAGCAGCACCGCCTGTATCATCGCCTCGCGGTCGATGGCGTAGTTGATAGCGGGGATGATGTCCTTGTTCTCCTGCCAGTAGGGATTCCAGAAGTTGAACAGTATGCCGCGATAGTCGCTGGTCTTCATGCGATAGATGGCATACTGGTCGTCGCCCTCGAACAGCTGGGCGTCCTTCGGGGTGACCTGGGCCATGTTCAGCTCGCCGGACTTGAGTTGCAGGGCCTTGACGTTGTCGTCCTCGACGATCTTGAACACCACGGTGTCGATGTTCGGCGCGCCCAGGAAGTAATCCTCATTCTTCGTAAGCGTGATGGCCTGACCCTCGTCCCAGCGCTCCAGCTTGTAGGGGCCAGTGCCGACGGGGGCCCGGAAGTAATCGCTGGTCTGCATGTCCTGGCCCTCCAGCAGGTGCTTGGGCAGGATGCCGATGGTCATGTACTCCAGGAAGGCCGCGTTGTTGCCCTCCAGCTCGAATTCCACGGTGTTGTCGTCCACCACGCGAATTTCCTTCACGTCGGTGTAGTTGGAGGCGATCTCGGACTCGTTGGCCGGGTCCATGATGGCCTCGATGGTGAACTTCACGTCCTCGGCGGTGAAGGGCCCGCCGTCGTGGAAAGTCACGCCATGAGCCAGATGGAAGGTGTAGGTGTGGGTGGCCTCGTCATAATCCCAGCTCTCGGCCAAGCAGGGCACCACGTTGTTGTCGGCGTCGTGAGCCGTCAGGCCGTTGAATATGAGCAGGTTGATCTCGCCGTGCTCGTCGATGGCCGGATTGATGCGGGTATAATCGCCGCTGCCATATACCAGCGTGCCCTCGGCCAGGGCGGACGCCGCGGAAAGCAGCATCAGCATCGCAATCAGGAGTGCAAGGATCTTCTTCATGGTCTTTTCTCCCTTTCGTTTTTTCAAACCGCCGCAGCGGCTTATTCCCTATCATTTTAATGGCTCTTATCACGCTTGCGAAGCTCCCCCGGGGGATGCTTTTTGCGATTTTTACGCACTGTTTACTGCACGACACGCTATTTCATATACCGATCGATGGCCTTGCACAGCTCGTCGATGGCCTCGGTATCGCCCTCCTGCGCCGCCTCCACGATGCAATGCTTGAGGTGGTCCTGCAATATGACCTTGCCGGTATTTTGCAGCGCGGACTGCACCGCGGCAAGCTGGATCAGCACCTCCGAACAGTCGCGGCCCTCCTCGATCATTTTGCGCACATACTGCAAATGCCCAATGGCCCGGGACATTCGGTTCAGCACCGACTGCGTGTGCTCGTGGGAGTGCGTATGCCCGTGACCATGCGCATGAGCATGTCCTTCCTCATGATCGTGGTCGTGATCATGGTCATGTGTATGGGGGATGCCCGCCGCATGCAGCGCCTCGTGCTCCTGCTCTGTCAATTCGTGCCCGACGGCTTCAGGCGCGGCATTTTGTACATCTTCTACTTTTTTCTTTCGTCCCCGCGGCATTATTCCACTTCCTCCGCGTCCACAAATACGTTGATGGTCTGAAGCGGCAGCGGCTTCCGGCTCATCTTGATGGCCGTCTGCACATAGTCGGTCAGATCAGCGCAGCACTCGGCGTTCATCTTTACGACCGCTACGCTGCGGATATCGTTCAATTCAATGATTTTGCACAGCTTCATGGAGATATCGAAGTCGGTCTCCGGGCAGCAAAGCAGCGGGATCCTGCCGGGGGTGATCCTGTCGTGCAGGTTGACATGGCAGAACGCCGCGCAGTCCGCGATCACCAGCAGGTGCGCGCGGTGAAAATACGGCGCGGTCTCGGAGATCTTCCACAGCTTGATCGGCCATTGCAGCAGCTTGAAGCCCTCGCCTTTATCGAGGCGTTCCGACGTGGCAAAGGGATCGCCGTTTTCCCAGGGATTAAAGGGTCTCATGATGGGCATAGCGCTCAGCCTCCGATAAAATACGATGAGGTCATTATATCTGTGCGGACATTTTCTCCGCAAGCCTCCCCGGGGGATATTATCATTGGGATTTCGATGGAATTAACATTTGTGATGATAATTCCTGTTCGCGGCTTTCCAGGTGATCAGGGCGAGGTTCAGGTGGCTGACATCGTGAATGACGCCATCCTCCACGATTTCATCGCGGTAGGCGCGTATGCCCTCGGACGCCTTCGCGGCGTCCATTCCAAACAAACTCAGGTAGACCTCATTCGTCCGGCAGAACTCCTCGGGGTCGCGGTCGTATGTCTCGTGGACGATATGGCTGGTCATCTCGGGCTTTCGTCCCATGAGCGTCAGAATATCAAAGTAACGCTGGGCCTCCGTCGCCATGCCGCCCGCGGGGCGCACATTCAGCCGCCGCATAAGCTCACCCCGGCGAAGGTCATAGGAGCCCTGATCCACGGTCACCAGAGCGCAGTAGCCCCGCGAGAGCTTCTCCATGTGCCGCAGCTCTTCGTAATTGCATATTGCCGGGCACATGGCGCTGAACACAAAGCCATAGCTCTGCTCATCATCGAAGGTTTCCCAGGCCTCCTGCGTATACAGGATATTGCCGATGCCAGCCTTTTGTGCCCTGCGCCTGAGCACCAGGAGGGATTCCGACGACATGTCCACCGACCGAACCCAGGCACTGTGCCGGGCCAGCGGCAGCGTATAGCTTCCGCATCCCGCGCCGATGTCCAGCACCGACAGCCGCTCTGAGATATAACCCTTCCGCGCCAGGTATTCGGCGATCTTTGACGGCGTGCCTTCCGCGTTCCACGTATCGCCCTGACGCTTCGCCATCATGTCGTAATAGGCCAGCCAGCGCTTGCTCCGGGCGATGCGCTCCTCCACGGTGCCGTGTTGCCCGGCCTCGGCCCACTCCGCGCAGGCTCTTTCCAACTCCGCGTTCAATTGTTCCTCCATCGTATAAAAGCGGCCGCATCATCGTCCGATGCAGCCGCCTGTCATATCGTATGCTATGCCTTTTTGCGGATCAGCGCGGCCTTCACAACGCCCCTGGGGTCCTTGATCAGCAGCCACACCAGCCAGATGATCAGGCCCAGCGCCACGACGGCCAGGCCCAGGAATGCGTCGTTGAGCATGTCCGCCGGCGCGGGCGTGAAGTATTCCGCCTTCAGCTCGGCGTACTCGAAGATCGCGTCCACCAGCCACATGATCGAAGCGCCCCAGTACATCCAGCACAGTATGCCCAGCTTCATGTTGCCTTCGGGCGCGTCCTTATACCACTTCACCGTTGCGATGATGGCCGCAAACGCACAGATGAGCAGCGTCATATCGGCAGCCCTCCTTAACCCTTGACGGGCCGGGGCTCCAGCGCCCGCTTCTCGATGATCGAGGAGGCCGCCACCATGCCCAGCCAGACCACTGTGATCAGCACCGCCATGGTCACGCCCACGGTGGACATCTCATGCAGCATCTCCGCCTTGTCCGCGGGATCGCCCATAGCGGTCAGAAAGGGAAACCACGGCACGACCTCGCCGTGCCAAACGTGTTCAAAGGCCAGCAGCGCGGAGCCGCCCCACAGCAGGTTGGTCAGCCACTTCAGCTTGCGGGCAAAGGGCAGCTTCTCGGCCACTTCCGTCCTGCCGTTGTCCAGCCTGACCTTGACGGTCTCGCCATGGTCCTGTGTCTTCTCCATGACCTTCCTGACGACCGTCGCTACTACCGCTTCAGTCGCGGGAACCAGAAAACATGCCATAATACATCCCCCTGTCGTATCATGATTCTCATTGGATACTTCGGGCAGGCGGGTCTCAAGTGCCGATCAGAGAATCCCGCCCGCCCTGGCATGCTTGATCCAATGCCGATGTCATTATAACTTCCCTTTATTTGAAGCGGAAGCCCACCCCGGGGATAGATTTACGATATATTAACACGTTATGATTCGATCTCCTCCGCGTCCATGAAAGTGCTCACGATCTGGACCGGCACGCGCTTGCGGCTCAACCGCATGGCCGTCTGCACCTGATCCGCAAGTTCTTCGCAGCAGGCGGTGTTCATGCAAAGCACAGTCACGCTTCGGATGTCGTTGAACGCAATGATCTTCGTCAGCCGCTCGATGGTCCCATAGTCCACTTCGGGACAGCAGATCACGGGGATTCGGCCCGGCGTCATATAGCGGTGCATCTGCGTGTGACACAGCGCCGCGCAATCGGACGCTACCAGCAGGTGCGCCTTGTGGAAAAACGGCGCGTTGACGGGAACCTTGCGCAGCTTGATGGGCCACTGCTGCAACTCAAACTTCGTTCCCTTCGCCCAGCGCTCCGCCGCGCCAAAGGGATCGATCTGTGCCCGTATGCCCTCTGTCGACATGCCTTCCACCTCCGTTTCACAAAGAGAAAGGGGCTGCGCTGTTCACCACGCAGCGCAACCCCTTCCAGAAACATGGGAACTGTTTCATTGAGCGTGAAGCCATTATAAGCGATTGAAGTCCCTTTCCGCAAGCTCCCCCGGGGGATTATAAAATATGATTTAACCAAACATTAACATTGTGATGCCTCCCGCAATAGAAGCAGGGGCTGCGCGCCTGGCGAAAAGCGCACAGCCCCCTCTCTCCGCATCGGAGAGATCGGTTCATCACCACGGCCATTATAGAGCATCTTTTTCTGTCACGCAAGCTCCCCCGGGGGATTTTTCTTTTGAAATCCCCCCTATGGGCTTCCAAATCACCATATTTTGGGGTAAAATAAAGCCATGATAGACTTTAAGGAGGTTTATTTCATGCACGACCATACGGATGAACACATCCACGATCATCACGATCACGACGCAGCCCATGCCCACGAGGGCGTTCATGAACATGAGCACGTCCATGCTCATGCGGAGGATCATGACCATCCCCACGACCATGAGCATACCCATATCCACAGTCACGAGCACACTCATGCCAATGGCGAGACCCACTCCCATCCCCATGAGCATACCCATACCCATGAGCATGAGCACCATCACCACGAGCACGGCGAGGGCAAGCCGATGGAGGAACTGTTGGCGCTGATGAAGTACATGACCGGCCACAACGCCGCTCACACCCACGAGCTGGAGGAACTGGCCCACGAGGTCCGGCACGCCGGGCAGGACGCTGCGTATGACGAGATCATGGAGGCCGTGCGCCTGTTCACCGACGGCAATGCCGCGCTGGCCAAGGCCCTCGAAAAGATGCAGGCGGAGAAGTGATGGATAACGCAAATCTCAACTACGCCTTCACCTACCTGCCCTGCCAGACCTGCCACGCCAGGGTGCGCTGCGACCAGTGCGAGCAGAACATACTGGACAGGCTCCTGCGCATCGACAGTGTGCTGGCGGGCGAGGTCTGCATTCCCAAGCGGCTGATTTCCATTCGAAATGAAAATGCCGATCCCGATGAGATCGACGACGAGATGGACGCCATGGGCGTGTTTCTGGGTTAACAAATATAGGAGGAACCAGTCATGTACAATTTCACCTTCAATGTCCCCACCCGCATCAACTTCGGCAAGGGACAGATCAGCCACCTGAGTGAGCTGACCGAGAGCGGCAGCAAGGTGCTGCTGGTGTATGGCGGCGGGAGCATCAAGCGCGCCGGCATCTATGATACCGCTATGGGTATTCTGAAGGACGCCGGGCTGGAGGTCTTTGAGCTGTCCGGCGTAGAGCCCAACCCCCGCATCGAATCCGTGCGCAGGGGCGTGGAGCTGTGTAAGGCAAATGGCATCGACATGGTGCTGGCCATCGGCGGCGGCAGCACTATCGACTGCGCCAAGGTCGTGGCCGGCGGCGCGTGCTACAATGGCGACGCTTGGGACCTGGTCATCGATCCCACCAAGATCAAGGCTGCCCTGCCCATCTATTCCGTGCTGACCCTGGCGGCCACCGGCTCCGAGATGGACACCTTCGCCGTCATCAGCGACATGACCAAGAACGAAAAGTGGGGCACTGGCTCGCCGCTGTTCCAGCCGAAGATGAGCGTGCTCGACCCCACCTATACCTTCACCGTATCCCAGAAGCAGACCGCCGCGGGCACCGCGGACATGATGAGCCACACCTTCGAGAACTACTTCACCTCCGTAGAGGGCTTCCTCCAGGCGCGGTTTTGCGAAGCGGTGCTCAAGACCTGCATCAAATACGGCCCTATTGCCTATAACGAGCCCGAGAACTACGAGGCCCGCGCCAACCTGATGTGGGCGTCCAGCTGGGCCATCAACGGCACGCTGAACGGCGGCTGCGGCGTAGCCTGGTGCGTGCATCCCATGGAGCACGAGCTGAGCGCCTTCTACGACATCACCCACGGCCAGGGCCTGGCGATCCTGACGCCCCACTGGATGGAATTCGCCCTGCGGGACGAGACCGTGGACAAGTTCTACGAGTATGGCGTGAACGTGTGGAACCTCGACCCGAACGGCGACAAGTGGGCAGTGGCGAAGGAGGCCATCGCCTGCACCAGCCGCTTCTTCAAGGAAGAGCTGCACATCCCCATGACTCTGCGCGAGGTGGGCATCACCACCCAGGACAAGTTCGACATCATGGCCGAAAAAGCCGCAAAGGGCAGCGTAGGCAGCTATGTGCCGCTGACCAGGGAGGACATCGTCAGTATCTTCAAGGCGGCATTCTGATCGCATTGATTTAGGAAACACCGCACATATAGTCAATAAACCGGATAAGCCTGTAACAGGTAGAACATTGAACCAGTCGAAGATGGTATTTGCTCGGAGAAAGCAAACACACTCAGGCTGAAATACCAAAGCGAGTATCAGCCAGAAAGAGGTTTGCCGGAGCAAATACCATATTCAGTTGTAAGTTCACCTTAACCTGACCTCGGTATCGTGTTTTTCGACATCGGAACAACAGTTTCACGGCACCAAAGACATGTTCTACCTTGTTGCGAATATCTGTATGGGCTTCCTTCAGTTCAGGCGTCAGGTTCTTCACCAGTTCCCCAATGTTGATCAGCGTCATGCTGATGGCGCGGGCTGTGCGTTCGTCGTTGATGAAGTCCTCCATGGTGATGCCTTCGATCAGCTGCCCAGCAACAGCGATTTCAGACAGGATTTTTGTCAATATCTGGCTGTCCCTTGAAGTCACAGAGCACGCACCACCTTTTGAGGCTGAATCATGCTGCCAGCAGGCAATGGGGCGTGAATGACATCGACAGGCAAGCCCAGCGCGTCTTCCAAGTCATATTTCAGCGCGTTCAGCTGGATCAGGGAAACAGTGGGCTTGTCGAACTCCGCCAACAGGTCCAAGTCGCTTTGCGGCGTGGCGCGGTCTTCCGCATAAGAACCGAAGATATTGACTGTGCGCAGCACGGCCGCAACGTCGAATTAAGAGAGTGTATCAAATATTACAAAAGTATTATCAAAAGGGTTTTAAGGGGGTGATGGAGAATAAAACACCGAGGTGA
>CACZXF010000065.1 GCA_902785105.1 uncultured Eubacteriales bacterium | reverse complement strand
CTGCCGGCCCCATCTCACTGAAAACAGTCCACTGGACTGTTTTCCGGGCGCTCGATGCTCCTCAAGGGGAAGGCTTTTGGTTACCCGGTAGCCCAGCCCTTGCCTTCCCCTTGAGGGGAAGGTGCCCGTGAGGGCGGATGAGGTGGACTCCCGCTCACCCCGACAAATTCCAATTTATCGCTCTGTCATAATATAACAGGGAGGCGGGACGCGATGGAGGACCTTCGGCAATACATCGCCATTGACCTCAAGTCCTTCTATGCCTCGGTGGAGTGCGTCGAGCGGGGGCTGGACCCGCTGACCACGAACCTGGTGGTGGCGGACGCGAGCCGGACGGAGAAGACCATCTGCCTCGCCGTCTCCCCGAGCCTGAAGGCCTGGGGGATACCGGGGCGGCCCCGGCTGTTCGAGGTGGTGGAGAAGGTCAGGCAGGTCAACGCGGAGCGGAAGCGGCTGTCGCCGGGGCGGCGGCTGGAGGGGGCGTCCGTTTCGGATGTGGATTTGAAGGCGAATCCCGCGCTGGCTGTGGATTACGTCGTTGCCCGGCCCCAGATGGCCCGGTACATCGCGGAGAGCACCCGCATATTCAACATATACACGCAATATGTCGCCCCGGAGGACATCCACGTCTATTCCGTGGACGAGGTGTTCATGGACGTGACCCACTATCTCAAAAACTACGGCATGACGGCCCACGAGCTGGCCATGAAGATGATGCGGGACGTGCTGAGGCAGACCGGCATCACCGCCACCGCGGGCATCGGGACGAACCTCTATCTCAGCAAGATTGCCATGGACATCGTGGCGAAGCACATCCCCGCCGACGCGGACGGCGTGCGCATCGCCGAGCTGGACGAGCTGAGCTACCGCCGTCTGATGTGGAACCACCGCCCGCTGACCGACTTCTGGCGGGTGGGGAAGGGTTACGCGCGAAAGCTGGAGGCTCACAACCTGATGACCATGGGCGACATCGCCCGGTGCTCCCTCGACGACGAGGAATTGTTGTATAAACTCTTCGGCGTGAACGCGGAGCTGCTCATCGACCATGCCTGGGGCTGGGAGCCCTGCACCATCGCGGACATCAAGGCTTATAAGCCCGAAAACAACAGCCTGAGCGCCGGGCAGGTGCTGCCGGGACCCTATACCTTCGAAAAGGCGAAGCTGGTGGTCAAGGAGATGGCGGATCAGCAGGCCCTGGAGCTGGTGGACAAGCGGCTGGTGACGGACCAGATCGTGCTGACGGTGGTCTACGACCGGGAAAACCTCAGCGATCCCGAGCGCATGAAGCGCTATCGCGGGGGCGTGGCCCCGGACTACTACGGGCGCGCCGCGCCGAAGCCCGCCCACGGCTCCATCAACCTGGACGCGCCCACCTCATCATCGAAGGCCATTTTGCGGGCTGTGGCGGCGCTCTATGACCGCATTGTGGACCGGGACCTGCTCATCCGGCGAATCTACCTGGTGTCGAACCACGTCGTCGGAGAAAGCGAAGCGGCCCGCGTTGCGGCGGAGACTCCCGTCCAGCTTGACATGTTCACGGACTACGAGGCCAAGGCACAGCGGGAGGCCGAGGGAAAGGCTGCCCTGGACCGGGAGAAGCGCCGCCAGCACACCATACTCGCCATCAAAAAGAAGTATGGCAAGAACGCCATACTCCGGGGAATGAACCTCGAAGAGGGGGCGACGGCGAAGGAACGCAACGCCCAGATCGGAGGACACCGTGCCTGACCGCTACGACGACATCATCAATCTGCCGCACCCTGACCCCAAAAATCACCCGAGGATGTCCCGGCAGAACCGCGCCGCCCAGTTCGCCCCCTTTGCCGCGCTGACCGGCTACGGCGACGCCATCGAGGAGGCCGCCCGGCTCACCGACGCGCGGATAGAGCTGACCGAGGCGGAACAGAACGCCCTCGGCGAACAGATCGAGCGGCTCAAGGCCCGCCTTCGGGAGCGGCCCGCCGTGACCATCACCTTCTTCCGCCCGGATTCGCGCAAGCAGGGCGGCGAATATCTGAGCGTCACCGGCAGGATCGCCAAGATCCGCGATTTTGAACAGAATATCCTCATGGAGGACGGCAAGGTTATCGGATTTGAGGACATACTGGAGATTGAGGAAGTACTTATTTAGCACCCCAGCACGACAAAACGCCCCTCCCTGTGCATTCGGGAGGGGCGTCGTTCATCTTAGTGGCACGCGCTCAGTCGTTCACCCGCAGGGTATCGACGACCTCGCTGATTCGGTCGGAGCTCTCCGTGGCGGCGTCCTCGTCCGCGATGGGCTGGCCGGTGATGGACACGGTCAGTACTGCGTCGATCTCGCCGTCGTCGTCATAGACCGGCGCGATGAACACGTCCTGATGATTCTCCTCGGAATCATAGCTGAAGTTGAGCACATTCTTGAAGTTCGCCCAGGTTTCCAGCGTCTCGACCTCGGAGGTCGGTTTTACCTCGGCGCTCTCGAAGTCCGCTGGGGTGGGAAATTTCTCGCCGTCCTCCAGCTCAAGGACCTGGATGCTGATGCTGCCGCCGTTCTTGTCGGTCAGCACGATCAGATCCTCGTCGTCGGTGTGGTCGTCCATGGCGATCTCGAAGTACTTGTCGTCGTACTCAAAGGTGATGTCGTCGTCGTGGGTGTAGGTCGCCGCGAAGGCGGAGGCGCTCAGGCACAGGGCCGCGGCCAGCAGCAGGGCAATTATCTTCTTCATGTCATATACCTTCCTTCATCGCGTCCATCGGGGCGCTTCAAATTTTCTGAGACCAGTTTAGCACAGTCTCTGTCACAGAAGTGTCACACGCTCAGTTCCGGTCCAGAAACCGGTCCAGCTTCGCCATCTGTGTGTAGCCAAAGAAGGCAAAGCCCAGAACAATGATCATCGCAAGCATACTCTTTTACCTCCTGATTTCCCTCCTTTGACGATGCCCGCAGGAAAAAAGTGGCAGATAATCTGTGAATGTTCCCCGGCTTTTTTGTGGCGTCGGGGCTTATCATTGAATCGACAAATTGGAATTTGTCGGGGAGAGCGGGTAGGCCACCTCATCCGCCCTCACGGGCACCTTCCCCTCAAGGGGAAGGCAGGGGCTGGGTTAACGGGTAACCAAAAGCCTTCCCCTTGAGGGGAAGGTGGCGCGAAGCGCCGGATGAGGTGGTCACGCACGACATCTCGATAAATCCCCGTTTACATATGCTTCTGAGCCATAACAGTCTCAATGTTGAGGATTTGCAAAACCGTCATACATTAGTTGCGATTTTGGCGCAAATGTTGTATAATAGATAAATAGGTGATTTATAGTAGCACGCTAAAGGAATTGGAAACCGGAATCTGAAGGATTTTCACATCCGTTTTTCTGCTAATCTGCGGGTCACTCATCCCGCTTTGGAGGTAGATACAATGAAGAAATGGCAACTTGCCCTGGGAACGCTGCTGCTGAGCGGCATGCCGGCGCTGGCGGAGGAGGCGTCCTCCGGCGGCATACTGGACGGCATATCCAAGGTCAACGACGTCGTCAACGGCATCGTCTGGGGCGCGCCGGCGCTGATCCTGCTGGCCTTCGTGGGCGTGCTGATGACGGTGCTGACGAAGGTGTTCCAGCTCTCCCACTTCAAGCACTGGATGCGCCACACCATTGGCGCGGTGTTCCTGGACAAGCACGTCACCAGCCACACGGATGACAAGTCCATCTCCCAGTTCCAGTCCCTCTGCACGGCCCTGGCGGGCACGGTGGGTACGGGCAACATCGTGGGCGTGGCCGGCGCCATCATGACCGGCGGCCCCGGCGCGGTGTTCTGGATGTGGATCATCGCCTTCTTCGGCATGATGGTGAAGTATTCCGAGAACGTGCTGGGCATCTATTACCGCAAGAAGAACAGCCACGGCGAATGGTCCGGCGGCGCGATGTACTACCTGCGCGACGGTCTGGGCGGCTTCAAGGGCTGCGCGGGCATCGGCAAGGTGCTGGCCTGGCTGTTTGCGCTGTTCTGCCTGATCGCCTCCTTCGGCATCGGCAACATGACACAGGTCAACTCCATCTCCGGAAACCTCCAGGTCAGCTTCGGCATCCCCACCTGGGTCACCGGCATACTGGTGGTCATACTGGTGGGCCTGGTGGTCGTGGGCGGCCTCCAGCGCATCGCCTCGGTCACTGAGAAGATCGTGCCCTTCATGGTCATTCTCTACGTCATCGGCTCAATCGTCATACTCTTCACCCACATCACCCGCATCGGCGCGGTGTTCGGAGCCATCTTCAAGGGCGCCTTCGCCATGAAGGCCGCGGGCGGCGGCATCGTGGGCTACGGCATCAAACTGGCCATCGAGCAGGGCATGAAGCGCGGCGTGTTCTCCAATGAGGCCGGCCTCGGCTCCTCCGTCATGGTCCACGCCAACGCCAACGTCAAGGAACCCGTCCGCCAGGGCATGTGGGGCATCTTCGAGGTGTTCGCGGACACCATCATCGTCTGCACCCTCACCGCCTTCACCGTGCTGTCCTCCGACCTGATCGACCTCAACACCGGCGCCATCGTCGAGAGCTACAACGGCATCACCCTGACCAAGGCCAATCTGGTCAACACCGCCTTCTCCATGCGGTTCGGCTGGTTCGGCTCGGCCTTCATCGCCGTCTCCATCACCCTCTTCGCCTTCTCTACCGTTCTGGGCTGGGTCCACTACGGCACCAAGTCCACCGAGTACCTGCTGGGCGAAAAGAACACAATCCCCTATCGCATCCTCTACGTCGCCCTCACCTTCGGTGGCGCGGTGATGGGCGACAACCTGGCCTGGAACCTGGCCGACACCTTCAACGGCCTGATGATGATCCCCAACCTTATCGGCGTCATCGCTCTCTCCGGCGTGGTCACAAAGATCACCAAGAACTACATCGATCGCACTTTCCACGGCTCCAAGGAAAAACCGATGGTCTCCGCGTTTAAGGAATATCAATAATCCCCTGACAGGACGGCGCTCACGCGCCGTCCTTTTTTTACAAGGGAAGCATTTCACCGCCTTGATAAATTGGAATTTGTCGGGGAGCCAAACCAACCCTGTAGGGGCTTTCGGCGCCCGCCCCCGTGAGACGGCATGTTCTACCCGGCGGGCGGCGCAACGCCGCCCCTACAGGAGAGCGGGCATCTCCCCGATAAATCCCTGTTTTTCCATAGTTTCTTGTGTTAATTTATAATATTTCCTTTAATGGCCAGTTAAGTCTTGCGTAATTATTTAATATATGGTATAATTATATAGATTTTTATAATAACTTCTGGAAACCTTTTCGTTGTGTGTTGATTCAAACGAGGTGATTGTGTGAAGGCCGTAGACATCGCCCTGCAATGTGCCGATCAGGTCAATTCCCTGGTCAACATCACCAACGGGTATCCTTATACCATACTGCTTCGACAGGGGCGGTATTCGGTGGACGCGAAATCCGTGCTGGGCGTATGCAGCCTGCAGCCCGCCATGCCCATGACGCTGGAGATCTATTCCGACGAATGCGGCCGGCTGATGGAGGAGCTGGAGCCCCTGCTTTTGTAGGTCATGTTAGTTGTACACAACAAACTATATTAAATTATTATGATTTAATTGTTCCCAAAGTGATTCACAAACGGCGGCAAATGGTATATAATATACAAAAGAACAAGTCTGTTGCGAAACAGGCATGTGTATAAGGAGGAGATTCCAATGAAAAAGTTTGTCTGTTCCGTCTGTGGTTATGTTTATGAAGGTGAAGCCGCTCCCGAATTCTGCCCCGTCTGCAAGGCTCCCGCCAGCAAGTTCATCGAGCAGGCTGACGAAATGACCTGGGCCGCCGAGCATGTGGTCGGCGTGGCGCAGGGCGCTCCCGAGGACATCATCGCGGATCTGCGCGCCAATTTCACCGGCGAGTGCTCCGAGGTCGGCATGTATCTGGCCATGAGCCGCGTCGCCTATCGCGAGGGCTATCCCGAGATCGGCGAATACTGGAAGACCGCCGCCTTCGAAGAGGCTGAGCACGCCGCCAAGTTCGCCGAGCTGCTGGGCGAGGTCCTCACCGACTCCACCGAGAAGAACCTCAAGATGCGCGTTGAGGCCGAAAACGGCGCCACCGCCGGCAAGACCGACTTGGCCAAGCGCGCCAAGGCCCTGAACCTCGACGCCATCCATGACACCGTCCATGAGATGGCCCGCGACGAGGCCCGTCACGGCAAAGCCTTCGCCGGCCTGCTGAAGCGGTATTTCGGGAAGTAAGAAATCCCGTTAATCAAAGGATTTGAGGAGCGACTCCATGAGGGGCTGCTCCTTTTTTATGGCTCCTGTACAGTCGGGTGTGATATTCGGATATAAAAAAACAGATTGCGTTCAACCTGCTACTCTTTTGATCAATTATTATTGATTTTACGCATAAAAAAAGCCTGCGAACTCAGACCAGGCAGCTCCCGCGGCGCTCGTCAACTTCCGCTTATTGCTGCTGCCTTCCGACCCTGACAAGATTCACGGCATGACGCCGCACGGGACCCAATCTTCATCACTCGCAGACTCGGATATTATATCATGCCGCAGCCAGAATTGCAATATCCTTATAAAAGAAATAACATTGGAGGCGTGGAATCGGTTATTACTCAGCGTCCTCGATGAATTGGAATTTGTTGAGCTGACAAACTATACCCTGTAGGGGCGCCGTTTCGGTGCCCGCCCCCGTGAGACGGCATGTTCTACCCGGCGGGCGGCGCAACGCCGCCCCTACAGGAGAGCGGGCATCGCCCCGAAAAATACCTATTTACCGATTGGACTGAACAGTTACGATACAACCATATAAATGCTTTATTCGGGAATTGACAATTTACTATTTTTAATATATAATGGATATTAATTAATAAAAGGATGAGGAGATTGGGCGGGAAGGTTGATAGATGGGGATTTGTTTGGGTTTGTTCAAGACCCAGTAACTTCCAATTTATCGCTGTAACGGGCCCGATCATCACCGGAGGCGCGCATGGATTTCAAACAGCTTGAATCATTTGTGGCAGCGGTGGACGAGGGGAGCTTTTCCAACGCTGCGGACCGCCTGCAACTGTCGCAGTCGATGGTGACGATCCACATCCGCAATCTGGAGCGGGAGCTGGGCAC
The DNA here is from genome assembly GCA_902785105.1 of uncultured Eubacteriales bacterium. Taxonomy (GTDB): domain Bacteria; phylum Bacillota; class Clostridia; order Christensenellales; family Aristaeellaceae; genus UBA2862. The sequence goes on along the minus strand of CACZXF010000065.1, from coordinate 11,977 downwards.
GCGGCTTCTCAACCGCACCACCCGCTCGATGGAGCTGAGCCAGGACGGCCGGACATTCTATGCCTACGCCCGGGAGATGCTGAAACTGAACCGGGACAGCATACTGGCGCTGAGCCGGGCCAACAAGGACGGCAAGACCATCGAGATCGTGGCCACCCCCTACATCAGCCGCTACTACCTGTCAGACTGGGTGATCGGCTTCCATCAGCGCTGCCCGGAGGTCAATTTCAGCTTCTTCACCAGCAGCAATTCGGAGATCAACGGCCGGCTGGAGCAGGACGGCTGCGAGTTCGCCTTCTGCAACATGAAGATACTGAACAACGACTACGCCGTGCGCCACTGCGGCATCGCCAATCTGGTGGTCATTACGCCCGACGAGCCGCGGTTCCGGGCGATGGCGGGGGAGAGCTTCCCCCCGGCGCTGTTCAATGAGCTGCCGATGATCACCCGCAGCAGCACTTCCACGCTGCAACAGGAATTCATGCGCTGGATGAAGCAGAACCTCCCCGACCCCCGGCTCCACGTGGCTGCCGCCATCGACGATACCGAGACCATCAAGCAGCTCGTCGCCGCCGGGGTGGGCATCTCCGTGATCTCCGAGGTGGCCGCCCGGGATTACGTGGCTGCCGATCGCGTGCTGTCCTTCCCGCTGGAAGGGGCCATGCCCTATCACCTTTACTTTGTTTATAAGAAGAAATACCTCTCCCCCGAACAGGTGCAGTTCCGGGACTACGTGCTGGAACAGGTCTCACAGAATGAGAAGGGGGAATAAACAGGGATTTGTGGGGGCTACAACTCCCTCAGTCAGATTTGCTGACAGCTCCCTCTCGGAGGGAGCCCTTTGTTTCCTTTTTTCATTGGTACGCCGGTCGATTCAGCTATGACGAATCGACCGGCGCTCTGTCGGTATTATTCCTGTTGTATGGCCTGAAGAATTTTGAGTCCCTGATTGACCAGCTTGTGCTGACGGTCCAGCACCGCGCCGTCCCCCTGCAATTGAAGGCACAGGATCAGCTTTTCAAGCTGCTCCGCCAGCGGGGCCAGGGCCAGCGCGTCGGCGGTGTCGGACAGGGCATAGGCGATATGGAGGCAGGCCGTAATGTTGCGTTCCCGAATGGCGTCGGCCAGCAGGTCAAACTTCTCATCGCAGATCAGCATCTCCACCAAGCCCAGATAAAACGATTCATCCCCGAGGCAGCGGTGAAGCCCGGAGGCCGTGTCCGCCCCGTAGATCTTCAGCGCGTTGAGCGTCAACATGCCTGTCCCTCCTTCCCTCAAAGTATATCATACTTTGTGATCTTATTTTAGCTCGCACAGGTTACTGTTATGGTTACATTTTCGTCAATTCTCTATTTAACGTGTTAAAGTGCCGTGAATCGCAGGCTTGGATTTACATATAATTACGATAAAATTAACGATAGATGATGTTTACAAATCGCACTCGGAATGCTATAATACTATCTGTTCGCGGGGCATTAGCTCAGTTGGCTAGAGCGCTACACTGGCAGTGTAGAGGTCACGAGTTCGAGTCTCGTATGCTCCACTTGGAATCCGGACCATAATGTTGGTCTGGATTTTGTTTTGCGGAAGTACCGCCGCTTGGTAAAATTGATGAAAAATCTCATGATTTGAGGAAAAAGGTATTTACAAATCGGCGGAACGATGGTATAATGCTATGTGTTCGCAGGACATGGGGCATTAGCTCAGTTGGCTAGAGCGCTACACTGGCAGTGTAGAGGTCACGAGTTCGAGTCTCGTATGCTCCACTTGAACGAAAAAGACTGAATCATTGAGTTGGTTCAGTCTTTTTGTTCATCCTATGAGATAAATGAAGTATTTGTCGGGGAGCTGCTACTCTCCTGTAGGGGCGGCGTCTCGCCGCCCGTCTTATAATCAAAATGGATATGCACTGTAAAGAAAGGATTGGGATTGTTATTTGCACCGCGCTGTGCTATACTGATGTAAAGACAGGAGGTGACGCGCATGGCGATGCCTGAATCCGTCGTACAGCGCTGGAATGAAATGACCGAGGACGAACAGGCCCAGGCGGTGTCCTTCATCGATTTCCTGCTGGAAAAACGCAAACGCGAAAAACCCCGCAAAACCCACTTCCAACTCGGCGCACTGTCCGGTGGCCTCGTCTATATCGCCGATGATTTTGACGAGACCCCCCAGGAATTTAAGGCGCATACCATTCAGGCATAAAAAAATCGGGACGGAACCCCCGCCCCGAATACAGTCTATTGTATTTTACCCGGCTTGTACTTCTCTTCCCCTGTCTCTACCCAAAGGATAAAATCGTTGATCGACTTCTCATCCCATTCAGCCGCCCGAAGGCCAAGGATGATGCGGGAAACCTCCTGATCGTTCATTTTTGCCGCCCCTTCCTTTGCTGGCTGTATTATACTCATTAACAATATTCTTTGCCAAACACGGCAAATCAGTTCTTCGACAAATTAGAATTTGTCGGGAAGATGAATGGCATCCCTGCGATGGCTTTTCCTGTCAAACAAATTCCTATTGCCCTTATAGTCAAACGTCTCCATCATCGACTACGTTTTTTAATTGATGCTGTCTTTTACAATATTGATAAAATCCTCTTTGCTTTCGCAAAAATCGTTCTCATTTTCTAATATTTTCAGCATGTCTTCCTCTGATGATCCAAGCGCCTCCATTGCTTTTAATAGTGCCTCTTTGTCTCCGTAAACAGCCATTGGCTCTGTCCCGCTACCGTACATGTAAAGATCGAAGTCAAAGGCATCGCACAAATCAATATAGGTTTGTGCCATCACCATACCATTGCTCTGCCCCGAAAATGCGCCCATCATGTCAAGTGCAGCATAATATACGTCATTGTCTGTAAACATGATAACCTCAGACGAGTTTTCATTGCCTGGGACATATACACACATTCTTAGGCCGCCGAGCTTCTTACCGCTAATTGGCTCTGCATCCTCCGAGTTATTCATGCTATTCAGCCGGTTTTCGTCCATAACGACAAATCCACGGGAGCCAATGAACATGGCAGGTGTCATGCTCTCCGCAATCGCCCCGGCACAGAGCATCAAGACCAGAATAAAAGCAAATACCCTTTTCATCATTACCCCTCCTATATTGTCCTCATCCTCAAATACACATCGTTGCCTCAGATGTCCCGTTGAACTGTGTCCCGGCAGTTCGTCTCTCGTGCCAGTTTCTTTTATGCCGCTTTTCGTCTCAATTCGACGCTTTCTCTGTATTCTTCAGCGGCGGCAGTTCGGTGGAACTCTACAGTCCCGTTATAGTTCTTTTTTACCTCTGCTTCGATTTCATCAAGGCTTACCGCAAAAAACTCTTTGCGTGGGTTCACAAGGTTGACTCGTTGCCGGTCAAAACGATGGTGCAAGGCAGTTTCAAGCGCCACGGCATCTGTGGAGAAAATGAAAGCGTGAACATCAAATGTAAACGGGACTGACGCGCTCCCAAGTTCATCTATGCGCTCCTGCGGGTCATACCTTCGTGTCATGCCGATTTTATATACATTTTCGCCAAAAGACCCGATATTAGAGATTATATAGACATATCCTGCTCGGGCATTGACTTGACGTTCGGCAATATCTTCTTTTGCGCTCTCAATCTCCCTCTCTTTGGCTTCGAGCTTATCAATTTCAATCTGTATGGCCGTGATATCTTCATCATCACCGGCTGCATCAAGCTTCTTTTGCAGGGCAGCGCGTTCATTAGCAATGTGCGTCAAATCTTTATCGAGCTTTGCAAGTTTTTCTTTTAACTCTTTCTCAACCTGCGCCTTTTCGCGCTCCTCCTCCCTGATTTGCCTCAACCGCTCTTTCTCTTGTACCTTAAAAAGCTCATATTCATAAGCTACGTGCAATTCATCAACCTTCAGTTGGACATATTTCGGCATAATAGCAACCTGCATTCTTGCCCCGATGGCGTTTATTGATTCAGCAGATTTTTTTATGCGCTGGGTCAATGCAACTACATTGTCAAAACGTGCCTTTGTAATGATGGCTTCACATTCGCCGTTAAATGCGCGGAGCATCAGCTTCATCCAATCATTTACAACCGCCTCTCCCTGCTTCGCATTGCCATTATACATAAAATTTGTAGGATAGCTGCAAGCGGATTTAGCTTTTACCATGTCCTTCTGCTTCTGGCGGATTTCTTTTAATTTTGCGCTGTATTTTTCTGCGTCCATGAATTTATATTGCGGCTCATAAAAGCCAAATTGGGCATAATCAGAATCCGTGTCAATGTATATGCCGCTTTGAGCTTTGGCCTTTTTCTTCTTGCGCTGCTTTCGTATAAAGAAGATGACACCGATAATAACTGCCAATGTAATTAAAGCCTCCATACCCATCCCCCAATTCTTTGCTGAAGTCTCTCATACTCAAAATGCTCTTGACGTTAAACATGTAGTCCTGCTGTAAAAAACTTTAGATTCTTTACAACGTTTATAATTGTGCCTCCTTTCACCTACACTATAGCTATTATATAGCTGATTATTAACATTGTCAACATAATTTAATATGCTTAAAATACCAATATGTATAAAGACGGCAGGAACGACGTTAAATGCGTTCCTGCCGCTTTGCTTAGATTTCCTCATCCTCATTTTCCGCCCCGCTGGGGTCGGCGGTGTCGAGGGTGTCTATGTCGTCGATGGGGTCGGGGTAGGTTCGGGAGGGGCCCTCATAGAGGGGTTCTTCGGTGTCGAGGGAGTCGATGTCGTCCACGTCGTCGGGGGATTCCTCGGCGGGGTCGGCCTCGGCGCGGGCGACGCCCACGACCTTGCTGCCCTCGGCGACGCGCATGAGGCGGACGCCCTGGGTATTGCGGCCGAGGGTGGAGATGGACTCCACGGGGGTGCGGATGATGGTGCCGTCATCGGTGATGAGCAATATATCCTCGCGCTCATGGACGAGGAGCTGGCAGGTGAGCAGGCCGGTCTTTTCGGTGAGGTTCATGGCCTTGATGCCCTTGCCGCCGCGGCTCTGGACGCGGTACTCGTCGATGTCAGTGCGCTTGCCATAGCCGGATTCGGTGATGGAGAGCACCTTCATATCCTCGAACACGGGGCACATGTCCACCACCTCGTCGTCGCCGGTGAGGTCCACGGACTTCACGCCCATGGCGTTTCGGCCCATGGGGCGCATGTCGGACTCAGGGAAGCGGATGGCCATGCCATCGCGGGTGCCCAGCAGGAGCTCGTAGGAGCCGTCGGTGAGGGCCACGCGGATGAGCTCGTCGTCCTCCCGGAGCACCAGGGCGATGAGGCCGGCCTTGCGCAGATTGGTGAACTCGGAAAGCTCGGTGCGCTTGATGACGCCCTTCTTCGTGGCCATGATGAGGAAGTGGCCCGCCACCTTCTCCGCGGGCACGGGGAGCATGGCGGTGACCTTCTCGCCCGCGTCGAGCTGCAACAGGTTGACGATGGCGGTGCCGCGGGCCGTGCGCCCGGCCTCGGGAATCTGATAGCAATTGAGCTGGTAGACCCGGCCACGGTTGGTGAAGAACATCAGCGGATCGTGGGTGGAGACCACGTACATCTGCTCCACGAAGTCCTCCTCCCGGGTGGTGGCGCCCACGATGCCCTTGCCGCCCCGCTTCTGGGCGCGGTAGGTAGTCTTGGGCAGGCGCTTGACGTAGCCGTAGTGGGTCAGGGTCACCACGGTGTCCTCCTCCTGGATCAGGTCCAGCATGTCGATCTCGCCCTCCAGCATGGAGATCTCCGTGCGGCGGGGGTCGGCGTACTTGCGCTTGATCTCGAGGATCTCATCCTTGATGATGCCGAGGACCATGCTCTCGTTGGCGAGGACCTCTTTGTAATAGGCGATCAGCTTTTCAAGCTCGGCGTATTCGGCTTCCAGCTTCTCGCGCTCCAAGCCGGTCAGGCGTTGCAGGCGCATGTCCAGTATGGCCTGGGCCTGGCGCTCGGAGAGGCCGAAGCGGGTCATGAGGCCGTCCTTGGCGTCCTGGGTGGTGCGGCTGGCGCGGATGAGGGCGATGACCTCGTCGATGTGGTCCAGCGCGATCAGCAGGCCCTCCAGGATGTGGCTGCGGGCCTCGGCCTTGTTGAGATCGTACTGGGTGCGGCGGCGGATGACGTCCTCCTGGTGGTCCAGATAGTGGCGGATGATCTGGTGCAGCGAGAGGATCTTCGGCTCGCCGTCCACCAGCGCCAGCATGATGGACCCGAAGGTGTCCTGGAGCTGGGTGTGCTTGTAGAGGGTGTTCAAAACGACATTGGCGTTCACATCGCGCTTTAATTCGATGACGATGCGCATGCCCTGCCGGTCGGATTCGTCGCGGATGTCGGAGATGCCCTCCACAGTCTTTTCGTGGACCATCTCGGCGATCTTCTCGATCAGCTTGGCCTTGTTGACCATGTAGGGGATTTCCGTCACCACGATGCGCTGGCGGTTCTGGGACATCTCCTCGATCTCGCTCTTCGCCCGCACGATGATGCGGCCGCGGCCCTCGTGGTAGGCGTCGTAGATGCCCCGGCGGCCCAGGATCACGCCGCCCGTGGGGAAGTCCGGGCCCTTGATGTGCTGCATCAGATCGTCGGTGGTGCATTCGGGATTGTCGATCATGCACACCACGCCGTCGATCACCTCGCCCAGATTGTGGGGCGGGATGTTCGTCGCCATGCCCACCGCGATGCCCGAGGAGCCGTTCACCAGCAGGTTCGGGAAGCGGCTGGGCATGACCGTGGGCTGCATCAGCGTCTCGTCAAAGTTCGGGTAGAAATCGACGGTCTCCTTGTCGATGTCGCGCACCAGCTCCAGCGCCAGCTTGCTCAGCCGCGCCTCCGTGTAACGCATCGCCGCCGCGCCGTCGCCGTCCACCGAGCCGAAGTTGCCCTGGCCCTCCACCAGCAGCGCTCGCGTGGAAAAGTCCTGCGCAAGGCGCACCATGGCGTCGTAGACCGAGCTGTCGCCGTGGGGGTGATATTTACCGAGGACGTCGCCGACGATACGGGCCGACTTCCTGAACGGCTTGTCGGGGGTGATGCCCATTTCGTTCATCGAGTACAAAATGCGGCGATGAACGGGCTTTAAGCCGTCACGGACGTCGGGCAAAGCCCTCGTCACGATAACGGCCATGGCATAAGATATAAATGACTTTTTTAATTCATCCTCTATGTTTAATGGAGTAAGTTTGCCGATGTTAAATTCGTCAGCCAAAGGTCTTCTCCTCCGTTATATCGTTTCCCTGCCGCGACCTGTCGCGGCTCATTGGGGTTTCCAAAGGGGCAATGTCCCTTTGGCGGGGAGTCTGAGGGGCAGCATCCCTCAGCGTAACCCCTCCCGTTAAATATCCAGGTCTGCAACCAGCTTGGCGTTTTGTTCGATAAATTCTTTTCGCGGTTCGACCTGATCACCCATCAGAAGTGTGAACAGCTCGTCTGCGGCGATAGCGTCCTTCATTTCTATGCGGTACATGCTGCGGGTCTCGGGGTTCATGGTGGTGTCCCAGAGCTGTTGGTAGCTCATTTCGCCGAGGCCCTTGTAGCGCTGGATCTCGGGCTTGGCGTCGCGGCCCATTTCGTCCAGGAGGCGCTGGAGCTGGTCGTCGGTGTAGACGTACTGCTCCTGCTTGCCCCTCGTGACCTTATAAAGCGGCGGCTGGGCGGCGTAGACGTAGCCCTCCTCGATGAGCTTCGGCATGAAGCGATAGAAGAACGTCAGCAGGAGGATGCGGATGTGGTTGCCGTCCACGTCGGCATCGGTCATGCAGACGATGCGGTGATAGCGGAGCTTGGCCGGGTCGAACTCCTTGCCGAAGCCGGCACCGAAGGCAGTGATCATAGCCTTGATCTCGGCGTTGGAGAGGGCGCGGTCCATGCGGGTCTTTTCCACGTTCAGTATCTTGCCGCGCAGGGGGAGAATGGCCTGGAAGTGCCTGTCGCGGCCCTGCTTGGCGCTGCCGCCGGCGCTGTCACCCTCGACGATGAATATCTCGCACTTGGCCGGGTCGCGCTCTGAGCAGTCCGCCAGCTTGCCGGGGAGCGAGGCGCTCTCCAGCGCAGTCTTGCGGCGGGTGAGGTCGCGGGCCTTGCGGGCGGCCTCGCGGGCGCGGGCGGCGGAGAGGCACTTGTCCATCACCGTGCGTGCGGCGGTGGGGTTTTCTTCAAAGAAGGTCGCCAGCTTGTCGGAGACCATGGAATCCACCAGGGGGCGAATCTCGCTGTTGCCCAGCTTGGTCTTGGTCTGACCCTCGAACTGGGGTTCCACCAGCTTCACGCTGACGATGGCGGTCAGGCCCTCGCGCACGTCGTCGCCGGTGAGGTTGGCGTCGGACTGCTTGATCATGTTCGTCCTGCGGCCATAGTCGTTGATAACCTTGGTGATGGCGTTTCTGAAGCCCGCCAGATGGGTGCCGCCCTCGGGGGTGTGGATGTTGTTGGCGAAGGAGAACACGCTCTCGTTGAAGCTGTCGTTCCACTGGAGCGCCACCTCGACGGTGGAGCCGTTCTTCACCCCGGAGATGTAGATGGGCGGCTGGAACAGCGGCGTCTTGTGCCGGTTCAGATATTCCACGAAGGACACGATGCCGCCCTCGTAGTGGAACACCTTCTCCTTGACCTCCTCGCCCCGCTCATCCTTTAATTCAATGCGGATGCCGGCGTTCAGGAAGGCCATTTCGCGGAAGCGGGTTTTCAGGGTATCGAAGTCGAAGTTGCCGGTTTCAAAGATGCCGGGCTCCGGAGTCTCCCCGGTCTTGACGTCGGGCCAGAACTGTATGGTGGTGCCGGTGCGCTCGGTCTCGCCGACGACCTTTAAGTCATACAGGATCTTGCCCCGCTCGTATTCCTGCTGATAGATCTTGCCGTCCTGATAGACGTTGACCTTCAGGTGGCTGGACAGGGCGTTCACCACGGACGCGCCGACGCCGTGGAGGCCGCCGGAGACCTTGTAGCCCCCGCCGCCGAACTTGCCGCCGGCGTGGAGCACCGTCAGGCACACCTCGACGGCGGGCCGGCCCATCTTGGGATGGATGCCCACCGGGAAACCGCGGCCATTGTCCTGGACGGTAACGGAGCCGTCCTTCGCCAGCGTGACCTCGATGTTGTCGCAGAAGCCTGCCAGCGCTTCATCGACGGCGTTGTCCACGATCTCATAGACCAGGTGGTGCAGGCCCCTTTCGTCGGTGGAGCCGATGTACATGCCCGGACGGCGGCGCACCGCCTCCAGCCCCTCCAGCACCTGTATCTGACTTTCGTCGTAGTGATTTTCTCTCTGCATGAACGCTGCCTCTCACGCGCCAAATTCCCGGCGCGAAAATATTTTTTCTTCTTATATTAATTATACCTCGGAATCGCCCTTTTACGCACGCATGAAAGCGTAAAGATTGACCGGGAAAATATACATTTAACCTCATGAGAAGCGGCATAATGATGCCTTTTCGGCGCCCGCCCCCGTGAGACGGCATGTTCTACCCGGCGGGCGGCGCAACGCCGCCCCTACAGGAGAGCGGGCATCTCCCCGATAAATCCCTGTTTATCGCTCACATGCTGTCCTTCATTGTCTGCATTCGCTCGATTATCGCGTTTTCATTGAGCTCAGCGCTGACGGTGGCGGGGCTTTCGACGGCTGTGGCAGCGGCGGCGAGGCCGGCCAGGGCGGTTTCATGGGGGGCGAGGCCCCGGAGCATGGCCCAGGCCAGGGCGGCGGTGAAGGCATCGCCCGCGCCGGTGGCGTTGACCAGCCTGACCGGCGCACCGGGGATGAACTGTACATTTCCGTCCTCCATGCGGCAGACGCCGCGTTCACCCAGTGTGATGAACGCCCGCCGAAGGCCCATGTCCCGCAGGCGTCGGGCGGCGGCAGCTACGGCGGCGTTGTCGCTCACCGGCAGTCCCGTCAGCGCGGCGGCCTCCAGGGCGTTGGGCTTTAAAGCCCAAAGGCGCGGCAGCAGGGGCAGCAGCCTGTGGACCTTGGCGGCGGACACGGCGTCCGCCAGCAGCGGGGTGTGTAGGCTTTCGCCCAGATAAACCAGCGTTTCCGGGGGCAGGTTGGCGTCCAGCACCACCAGGTCCATGGTGTTCAGCCAGTCGATAAGCGGCGCGAGGGCCTCGGGCGTCAGCATCTCGCAGATGGACATGTCGTTGACCGCCAGCCGCATTTCCCCGGCGGCGTCCGCGATGAAGAGGTAGGCGGAGCTGGGCGCGGCGGGAAACGTGAGCGCATGGTCCAGATGGACCCCGGCCGCCGCGCAGTCCGCCCGCACGGCCTCGACGAATATGTCCCCGCCCAGCGCCGTCACCAGATGGGTCTCGACGCCCAGCCGGGCCAGATTGCAGGCGATATTGCGCCCCACGCCGCCCGCTGAGACGCGAATCCGGCCCGGGTTTGAATCGCCCATCGCCGCCAGTCCCGTTGGAAAGCCGCCGATGTCGATGTTCGCTGCTCCGATCACAGCGCAGCGCGCCTCTGATTTGTCCATGGCGATCCCTCCGTGTTCAAGAATGATTTGAAAACATCATGTTGCTGTTCGGTATAGCTTGTAAATTGGAATTTGTTTGAATGAATGGACAATGGAAAATGAAAAGTGCCTGTGTTTGCAGGCCAACTTCATTCTCCCTTCACCCCAACAAATCCCTTTTTTCCGCCGAACATATCAGTTACATTGACATTATAGCCTTTTCCCCGCAAATTCGCAACCTGAATGGGGAAGCGGAAGCATATTGGATTTACAAAAGTCCTAATTTAGTCAAAATGCAAGTAAAAATTTTCTCAACTTTCACATTTGCTATTGCAATTGTCATAATTTTGCAATATAATATAGGGGAATTCAAATTTGGGGGTATCGACATGAAGAGACGGGCAATGCGGGCGTTGCGCGTCGCGTTGATCGGCCTGCTCGTGCTGACGCTGTTTGCGTCCTCTGCACTGGCGTCGTCGGTATATGCGCGCATCAACACGAAGACAAAGGTCTACATATCGCCTTCGACCCATTCAAAATACGCCACGGTGAAGAGCGGCCTGAAGGTCAAGCTGGAGGACTATACCGATGGCTGGGGCCGCGTGGTGTACAAGGGCGTCACGGCTTACATACCGTTGAAATACCTGACGCTGACCAGCTCCATCAAGATGTACACGGCCAGCGAAGCCACGGTCTACAAGAAGGCGGGCTCCAGCAAGCTGGGCACTGTGCCCGCGGGCACGACGGTTTACGTCGTGGGCCTGAGCGGCAAGTACGCCAGGTGCAAGAAATCGAAGTCCTCGTCCTCGATCGGCTACATTCGCACCAACGATCTGACGAAGAACAAGATTTCCTATTCCAACGGCGGCTCCACCAGCAACAGTGTGGGCAATCCCGGCACCTATTCCAGCAGCTCGGGTTCCACGACTGACATGCCCTCCTCGCTGCGGTCCACCGTCACCAGCGCCAGCGTCTCGAAGATCGAGTACACCATCTATGTGGCCCAGAACCTGATCGGCGCGCCTTACAAGGAGAACTCCAACCCGCCGACCTCCTTCGACTGCGCCACGTTCACCAACTGGTGCTACGGCAAGGCCAAGAGCGGCTCCGTCAAGGGCAGCTCCAAGTCCCAGGGCTATGATACCCGATATGAACAGATCAACAACGTCTCTGACCTCAAGCGCGGCGACCTGGTCTGCTTCGATACCGTGGTGGACAGCGACCTGTGCGACCATGTGGGCATCTACCTCGGCAAGGGCTACTTCATCCATGCCTCTTCCGTGGCCAAGATGGTCATTATCAGCAACCTGTATTCCGGTTATTACAACCGCGTATTCAGTTGGGGCCGCCGGATCTTCTACGATTGATACATAATAAACGTTCCCGCCGTAGCTGTTCGGCGGGAACGCTGTTTTTATGTTGAACTGTATGACAAATTGGAATTTAGCGGGGAGACGGGGGTTCACCTCATCCGCCCCTTCGGGGCACCTTCCCCTCAAGGGGAAGGCTTTTGGGGCCACCGTTCTTAACTCCTTGCCTTCCCCTT
>CACZXF010000064.1 GCA_902785105.1 uncultured Eubacteriales bacterium | reverse complement strand
CGGCTGCTTCGCTGCAACGAGAAGTCTCTCGCGTCGATCCTGTCATACTGGGTGAATCGCGCTGCTGATAAGCAGGACCTCTCCAATGTGTCGAAGATGGCACTTGACGAAACCTCCAAGCGACGCGGGCACCAGTACGTCACCATTGCCATTGACGCTCTTGAGCACAGGGTGATTGATGTGGAAGACGGCCGTACCAAGCAGGCTGTAGCTGCCGTAAAAGCCCGTTTGGAACAACAAGGCGGCAGCACTGACAACATTACTGCGGTCACCAGCGATATGTCGGCGTCCTTCCTGCCTGCCGTGAAGGAATACTTTCCGCATGCAGAGCAGGTCATTGACAAATTCCACGTCAAGCANNATTGACAAATTCCACGTCAAGCAGGTTCTCACAAAAGCGCTGGACGAAGTTCGCAAGAACGAACAGCGTGAGGTTGATGACAAGAAGACCCTGTTTCAGCACCGCAAACTGTTCATGATGCGGGATGACTATATGAGTAAGAAGCAGAAGCACTGCTACAGAGCTCTGTCGGAAACCTGTCCGAAGACGGCAAGAGCCCATCGTATCGTGGAAACGCTTGATATCTTTTGGCCTCAACACCTTTGAAGGCTTCAAAACCATGATCTTTTTCATTGGCATCATGCTCGAATTGGATGTGTCCGCCCTGTTCTAAAGGGCATTTCCATTAAAAATAGGAGAAGAGCCAACACTAAAAATGATTTGTCAGACGCGGTATTGGGGCTATTACTATAGAATCTATTTTGATTGAAAACACACAACAATAAAAGAAGCATTTTTAAAAAGATGGGTGAATTGTCGTGTTTTTCAAAAAGCATAAGAAAAACCGAAGCTCTACCGGGAAAAGTGAAGAGAAAGGTTTGAGATTATGAATTGTAAGCACGCCTATCTGATCTTGGTCCATAAGAACTGGGAACAGCTTCGGAAGTTGATAGAGCTGATCGACGATGAAAGAAACGATATCTTTCTTCATATCGACCGAAAAAGCAGGATCAGTGCGGATGAAATGCGAAGGATCAGCCAGGTAGCGGTACATTCAAATATTACTATGGTAAAGCGGCACCGGATTTCCTGGGGTGGCTACAGTATTGTTAAGGCGGAATTCGAATTGCTGAATACGGCCATTCATGCGGGGGCCTATTGCTATTATCACCTGATTTCCAGCATGGATTTACCCGTCCGAACAAACGATGAAATCCACGCTTTCTTCGATCGGAATCAGGGCAAAGAGTTCGTTCGCCTTTCCGAGGCTTGCCATATCGACATGTTCAGACCGCGGCTAAAATACTATTGGTTTTTCCAGGAACTAATTGGCAAATCGAGGAAAAACCCGCTGCGAATCGTCCAATGGATCAGTATTCAGATCCAGAAAATCATCGGAGTCAATCGAATTAGGGATTTTACCTTTGCCAAAGGGCATCAGTGGTTCAGTATCACTGACGATTTTGCAAGGTATGTCTGCGAAAATGAGCCCAGTGTCCGAAAGCGCTTGCGGTTTACGTTTTGTGCAGATGAAAGCATGATTCAGCCTTTGATTGTAGATTCGATTTTTAAGGACAGAATATATAAACCGGAGCCGAACGAAAATGAAATAATGAGGGCGATCGACTGGAATCGGGGCAGCCCCTATGTTTTCAGAAAAGAAGATTATGATTTTCTGATGAAAACCAAATGCATGTTTGCCCGCAAATTTGATGAAGAGACAGATGATGAAATCATCGAAATGATTTACAGTACACTGATGCATAAAAAACTACAAATGTAAAGTCGCGCCTCTGAGAGGCAATACTTCAATGTGATCATATGTATATACAGAATGATAAAGGCGGTTTGCTGAATTTGCCTATACCGATAAACAACATGTTTACTCAGCCTGCTTGAATACTACCTGCCGTTCATGCTATAATAACGTACCACACATACGAAAGAGGCTGAAGCATGGGCGGGAGACAGGGCGCGGGGATGCGCACGATTGACATTGTACTTTGTGGATTATTTGCCGCGCTGGTGGCGGTGGGCGCGTTCATACGCATCACGCTGCCGACACAGCCCTATCCCTTCACGTTTTCGCTGCAATGGCTGTTCGTGCTGCTGGCGGGTATGCTGCTGGGGGCGAAATTAGGGGCCATGAGCGTGGGCGCTTACCTGCTGGTGGGCCTGGTGGGCGTGCCGGTGTTCGTTCATGGCGGCGGGCCGCAGTACATCTTCCGGGCGGGGTTCGGCTTCCTGCTGGGCTTCCTGGCGGCGGCGTTTCTCATCGGGCTGCTGGTGGAGAGGCTGCCGCAGATACAATCCTCCGCGGGTGAATTCATCCGACTGATGATCGCTGCGGTGGCCGGGCTGGTGGTCTACTATTTCATCGGCATCGCCTACTATTATTTCATGTATTCCTGCGTGCTGGAGACCCCGGCGGAGTGGGGACTCGGCGTCGCCATTGTGGGCTGTCTGACCACCTTCCTGCCGGACCTGGCGCTGTGCTTCATCGCCGCGCTGCTCTCCGCGAGGCTCAGACCCGCGCTGGCGAAAGCCAGACATCAGTGACAAAATTCAACAGGGCGCGTCCCTGTTGTTTTTTTATCAAAATTATGGTATCATGAGTGTATTACAGAAGAGCTTGGAGATTGCCATGTCGTTTTGTACCTATGCCGAAGGGGCGGCGCTGTTTGATTCCACGCCCATCGAAAACCTGTTCATCACGGAATACATGCCCGACGCCACAAATTCGGCGCTGAAGGTCTACCTCTACGCCCGTATGCTGGCGCTCCACCCGGAGCTGGGCGGTTCGCTTCAGGATATCGCCGCGGTGCTAAGCATGGACGAGGAGGAGGTCTACCGCGCCTTCACGTACTGGGAGAATCGGGGCCTCGTCAGGCGCCTCACCGACCAGCCGCCTACCTACGCCATACAACCGGTGTTCTACGCCAACCAGTCCGCGGGCAACCCGCTGGATCTGGAGATGCGCGCCAACCGGGAGTTCAACAATCAGTTGAGTGCCCTGTTCGACGACGGCTTCATCGGCCAGCATGAGATCAACAAGGCTACAGAATGGCGGGATACTTTTAAGCTCGATCAGGATGCCATCATACGTCTGCTCGCCTATGCCAAATCGCTGGTCAGGAGCAAGAACCCGAGGCCGAGTTCCGTGTTTGACAAGGCGAATAAGCTGATGAAGGACTGGTCAGAACGCGGCATACATACGCTGGCCGAGGTGGAACGGGCCATCGCCGAGGATACCGGCGAAGTCGCAATCGCCAGGGAGATTCTCAAAAAGCTGGGCATTTCGCGCAACCCCTCCGAACCCGACCTGGCTTATATCCGCTGCTGGATCAAGGACTGGGGCTATGATAAGGACGCCATACTGGCTGCCTGCGACAGCACCACCAGCGCCCAGTATCCCACGATGAAGTACCTCAACAGCATCCTCGAAAACCAGCGCGACGAAAAGCAGAAGCATTTCGGCGAGGTGGCGGCGGTTCTGAGGGAGCTGAATCCGAAGAGCGCTCAGCCCACCCCGGATCAGTTGGATCGCTATGCGGCGCTGATCGACCAGGGCTTTGCCCCGGAGATGATCCGCCTCGCCGCGGTGCAGTGCCACCGGCTGAACAAGGAGCGCTTCGACGATCTGGAATGGCGTCTGAGCGTGTGGCGCAAGGACGGCGTCTCCACCCCCGGGGAGGCCGACGCCTACATGCGGCAGATGGCGGCGCTGTCCCGGGAGCTGCGGGAGGTCTTTCGCCGTGCGGGATCGGAAAAGCGCCCTGCCTACGGCGACCTGCAAACCTATCGCGGCTGGAAGGACGCCTATCCCGCCGAACTGATCGACTACGCCGCCGAGTGTGCCAAAGGCGCGGGCGGCTCCATGGCCTACATGGAGAAGCTGCTGACCCAGTGGAAGAAGGACGGCGCGGCCACCCTGGAGCAGGCCCGCGTCCAGCATGAGGCGTGGAAACAGTCGGGCAGGACAGCGGATAAGCCCACTAATCCCGCCCTGGACTACGCCCAGCGGGAATATAAGGACGAGGATTTCGGGGACGATTTCTATTTTGACTATGACAAGGTCTTTGGAAGCGAGGAGAGCAAAGCATGACTCGCGCTGAACACATTCGAGCGCTGCTGGAGGATTATGCCCGACAGCGCGCCGCCAACGAGCTGGCCCAGGAGCGCCGCTATCGCGAGGCGATTATGAAGGCTCCGCGCATTGAGGCATTGCGGGCCGAGAGTGCGTCTTTGGCGCTGAACGCCATGCGCGCCATACTTGATGGCAAGAGCGAGGCTGAACGAATCGCCATCGCCCAGAGCATGAAGGCCCGGGGCCTTGCCATCAACGCTGAAATCAGAGGACTGTTGAAGTCCGTCGGTCTGCCCGAAAACGCGCTGGACATGACCTATCGCTGTCCCAAATGCCGGGATACCGGCTATGTAGGCGAGGCGCCCGCCCGGTTCTGCGAATGCTTTGAGACCCGGCTGAGGCTTCGTCAGTATGAGGACGGCAGCATGGCAGGGATAGATGAGCAGAATTTTGAACGCTTTGATCCCGATGTATTCCCCGAAGCCGACGGCCAGCGAAAGCGTATGCTTGAAATCCGCCGCCTCTGCGAGGCCTATGCGGATGAGTTCCCCAATTTCAAATTCCGCAATCTCGTGCTGACGGGCAGCGGCGGGCTGGGCAAGACATTCCTGCTGAACTGCATCTTTGAGCGCGTGACCTCCCGCGGCTTTTCCGCCGTGCGCATCACCGCCTTCAGAATGTTCGAGGCAATGCGCCAGCAGCACGTGGGCAACGATGAAAAATTCGACGGCTTTACCACGCTGGTGGAAGCGCCGCTGCTGCTCATTGACGATCTCGGCACCGAGCCCATGATGCGCAACATCACCGTGGAATACCTGTTTACGCTGCTCAATGAGCGCATGGTGAATCGTCGGCATACCGTCATCGCAACAAACCTGACACCGCCGCAGATCAAGGAGCGCTATGGGGAGCGCGTAGCCTCCCGAATGCTTGATACGAGCGTTTGTTTGACAGCATTGTTCAAAGGAAAGGACCTGAGGCAGCGATGAACGGGGAAGCGGAACAGGTGATGGCTTTTCTGGATGGGCTGGGTGTCAGCTATCGCCTCTCGGAACACGCGCCGACCGCGACCATGGAGGCCTGTGCGGAGATCGACCGGAAGCTGGAAGCGCTGACGCCGAAGAACATCTTTCTGACCACGAAGAACGGCAAGCGCTTTTGCCTCTGCCTGACCCGTCCGGAGGCCCGTTTCCGCACGGCGGACATCTCAAAGCAGGCGGGCTCTTCCCGGCTTAGCTTCGCTCCGGAGAACAGGCTCTTCGACCTGTTGAAATGCCATCCCGGCGCGGCCAGTCCGCTGGGGCTGATCTTTGATACGGACCGGGCGGTTTCCCTGCTTATCGACAGCGCTCTCCGGAATGCGCCGAGACTGGCCTTCCACCCCTGTGACAACACCCTCACCCTCGCCATGTCCCATGAGGACTTTTTCGAAAAATACCTGCCTGCCGTGGGAGCCGCGCCGATGTTCGTGGAAATACATGATTTTCTGGAATAATAAACGCGCCGTCTGCCGGTTGATACCCGGGGACGGCGCGTTGTATTATAATTGTTTGAGCGCATCGACGACCTTCTCGAAGGCCATGCTGTGGGATGCTTTGACGAGCACGGTGTCGCCATGTTGTATGAAATGGGGGAGTGACTCGACGAGGGCATCCCGGCTGTCATATGCCATCGCCTGACCGCCGGTGTCCCTTGCCCCTTCGGCGATGTGCCGTCCGAGGGGACCGCAGCCGACGACCAGTCCCACACCGTTCTTGGCGGCGTAGCCGCCCACCTCCCGGTGAAGCGCGACGGTGTCATCGCCCAGCTCCAGCATGTCGCCCAGTATGCAGACCCTTCGCCCCTCCATCCCAGCCAGGGAATCGATGGCGGCGTGGACGGAATTGGGGTTGGCGTTGTAGCAGTCGCTGACGATGGTGAAGCCGTTGGCGGGGATGATCCGCGCCCGGTCGCCCACGGTGTGATAGGCGGCGATGCCCGCGGCAATTTCACCTTCCGTCAGGCCCAGGGCCAGACCCACTGCCGCCGCGGCCAATGCCGCGTTGACCAGATGGGAGCCGTAGGCGTGGACTTCTGCGTCAAAGCTGCCGCCGGGATGGCGGATGGTGAAGCGCGTGCCCGCCGCGCCTAAGCTGGTGATGTTCTCCGCCCGCACGTCACAGTTGGGATTCCTGCCGTAGGTCACCCGCCGATGCTCGGGCAGGAAGTCCGCCAGCAGCGGGTCGTCGCCGTTCAGGACCAGCAGCCCGTCCTCCGGCATACCCTCCACGATCTCGCCCTTCGCGCGGAGCACGCCGGGCCGGTCACCCAGAAATTCCAGATGGGCGTCGCCGATGACCGTGAACACCGCCATCGTGGGATGGACGATGCCCGTCAGCCGCCGCATCTCGCCGAACTGGTTGATGCCCATCTCCACCACGGAGACCTCGTTGTTATCGTCCAGCCGAAGCAGCGTCCACGGCACGCCCAGCTCATTGTTGAAATTCTTCTCAGTGCGGTGGGTGTCGAACCGCTGGGACAGCACCGAGGCGATCATCTCCTTGGTGGTGGTTTTGCCCACGGAGCCGGTGATGCCGATGACGGGGATGTCGAACCGTCCGCGATGCCAGGCCGCGATGGCCCCGATGGCCCGCAGGGAGGAATCCACCACGACGCAAGGGGTCTCCTCATCACTCATGGGCTCACGCTCGGACACGCAGGCCACGGCGCCCTTCTTCAGACAGTCCGCCATGAAAGCGTGGCCGTCCACCCGCTCGCCCTTAAAGGCCACGAACAGCGCTCCCGGCGCGGCGGTGCGGCTGTCGCTGGTGACGAAGGAGACTTCCCTGTCCAGCGCGGCCTCCGGTCCCACATACCTGCCCCCGCAGGCGTACACGGCGTCTCTCAGCAAAAACGGCTTCATGCGCGGCCTCCTTTGACGGCGTCGTCCACGATGATCTGACAGAGGGTCTTGTAGTCAATGCCCACGGCGGCGGCCTCCTGGGGCATCAGGCTGGTGGGCGTCATGCCGGGGAGGGTGTTGATCTCAAGGAAGTAGACGTCGCCGTTCTTATCGACGATATAGTCCGACCGGGAATAGGTCTTGAGCCCCAGCAGGTTGTGAACTTTGACCGCCACCCGCCGCAGCTCCGCCTCGATCGCCGGCTCGATGGGGGAGGGGCAGATCTCCTCGGTAGCCCCGGCCTGATACTTGTTGAAGTAATCGTAGAAGCCATGCTTGGGACGGATCTCGATGGAGGGCAGGCCCGTGCCCTTCAGCACGCCCACGTCGATCTCCCGGCCTTGGACATACTGCTCCACGATGCAACGACCCAGGGGACGGTTGACCTCCAGCGCGTCGGAGAGCGCCTGTTGGTTGTGAGCGATGGCCACGCCGATGGAGGAGCCGCTGTCCACGGGCTTCACCACGCAGGGCAGGCCGATGCTGGCTGCCTGCATCAGCGTGTCGCCCTCATCGTAATAGACGATCTGCCAGCGGGGCGTGCGCACCCCGGCGGCGGCACAGAGCTGCTTGGTCAGATTTTTGTCCATGGCGATGGCGCTACCGAGACAGCCAGAGCCCGTGTAGGGAATGCCCATCAGCTCCAGCGCCGCCTGGATGCGTCCGTCCTCGCCGCAGGCTCCGTGCAGTCCCAGGAAAACCACGTCCGCCAGCGCACAAAGCTCGAAAACGCCCTTGCCCACCAGGCTGGGGCTCTGCCATTTCCGGGAGGCACGCACCTTTTCAAGGTCAGGGGCGAGGCTGTCCACATGGGCGTCCACCACCGTCGGCAGTTCGTCGAAGAGCTGCTCCAGCGGGGTGTCCACGTCCTCCAGCCCGTAGAACATGTCCACCAGCAGCGCCCGGTGCCCCAGCTCCCGCAAGGCCTTGCAGATCAGCGTGCCGCTGGTGATGGAGACGTTGCGCTCCATGCTCAGCCCGCCGCAAAGTACCACGATCTTCATTCGGCTATACCGCCTTTCAAATTTCATCAAAAGCAGGTTTCGCGCCTGCTATAATATCTCTATTTTATATTATACCACCCCAATGCTAATTCCCCGTTGCTTTTCTCCCTTTCTTCATATTTAACAGTAGAGGTTCTGCCTGATGTTCTATGTAAACAGGGATTTGTCGGGGAGGGAGTCGTCTCCCTATCAAATTCTAATATACCAGGAATCCGAACAATGATATAGTATGCGTCCCGGCACTGAAATTTACTTCCGATGTTACATCCAGTTCACAATGCGCCTGTATAATAGAGTCAAAAGGAGGGATATCTATGGCAGTATTCAGCAATTCTCAAAAGATGATAGAAGAACGGCGATACCTCCGCGCCGACGACGTGGAGATTTCCGAGCGGGCCTATAATCTAATCATCGGCGCGGTGCTTTTCTGGGGCTTTGCGCTGAATTATCTGATGGTGACGCTGTTCGGCCAGCAGATTATCGCCATGGTCGCCGGCATGGGCGTCCTGCCGTTTTTGATCGGCTACTTTGTGATGGTCATTGTGGGCAGCATCATGATCGGAAAAGGCGGCGCGGTGATGAGCTTCATTGGCTACAATCTGATCGCCCTTCCCGTGGGCGTGGTGGTCTGCGCCTGCGTGGACGGCATCCCAACGAGCACGGTCCAGACGGCGGTGCTGGTCACGGCCATCGTCACACTGTCCTTCATGATACTGGCCACCATCGCCCCCGGCTTCTTCCTGAGCCTGGGCCGCATGCTGGGCTTCAGCCTGCTGGCCACCCTCGTGGCGGAGCTGGTGACGATCTTAATCTTCCGCCGCTATTCCGGTGTCTACGAGTGGATCTTCACCGCCATCTTCTCGCTCTATATCGGCTATGACTGGGCCAGGGCCAACAGCTGCGCCCGAACCGTGGACAACGCCGTGGACATGGCAGCGTCCCTGTATCTGGACATCATCAACCTGTTCCTTCGGATTCTGGAAATCATGTCGAGGAAAAAGGACTAAAAAACCATTTTACTTCTATGCGTCGGTTAAATAACCGGCGCTTTCTTATTATGTATTGCAATTTGTGACAAAAATGTGTTATTATATACTATAGAGTTTTTGCAACTATTTGGACGCACGAACTGTCTATGAATATATCAAATGCAAACGAGGCTGATAAAATGACGAAGCTGTTGACGGTAGCCATACCCTGTTATAATTCCCAGGCATACATGGCGCACGCCATCGAATCTGTCCTGCCGGCGGGGGAAGATGTGGAGATACTCGTCGTCAACGACGGCTCCACGAAGGATGACACCGCGAAGGTGGCGGACGACTACGCCGCCCGCTATCCCGGCATCGTGCGGGCCATCCACAAGGAAAACGGCGGCCACGGCGACGCCGTGATGACGGGCATCCGCAACGCCACAGGCGTCTATTTCAAGGTGCTGGATTCGGACGACTGGTTTGACACAGAGACGTTTATCCGGGTGTTGAAACGCATCAAGGAGTTGACGGAGGCGGGGGAGAGCATCGACATGGTGCTGAGCAACTTTGTCTACGACAAGGTAGGTCAGAAGCACAAGTATGTCACCCGCTATCACCACACCCTCCCGGAAAATCAGATTTTTGGCTGGGAAGAGACCCATCACTTCCGCGTGGGCCACTACATCCAGATGCACTCCATCATCTATCGCACAAGCCTGCTGCGGGAGTGCGGGCTGGAGCTGCCCAAGCACACCTTCTATGTGGATGAGCTCTACGCCTATGTGCCGCTGAACAGCGTGGAGCGCATGCTGTACCTCGATGAGGACGTCTATCACTATTTCATCGGCCGCGAGGACCAATCCGTCCAGGAGAACATCATGATCCAGCGCATCGACCAGGCGCTGCTGGTAAACCGGCTGCTGGTGTCCTCGGTGAAGATCAGCGAGATCAAGGATAAGCACAAGCGGCGCTATATGCTCAGGTATCTTGAGATCATCACCACCGTGTCCTCCGTGCTGCTCATCAAGAGCGGCACCCCCGAAAACCGCAGAAAGAAGCGAGCGCTCTGGGCCTATATCCACGAGCAGCAGCCTGATGTTTATATCATATTAAAGCGCCGCTTCCTCGGTCGCCTGACCCATCTCCCCGGCCGCATCGGCCGCGGCGCGACCATCGTGGGGTACAAGGTCAGCCGGAGGATATTTGGGTTTAACTGAGAAATTGAAAGCTGTCGGGGTCACGGACTCCCTTAGGAACTGTGCATAAATTATTCATACATTCTGCTTGTCTGAATCCGCCATCGCTGCGTTGTCGTCGGTCAACGTGCCCCGGCACGCCTCCCTCCTCCGCCTTGCGCTGACGAATTCATCCTGCGCATTCTGTACGAATTATTTATGCACAGGTCCTTAGCCACGCTTTGGTGACTGAGGGAGTCCGTTCCTGTTTATCGCATATGTCAACGCATACCGTTTCTTCCTCAATGTTAGCACTTCCTTTTTATACAGTTTATCTTTGTGTGGTATAGTAGTGTCACTATACACGCGAGGTAAGACGATGGCGAATGTGATTCTGGCGCTGGGGGGCGTGTTTGGCGCGCTTCTGGCGATCTATTTTGTGCTGACGAGCCTGGGCGGCTTTCTGTTCGGCAAGTCCTATGAATTAAAAGCATATGCCGACGCCACGCGGATCGCCGCGGTGATCCCCGCCCGGAACGAGGCGGCGGTGATCGGGGAGCTGGTGAAGTCGCTGAAGGCGCAGGAATACCCGGCGGAACTGCTGGACATCTATGTGGTCCCCAACAACTGTACGGATGACACGGAGCAGGCCGCAATAAAAGCTGGCGCGAAGATCCTGCGCTGTGAGGCTCCGGTCCATCGCAAGGGCGACGTATTGCGCCAGGCCTTCGCCCAGCTCAGCGCAACCGGCGCTTACGACGCCTACTGCATCTTCGACGCGGACAATCTGGTCCACCCAAAATTCATGCGCTCCGTCAACAACGCCTGCCAGGCCGGCTATGCCGCTGCTCAGGGCTTCCGCGACAGCAAGAACCCCTTCGACAGTTGGCTGGCCGGGGGCACTACGATCTTCTACTGGTTCATGAGCCGCATATTCAACGAGAGCCGCGCCCGGCTGGGCCTGTCCTGCCACCTCAACGGCACGGGCTTCATGGTGACGGACAAACTGGTGCGCAAACTGGGCTGGGACACCTATACCCTCACCGAGGATTTGGAATATACCGCCCAGTGCGCCCTGTCAGACTGCCGCATCGGCTGGATGCCCGACGCGAAGGTCTACGATGAGCAGCCCATCCGCTTCCGGGATTCCGCGGTGCAGCGCCGCCGCTGGACGGCGGGCTCATTGCAATGCACTCGGCGCTATGTGGGCAGATTGTTTAAGAAGCACACCCCATGGAGCCTGGACATCGGCTGTCTGTTTCTCGGAAACCTGATGAACTATGTGGGCATTCTGACCGCTGTGGCCTCGATCATTCAATACAAAGACCTTATAGTCAATCACCTGCCGCTGGCGCTGGCTCTGGGCATAGCCTATGTGGTGGTGCTGTGGCTGGTGTGCAGCGGTGCGGCGGCTTTCATGCTGCGGCGGGAGGGGATGCTGGTGCGGGAGAGCCTGCCCACGGTGCTGCTGTTCCCGCTGTTTGTCGTGAGCTGGTTGCCCATCAACATCTTCGCCTGCCTGACCCCGCCGCCGAAGTGGCGCATGGTGCGGCACACCCGTGGCGTCTCCATGGCGGATATGGACCGGCGCGGCACCGGTGAGGTGAGATCATGAAGCGGCTGTTGAAATTCATCTATATTGCCGTGGGCATCGCCTGCGTCGCCTATTATTTCGTGCTGTGGCACGCCTCCCGAATGGGCCTGAGCATGAGCATGATTTGGCCTGTTCTCGGTGTTGTGTTTATTGTCTGTGGTATATTCAGCGACAGCCCGAAAATTCCCCGCTGGTTCCACGGCCTGTGGCGCATGGGCCTGTGCGTGGCGCTGGCGGCGGTGCTGGCGTTGGAGGGCTTGGTGGTCTCCGGTCTGAACGCCTCCGCGCCGCCGGATATGGACTACCTGATCGTGCTGGGCGCGCGGGTGGACCTCGACGGCCCCAGCCCCGCTCTCAGACGCCGACTGAACGCCGTCATGGCCTGCATCGAGGACCATCCCCACGCCACGATCATCGCCTCCGGCGGCCAGGGCAGCGACGAACCCATGAGCGAGGCCCGGTGCATCCGGGAACAGCTCATCGACCGGGGCGTGGACGCAAACCGCATCATTCTGGAGGACCAATCCACCGCCACCATCGAAAACATACGCTATTCCAAGGCCCTGATGGACAGCCCCGACGCCCGAACGGGCATTATCACCAATAATTACCACGTCTGGCGTGCCACCGCCATCGCAAAAAAGGCCGGGCTCACCAACGCCTACGGCATCGCCGCCGAATACACCGGCCACACTAAGTTCCACTATATGATCCGCGAGGCCGTGTGCATCGTGGTGGATTTTTTAAGGGGAAATCTGTAAGAAAACCGATACAACCTTGTAGGGGCGGCGTTTCGCCGCCCGCCATGTACGAAGAATCGCTGCGTACAAGGACGGGCGCCGAAACGGCGCCCCTACAGTGTCAGTATCAAATATGGAATGAGTCTATTCTAATATAACAAATCCCTGCCGCGTCATCCGACGCGGCAGGGATTCTTTTATCAGTAGGCTTCGTGAATTTCGATATTGGCGTAGCGCTTGAGTCCCGTACCGGCGGGAATCTGCTTGCCGATGATGACGTTTTCCTTGAGGCCCAGCAGGGGATCGTTCTTGCCCTTGATGGCGGCCTCGGTCAGTACGCGGGTGGTCTCCTGGAAGGACGCGGCGGACAGGAAGGACTCGGTGGCCAACGCGGCCTTGGTGATGCCCAGCAGCGTGCGCTTGGCGGTGGCGGGGCGGCCGCCGGCCTCCAGAGTCTTGCGGTTGGCCTGGTCAAAGCGGAAGATGTCCACCAGCGCGCCGGGGAGCAGGTCGGTGTCGTTGGCCTCCTCCACCTTGACCTTGCGCAGCATCTGGCGCACGATGACCTCGATGTGCTTGTCGGCGATTTCCACGCCCTGGCTGCGGTAGACGGACTGGACCTCCTTGACCAGGTAGTCCTGCACCGCCTTGACGCCCAGTATTCGGAGCAGATCGTGGGGATTGATGGAGCCCTCGATCAGCTCATCGCCGGCGGAGACGACATCGCCGTCCTGCACCTTCAGCTTGGCGTCGTAGTTGATGGGATAATCCTTGGTCTCGGCGTCCTCGGTGGACTGTATGATCAGCTTGCGGCGCTTCTTGGCGTCGGTAGTGATGTGTACGATGCCGCCGATGTCCGCCAGCGTGGCTTCGCGCTTGGGCTTGCGGGCCTCGAACAGCTCCTCGACGCGGGGAAGACCCTGGGTGATGTCCTCGCCGGTGGCGACGCCGCCGGTGTGGAAGGTACGCATGGTGAGCTGGGTGCCGGGCTCGCCGATGGACTGGGCGGCGATGATGCCGACGGCCTCGCCGACGTCCACCAGCTTGCCGTTGGTCATGTTCGCGCCGTAGCACCTCGCGCACACGCCCACGTGGCTCTGGCAGGTCAGGACGGAGCGGATGTTGACCTCCTCGATGCCCGCGTCGCAGATGCGCTTGGCGATGTCGTAGGTGATCAGCTCGTTGGCCTCGCAGATGACTTCGCCGGTGGCAGGATCGAGGATGTCCTCTGCCGCCACGCGGCCGCGGATGCGGTCGTTCAGCTCTTCGATGACGTTGCCGGGGTTGCCGATGGCCTTCACCTTCATGCCGCGCACGCGCTCGTTGCGGCTGGCAAAGCAGTCGATCTCCCGGACGATGTTCTCCTGGGAGACGTCCACCAGACGGCGGGTCATGTAGCCAGAGTCGGCGGTCTTCATGGCCGTGTCAGCCAGCGACTTGCGGGAGCCGTGGGAGGACAGGAAGAACTCGAGAACGGAGAGGCCCTCGCGGAAGTTCGCCTTGATGGGCAGCTCGATGGTCTTGCCGGTCGGGGATGCCATCAGGCCGCGCATACCGGCGAGCTGGCGGATCTGGTTGGTGGAACCGCGGGCGCCGGAGTCCGCCATCATGTTGATAGGATTGAACTTCTCCAAGTTGGCCAGGACCTGCTTGGTGACGTCGTTGGTGGCCTGCTCCCAGATCTTGATGACGTTGGTGTAGCGCTCGTTCTCGGACATACGGCCGCGCTTGAACTGGCGCTCGATCTGATGGACCTGGGCCTCGGCGTCGGCCAGTATCTGCTTCTTGGTGTCGGGCACGATGATGTCCGCCACGGAGACGGTCAGCGCCGCCCGGGTGGAGAACTTGTAGCCCAGCGCCTTGACGTCGTCCAGCATCTGAGAGGTGCGGGTGACGCCGTGGGTGCGGTAGCAGGTATCGACGATCTTGCCCAACTGCTTCTTGCCGACTACTTCGTCGATCTCCAGCTTGAACATGTCGTCGATGGTCTCGCGCTTCTGCATGCCCATGTCCTGGGGGATGGCTTCGTTGAAGATCACGCGGCCAATGGTGGTTTCGACGAGGCGGGTGTGCTCCACGCCGTCGATGACCTTCTTCATCCTGATCTTGCAGGGGGCCTCCAGGGCCAGCTCGCCGGTGCCGTAGGCCATCAGGGCCTCGTCCACATCGGTGAACACCTTGCCGGTGCCCTTCAGGCCTTCGTGGATCATGGTCAGGTAGTAGCAGCCCAGAACCATGTCCTGCGTGGGGCAGATGACGGGCTTGCCGTCCTGGGGCTTCAAAATGTTGTTCGCCGCC
Source organism: uncultured Eubacteriales bacterium (assembly GCA_902785105.1). Lineage (GTDB taxonomy): Bacteria > Bacillota > Clostridia > Christensenellales > Aristaeellaceae > UBA2862. The sequence continues at coordinate 18,738 of CACZXF010000064.1, read as the reverse complement.
AGCATCAGGAAGCGAGCCTCGGCCTGGGCCTCCATGGACAGCGGGACGTGGACGGCCATCTGGTCGCCGTCGAAGTCCGCGTTGAAGGCGGTGCAGCACAGCGGGTGCAGCTTCAGCGCCTTGCCCTCCACCAGCACCGGCTCAAAGGCCTGTATGCCCAGGCGGTGCAGCGTAGGCGCGCGGTTCAGCATGACGGGATGGTCCTTGATGACGGATTCCAGCACGTCCCAGACCTCCGGGCGCAGCCGCTCCACGGAGCGCTTCGCGGTCTTGACGTTCACCGCCATGCCCTGATTGACCAGCCGCTCGATGACGAAGGGCTTGAACAGCTCCAGCGCCATCTCCTTGGGCAGACCGCACTGATACAGCTTCAGGGACGGGCCGACGACGATGACCGAACGGCCCGAATAGTCAACGCGCTTGCCCAGCAGGTTCTGACGGAAGCGGCCCTGCTTGCCGCGCAGCAGGTCGGACAGGCTCTTGAGCTGACGTCCGCCCGCGCCGGTAACGGGGCGGCCACGGCGGCCATTGTCGATCAGGGCGTCCACGGCCTCCTGGAGCATGCGCTTTTCGTTGCGGACGATGATGTCCGGCGCGTTCATCTCCAGCATCCTCTTGAGACGGTTGTTGCGGTTGATGACACGGCGGTACAGGTCGTTCAGGTCGGCGGTGGCGAATCGACCGCCGTCGAGCTGAACCATGGGGCGAAGCTCAGGGGGAATGACCGGCACCACGTCCAGTATCATCCACTCGGGCCGGTTGCCGGACTGTCTAAAGGCCTCCACGACCTCCAGCCGCTTGATGATGCGCTGGCGCTTCTGTCCCTCGGTGTCCCGCTTGGTTTCCTTGGCGGACAGGTCGTCCAGCTCCTTGCGGAGCTTTTCGTTCAGCTCGTCCAGGTCGATGTTCTGAAGCATCTCCTTGACGGCCTCCGCGCCGATGCCCACCCGGAAGTCGAAGCCCACCTCGGCGGCCTGCTGCTTCTTCTGCTGGTATTCGGTTTCGGTCAGCATCTGATGCAGGCTCAGCTTTGAGATGGAGGTGTCGCCGGGATCGAGGACGATATAAGAAGCGAAGTACAGCACCTGCTCCAGGGAGCGGGGGCTGATGTTCAGCAGCGTGCCGATGCGGCTGGGGATGCCCTTGAAGTACCAGATGTGGCTCACGGGCGCGGCCAGCTCGATGTGGCCCATGCGCTCGCGGCGCACCTTGGACTTGGTGACCTCGACGCCGCACTTGTCACACACCACGCCCTTGAAGCGGGTGCGCTTGTACTTGCCGCAGTTGCACTCCCAGTCCTTGGTGGGCCCGAAGATGCGCTCGCAGAACAGGCCGTCGCGTTCGGGCTTTAAGGTGCGATAATTGATGGTTTCCGCCTTGGTGACCTCGCCGTGGGACCATGCCCGGATTTTTTCCGGCGAAGCCAGGCCGATCTGTATGGAGTCCAGATTGTTCAAATCAAACAAGGAGCTCTCTCCTTTCATTTATATACAATAGGGAGCAGGCAACGGGGAATGGGGGAGAGTTTGCCACATCCGTACAAGGGCGGCAAACTCAACGCCACACTCCACACTCAAAACTCCACACTCAACTTAAAAATCATCATCCAAACTGAAATCGTCGTCGCCCAGATCGAGCTCCTCGAAGTCGAAGTCCTCGACGACGGCCTCTTCCTCCTCGGTCATGCCGTCCGCGGGCAGCGTGGGCACGAGTTCCTCCTTGAACTCGCTGTCGGTGGCGTAGATGTCGTCCTCCAGCTCGCGGATCTCGATCTCCTCCTTGGCCTCGTTGAGTACCTTGATGTCCAGGGCCAGGGATTGCAGCTCCTTGATGAGTACCTTGAAGGACTCCGGAATGCCCGGATCGGGGATGTTTTCGCCCTTGACGATGGCTTCATAGGTCTTGACACGGCCGATGGTGTCATCCGACTTGACGGTAAGGATTTCCTGCAATACATGGGACGCGCCGTAGGCCTCCAGCGCCCAGACCTCCATCTCGCCGAAGCGCTGGCCGCCGAACTGGGCCTTGCCGCCCAAAGGCTGCTGCGTGACGAGGCTGTAGGGGCCGGTGGAGCGGGCGTGGATCTTGTCGTCCACCAGATGGTGCAGCTTCAGATAGTACATATAGCCGACGGTGACGGGGTTGTCGAACCGGTCGCCGGTGCGGCCGTCGTACACCCACAGCTTGCCGGTGCGGTTGATACCGATCTTGCTGAACTGGATGGTGGGCCGGCCCAGACTGTCATACAGCGGGCCGTCCTCGACCTGCGCGGCCTTGTCCAGCATCTCGTCGATGTCCTCCTGGCGGGCGCCGTCGAACACGGGGGTGGCGACGTGCCAGCCCAGCGCCTTGGCGGCCAGGCCCAGATGCACCTCCAGCACCTGACCGATGTTCATACGGGAAGGCACGCCCAGGGGGTTCAGGCAGATGTCCAGCGGGGTGCCGTCGGCCAGGAAGGGCATATCCTCCTCGGGCAGCACGCGGGACACGACGCCCTTGTTGCCGTGGCGGCCGGCCATCTTGTCGCCTACCTGGATCTTGCGCTTCTGGGCGATGTATACACGGACCATCTGATTGACACCCGGGGACAGCTCGTCGCGGTTCTCGCGGGTGAATATCTTCACATCCACGATGATGCCGAACTCGCCGTGGGGCACCCTCAGGGAGGTGTCGCGGACCTCGCGGGCCTTGTCGCCGAATATGGCGCGGAGCAGGCGCTCCTCGGCGGTCAGCTCGGTCTCACCCTTGGGGGTTACCTTGCCGACCAGAATGTCGTTGGCGCGAACCTCCGCGCCGATGCGGATGATGCCGCGCTCGTCCAGATCGCGGAGCGCGTCCTCGCCGACGCCGGGGATGTCGCGGGTGATCTCCTCCGGACCCAGCTTGGTGTCGCGGGCCTCGGACTCATACTCCTCGATGTGGATCGAGGTATACATATCTTCCTTCACGAGGCGCTCGGACAGCAGCACGGCGTCCTCGTAGTTGTAGCCCTCCCAGGTCATGAAGCCGATGAGCGCGTTCCTGCCCAGCGATATCTCGCCCTGGTCGGTGGAGGGGCCGTCGGCGATGGGCTGGCGGGCCTTTACCACCTCGCCCTCAGCGACGATGGGATGCTGGTTGATGCAGGTGCCCTGGTTGGAGCGGGCGAACTTGGACAGCTTATAGAGATGGTCGGTGCCCTCGTCCGTGCGGATGACGATCTCATCCGCGGTCACGCGGGTGACCAGACCGCCCTCCTTGGCGAGCAGCACCACGCCGGAGTCGCAGGCGGCCTTGTACTCGATGCCGGTGGCCACGAAGGGCGCTTCCGGCTTCAGCAGCGGCACGGCCTGTCTCTGCATGTTGGAGCCCATCAGCGCGCGGTTGGCGTCGTCGTTCTCCAGGAAGGGGATCATGCCGGTGGCGACGGAGATGAGCTGGCGGGGAGAAACGTCCACGTAGTCCACGCGAGCGGCCTCCACCTGGATGATCTCATCCCTGCGGCGGACGGTCACGCGGTCGTTGGCGAAGCGGCCCTGCTCGTCCACAGGCTCGTTGGCCTGGGCGATGATGTACTTGTCCTCCTCGTCGGCGGTCATGTAGACGATTTCGTCGGTGATGACGCCGGTGGCCTTGTCGATCTTGCGGTAGGGAGCCTCGATAAAGCCGTATTCATTGATGCGGGCGTAGGTCGCCAGCGAGCCGATCAGGCCGATATTGGGACCTTCAGGGGTCTCAATGGGGCAGATGCGGCTGTAGTGGGAATAGTGCACGTCGCGGACGGCGAAGGACGCACGCTCGCGATTCAGACCGCCGGGGCCCAGGGCCGACAGACGGCGCTTGTGCGTAAGCTCGGCCAGCGGGTTCGGCTGGTCCATGAACTGGGAGAGCTGGGAGGAACCGAAAAACTCCTTGATGGCCGCGGAGACGGGCCGGATGTTGATCAGGTCCTGGGGGCGCACCTTGTCGATGTCCTGGATGGCCATGCGCTCCTTGACCACGCGCTCAAGGCGGCTCAGGCCCACGCGGATCTGGTTGGACAGCAGCTCGCCCACGGAGCGGAGGCGGCGGTTGCCCAGATGGTCGATGTCGTCCACCTCGCCAATGCCGTAGAACAGGCCGAACTGATAGGACACGGAGGCCACGATGTCGTCCACCAGCACGTGCTTGGGCATCAGTGTCTTGGCGGCCTCGCGCAGCGCGCCGTTGAGGGGCATGCCGTCCTCCTTAACGCGCTCCAGCAGCTTGATGAGCGTGGGGATGTGGACCCGCTCGGAGAAGTGGGCCGCGTTGGCGTCGTACTGCTCATACAGGTCCGGGTCATAGCTTTGCATGAAGGGCTCGATGAAGGCGAAGTTGTTGCCGATGATGTTGACCTCTTCCTCGCCGATGGCTACGCGGACCATGTTCACGCCGGCATTCTGGATGGCCTCGGCCTGCTCGCGGTCGATGGCCTTGCCCGCCTCGGCCAGCACCTCACCGGTGTAGGGATGCACCACATCCTCCACGGGGGTCTGGTTGAATATGCGCAGGGCCAGCGCCAGCTTCTTGTTGTATTTATAGCGGCCCACGTGCGCCAGGTCGTAGCGCTTGGGGTCGAAAAACAGTGAATTGATCAGGTTTGTGGCGGAATCCACCGACGGCGGCTCGCCGGGGCGCAGCTTGTTGTAGATCTCGATCAGCGCCTGATCCTTGCGGGTCTTGTAGCGGAGCTCGCCCTTGTCGTTGACGGAGGGCGCGTCGCGGGTCAGCGTGGCGGAGACGTGCTCGCCGTCGCCGAACAGGCGGATGATCTCCTCGTCGCTCTCCACGCCCATGGCCCGAAGGAGCACCGTCACCGGCAGCTTGCGGGCCCGGTCGATGCGGGCGAACACCACGCCGTTGGCGTCGGTCTCGTATTCGATCCAAGCGCCGCGGTTGGGGATCATCTGCGCGGAGAACAGCGCCGCGCCGGTCTTGTCGATGGCCTTGGAAAAATAGACGCCCGGGGAGCGCACGAGCTGGGAGACGATGACGCGCTCCGCGCCGTTGATGACGAAGGTGCCGTGCTCGGTCATCAGCGGGAAGTCGCCCATGAACACTTCGGATTCCTTGATCTCGTGGGTGTCGCGGTTGGTCAGCCGAACCGTCACCTTCAGTGGCGCGGCATAGGTGGTGTCGCGCTCCTTGCACTTCTCGACGGTGTACTTCGGCTTGTCGTCCAGTGAATAGTCCGTAAACTCAAGAATCAGGCTCTCGGAATAGTCGGTAATCGGCGAAACGTCGGCCAGGACCTCCCGAAGGCCCTCCTTCAGAAAGCTCCTGTACGAGTTCTTCTGAACCTCGATCAGATCAGGGACCGCCAGCGCTTCCTCGATTCGCGAGAAGCGCATGCGCGTGCGTTTGCCCATTTGCACCGGATGCACCATGCCTTCAATCACCCCTTATCTTATTCATCCCCGCGAACACGCTCTGTCCGCGGCGCGGCGAGGACTGCCTTGAAATCTTTGGTAAATATTTTGTTAAATGTGATTTTCTCTGTGAAGATTCATCGCATTTTCGATGATCGCCACATTGCGAAAATCCTTTGATTTCAGGCACTTTCGCCGCGGAAGCGGCTTTTTGTCCATACTAACGCAATATAAGAGTATAGCATAGGATTTTTTAGATGTCAAGCTGTGCCATCGCTAAAATAGACGAAAAACAGCAAAAATACGCAAAAGTTTAACATATAATCAGGGAGGAATTACACTGAAAGAGTGGATATAAGCACGCAAAATAAAGGCAGGAAGTGCTGCATCACAATACTTGAAATGCAGCACTTCCTGCAAAATGTTATTCCTTTCCGGCCTCCATCAGTATCTGCTGCAAGGCCCGCTGCTTTTCCAGCCCCGCGAAGTGAAGCTGCCGCCCTCGAGCCAGCCATTCGGAAAACTGTGGCCCCGGTTTCAACCCGGCTTGGATCAAATCCTTCCCCGTGACCATGGGCCGCTCCATGACCTTCCGGTAATCCTCCAGCCGCTCCCTCAAAAACGCCTCATTCTCCGCGTCATAGGGCTCGTCCAGCTTTCCTGAGGCGTCGGCCTTTGAAAGCAAAATCAAGTCCTCCGGGCAAACGGATAAATCAAAGAGCTGCCGCGTCTTTTTCTTCTTGGAATGGCCGCCCGCCAGTATGTTGGGCCGCATGTGCAGCCACATCATATTCTTGACATACTCGATCAGCTTTGCCTGGCTGGTCAGCCGCCGCATCTGCTTTTCGCACAGCTCCAGCCCCTGGACCTCGTGCCCGTAGGCGGTGATCTTCCCATCCGGCTGAATTTCCGTGGCGACGATCTTCCCCAGATCGTGCAGCAGCGCCGCCAGCATGAAGCCCAGCGGCCACTGGGCATGTGCCCTCAGCGCCGCCGCGCAGTCCAGCACCAGCATGGTGTGCTCGAAAACGTCCCCCTCGGGATGGTGGACCGGATTCTGCCGGACCCCGACGCACGCCTCGACCTCCGGGAAAAACTCCTTCAGGTGGTCCATTTCCTTCAATACCCGGAAGAATATGGAGGGCTTTTCCGCCTTTAACAGTGCTTTGCACAGCTCGTCAAACACCCGCTCATGGCTGATGTCATCGACCTTCATGCTCCGACAAAGCGCCATCGTCTCCGCCGCGACCGTCCCGTTTAGCCGCGCCGTGAACTGTGCCGCCCGGAACACTCTCAAAGCGTCCTCCGGGAAGGTCTCATCCCCGACGTGCCGTATGATTTTATCCCTCAAATCCTCCTGACCGTGCCAAAGGTCCACCAGTTCGCCGGTCAGCACATCCCGCATCATGGCGTTGATGGTCAAATCACGGCGGAGCGTAGCGTCATGGAAGGACATTTCCGGGTCTACCGACACCTCAAAGTCCGTATGCTTGATGCCCACGCACCGCTCCCGCCGGGGCATGGCGATGTCGATGGCGCTGTGCATCAGCCCGTAGACCCCGAAGCTGGCCCCGTATTCCTGCACCTTTCCCAGCTTCGCCAAAACCTCTTTCAGTTGCGCGGGCCGCAATCCATAGACCTCGATGTCGATATCCTTGCAGGGAATCTCCATCAGCCCGTCCCGCACCATCCCGCCGACATACATCGCCCGCCCGCCCGCGGCCTTTACTTCACGGGCGATTTCAATGGACAGCTTTAAATCCTGTTCATGTGTATTCATTCAATGCCTCTTAGGAACTGTGCATAATCGTCGGTCAACGTGCCCCGGCACGCCTCCCTCCTCCGCCTTGCGCTGACGAATTCATCCTGCGCATTCTGTACGAATTATTTATGCACAGGTCCTTAAATACTGGTTTTGTCTTTGCAAATTATACCATCCCCACGCAAACGCTACAATCTCCCCATATAAATTTTCCATTATCTATATCAAACGTAACAGGGATATGCTATAATAACTCTTAATAATCAGTTTTCCATTTTCAATTGCAAAAGGGGAGGTTTGTGTCCAAATGGACGACCCATTCGGTCCGATTATTATCATTGCATTTTTAACGCTGCTGGCGGCTGTCGTGCGGACGGCGGCGGCGGCGATTCCCTGGCTGGACGAGGGCGAGCTGCGCCGCTTAGCGGAGGGCGAATCCCCCCGGGCGAAGCGCGCCGTGCGCCTGATCGAGCGCGCCGAGAAGCCCTTCGAGCATTTCAGCCAGTTTCACATGGCCTGGTTCATACTGCTGGCAGCGGACTGGACGGTGCTCTACGGCTGGCTGGGTGCACGGGTGGCGGCGAAGGTCATTCCCGCCCATCCCATGTGGTCGGCGGCGCTGCTGCTCATCGCCTTCTGTGCTCTGGCCCTGATGCTCACCGGAGTCATAACCGGTTACATCGGCGCGCACGGCAAGCAGAAGCTGTTTGACACCATCGCTCCCGTGGCGGAGTGGACGCTGATCATCCTCTCCCCGCTGACCCTGTTTGCCAGCGCCGTGGGCAAGGCCCTGCTCAAGCCCTTCCGCCTGACCGGCGCGGATTCCGGTGAGCTGGTGACAGAAGAAGACATCCTTCAAATGGTGGACATCGGCGAGGAAAAGGGCGCCATCGAGTCGGACGAGAAGGAGATGATCGAAAACATCTTCGAGTTCAACAACATGGACGCCGGCGACTGCATGATCCACCGCAAGGACATCATCGCCATCGACATCGAAGCTACCCACGATGAGATCATGAACACCATCCGCGAAAGCGGCCGCTCCCGCTTCCCGGTCTACGAGGATTCCATCGACAACGTGCTGGGCATACTCTTCACCCGCGATTTCCTGCTGGACCAGTGCGAGGGCCGTCATTCGCCGCTCAAAAAGCTGATCCGCCCGGCCCACTTCGTCCCCGAATCCGTCCGCACGGACGTGCTTTTCAAGGAGATGCAGAGCCGAAAGCAGCACATCGCCATTGTGGTGGACGAATACGGCGGCACCAGCGGACTGATCACCCTGGAGGATTTGCTGGAGGAGATCGTCGGCAACATCTACGACGAGTTCGACCCCAAGGAGGACGAGGACATCCAGCCCCTGGGCGCGGGCAAGTGGCGTGTCTCCGGTGCGGCGGAGCTTGAAAACGTGGCCGAGGCGCTGGAGATCGACCTGCCCACCGAGGAGGAGTTTGACACCCTCGGCGGCCTGATATTCAGCCGCCTCACCGAGATTCCCGCTGACGGCCAGCACCCTGTGGTGGAGTGCTTCGGCCTGCGCATCAGCGTCGAGCGCATTGCCGACCGCCGGGTGGAATGGGCCATCGTGGAAAAACTGCCGGAGAGTCAAGCTAAGAAGGATGAATAACCGAAGCTAAATTGTCACTGAAAGGAAGTCATCAAGATGGACCTGCTGAAACAAAAGATACTGGCGGAGGGTCGGGCGCTGAATGAACACGTGCTGCTGGTGGACTGCTTTCTGAATCATCAGGTGGATGTGAAGCTGATGAAGGCGGTGGGGGAGGAATTCGCCCGCCTGTTCGCGGACGCCGGCATCACCCGCATCGCCACCATCGAGTCCTCGGGCATTGCCCCGGCGGCCATGACGGCGCTGGCGATGGACCTGCCCCTGGTCATCATGAAAAAGTCGGTTTCCAGCATCCTCAGCGAGGGCATCATCCAGAGGGAGGTGTTCTCCTTCACCAAGAACGCCCCCTATCTGCTGACGCTGAAGACCCAGTTCGTCCATCCCGGCGACAACGTGCTGCTCATCGACGACTTCATGGCAAATGGCGAGGCGGCCTTTGGCGGCATCGCCCTGCTGGAAAAGGCGGGGGCAAAGGTGGGTGGCGTCGGCACCGTCATCGCCAAGGCCTTCCAGCCCGGCATGGAGAAGCTCCGCAAGGCCGGCTACCGCGTGGAGGCCCTCGCCGCCGTCAGCAGCATGTCCGAGGGACGCATAGAATTTGAGGATTGATACATGACACTGAATGACGTCAAATGCTTCCTGCTGGACATGGACGGCACCTTCTACCTGGGAGACAAAATCATCGAGGGTTCGCTGGAATTCATCGAAAAGGTGAAGGCGACGGGACGGGACTACCTGTTCCTCACCAACAATTCCAGCCACAATGCCGAGTTCTACGTCCAGCGCCTCAAGCGCATGGGTCTGGATACAGACCGCCGCCATGTGCTGACCTCCGGCGAGGCCACCTGCGCAAAGCTCAGGGAGCTGTACCCCGGCAAGCGTGCCTTCCTGCTGGGCAATGAATTCCTTTATGAAGAGTTTGCCGAGGCGGGCATAGAGGTGGACAATCAGAACCCGGAGATCGTGGTGGTGGGCTTCGATACCACGCTGACCTATCAGAAGATGCGGGACGTGTGCGACTACATCCGCGCCGGCTTGCCCTACATCGCCACCCATCCGGATTTCAACTGCCCCACCGAGACGGGCTTCATGCCGGACATGGGCGCCATCATGGCCTTCATCGAGGCCTCCGCCTTCCGCCGCCCGGACCTCATCATCGGCAAGCCCCACCCCGGCATCGTGGAGGCTGCCCTGCGCCGTACGGGCTTCCAATTGAATGAGCTGGCCATGGTGGGCGACCGCCTCTACACCGACATTGAAACCGGCAGACGCACCGGTATGCTGTCCATACTGGTCATGAGCGGCGAGACCACCGAGGCCATGCTCGCCGCCTCTGAAACCAAACCGGATCTGAAGTACGATCGCCTGGCCGACATGATACCGCTGCTGTAAAAAAGGAGATATTAAAATGAGTGGAGAATACACTGAATTTCGCTATGATACCCAGCTCTTGATCGAGGGCGAGAACCTGGACGAGGACGTCATCCGCGATTACTTCGAGGCCAACTTCAAGGGCGACTGCCTGCTGGCCGTGGGCGACGACGAGCTCATCAAGATTCACTACCACACCAATGAGCCCTGGAAGGTGCTGGAATACTGCGCTACGCTGGGCGAGATCTACGACATCGTGGTGGAGGACATGGACCGGCAGTCCAGAGGGCTGCAGGGGTAAGGCGTTTCTGAACCGAGCCACAACGTCAGGATGACTGATGTTACAGGGCAGACAGGAGAACCTGTCTGTCCTTTTTCGTGCGCATAGGGCGGCTTTCCCATTCCAAATCATTTGTTGTTTTATCTATGTTTAAACCTTCAGCACCAGCGGTCTTCCCGGCGCGGCCTCCGCGGCCTGGGCGGCGGGGATGGCGTAGCGGCGGCCGATGGACCAGGCGTTCTCCCCGGACTCGGGCCAGACGATGACGATGCCGGGCCTGCGGCATATGGGCTCGCCGGTCTCGACGCCGGTGACGAGGCCGACGCTTCGCCGGTTTCGCGTCTCACAGCGAATGCCGAGCTGGACCTTCATGTCCAGCCGATCCCCCATCAGGGCGCTGGCCTCGGCGGCCAGGACCTGCACCGTCAGCCCGGAGGCTTCGTCCAGTCCCACGGGGACGTCCACGGAGAAGGGCAGCTCTGACTGTACCGAGGCGGGCTGGTCGCCGCCGTTGGGTGTATACAGCACGGAGACTTCCAGTATGCCCTCAACGCGGCCCGTGTCGCCGCTGCCCTGCCATTCGCCCACCACGGGCTTCACCTGGGCGGCGATGACGGAGCCCACCCGCGGCGCGTCGTCGGGCAGCAGCACTGTGCCCCGGACGGACTCCGTCAGCCGGGCGCGGTTGACCTTATCGCAGAGCTGCAGGGTCTCCCGTTCCACCTCCAGCGAATCCCCCTGGGTAGCATAGATGTCCGTCAATACCTCCGGGGAATCCGTGGTGTTGGCCAGCACGCGGACGCGAAGCTCGGCCTCCACGGTGAGATTCGGGTTGTCGCCGTCCGGCCCCAGGGCGATCTGACTGCGGACGCCGCGCACGTCCACCTCGGCGGTCACGTCACCGGTCAGCCACTCGGGCAGCTCCACAAGCTGGTTCAGCTCCATGGGTGCCCGGACCACCGCCGCGGGGCGATCTGCCGAGCCACAGGAAATCAGCGTCTCCACCAACACCCGGCCCTTGACCCGGACGCCGCCCAGATCCGGGGAGACGTCCTCCACCTCGGCCACCAGCCAGTCCATCAGCGTGGCTCTCGCGTCCAGCGCGGCGGGCAGGGAGACCGTATCCCGCAGAAGCGACATCTCGCTGGACTCCGCCGCCAGCTTCACCGAGGTCAGCGTTTCAAAGGCCGTCTCCAGTCCCGGCTGGCCTGTCACGGAGGCGATGCCCTCCACCGGCTGAAGCCGCAGCGCTTGGACCCTCAATGAACAGGTGACCAGGAAGATCATGTGGCCGTTTTCATACTTGGCATCCACGTGCTCCACCGTGCCCCATACCCGGGAGAACATGCCCGCCTCTGCGCCGGGAATCTCGATGACGTGGCTGAGTGTGGTCTGTGCCGCCAGCGCCCGCAGGGCGGTCTCTCCGCCCTGCCGGTAGACCGCCTGGCAGGACACCGAGCCGTCCAGCACGATGCGTCCCGACTGCAAGTCGGCAGTGTCGATGAACAGCGTGGCATCCGCCAGCAGCGGCTCGATGGCCTCCCGTCCCGCCCCCGGCACCAGCGCCTCCGCCCGCAGCAGCACCTGCGAGACCCGCGCGCCGATCAGATTCTCCACCTCAAAGCCCTGCTTCGTCAATTCCAATGCCATAGCAAATCCCTCCTGATGGTCAATGCCGTTTGTTGACAGCTTATGAGGGAGAATGGAAGATTAGCACAGGCATGGAAAGGCGAAAAAGGAAATCCGCCAAACCCGTTGGCCGGGATTTGGCGGATCGAATGTTACACGTGCAGGGAGTAGTTCGGGGCTTCCTTGGTGATGTTGATGTCGTGGGGATGGCTCTCGACGAGGCCGGCGGAGGTGATGCGGATGAACTCGCCGCGCTCGCGCAGGGCCTGTATGTTCTCGGTGCCGCAGTACCCCATGGAGGAGCGGAGGCCGCCGATGAGCTGGAACACGGTGTCGGCCAGGGGGCCCTTGTAGGGCACGCGGCCCTCGACGCCCTCGGGAACGAGCTTCTTCTGGCCCTCCTGGAAGTAGCGGTCCTTGGAGCCCTCGGCCATGGCGGCGAGGGAGCCCATGCCGCGATAGACCTTGTAGGAGCGGCCCTGATAGATCTCAGTAGCTCCGGGGGATTCCTCGGTGCCGGCGAACAGGCTGCCCATCATGACCGCCGTCGCGCCCGCGGCGATGGCCTTGGGGATGTCGCCGGAATACTTGATGCCGCCGTCGGCGATGATGGTCTTGCCGAACTTGTCGGCCACCTCGGCGCAGTCCATGATGGCGGTGATCTGGGGCACACCGATGCCGGCCACAACGCGGGTGGTGCAGATGGAGCCGGGGCCGATGCCGACCTTGACCACGTCCGCACCGGCCTTGATGAGGTCCTCGGTGGCGGGGCCGGTGGCGACGTTGCCGGCGATGATCTCCAAATCGGGGTAGGTCTCGCGGATCTTCTCCACCATCTTCAGCACGCCGGCGGAATGGCCGTGGGCGGTGTCCAGGCCGATGACGTCCACGTTGGAGGCCACCAGAGCGGCCACGCGCTCCATAGTGTCGGAGGTGACGCCCACCGCCGCACCGCAGAGCAGGCGGCCCCGGCTGTCGCGGGCGGAGTTGGGATACTTCTGGCTCTTCTGGATGTCCTTGATGGTGATGAGGCCGCGAAGCATGTAGTCGCCGTCCACGATGGGCAGCTTCTCGATGCGGTGCTTCGCCAGTATGGCCTTTGCACCCTCCAGGGTGGTGCCTTCCGGCGCGGTGACCAGGTTCTCGTGGGTCATCACGTTGCGGATGGGCTGGTCGTAGTTGGTCTCAAAGCGGAGGTCGCGGTTGGTCAGTATGCCCACCAGCTTGCCGTCCTCGGTGATGGGAACGCCGGAGATGCGGAACTTGCTCATCAGCGCCTGGGCGTCCGCGATGGTGTGGTCCGGGGAGAGGAAGAAGGGATCAATGATGACGCCGTTCTCGGACCGCTTCACCTTGTCCACCTGGCTGGCCTGCTCCTCGATGGTCATGTTCTTGTGGATGATGCCCAGGCCGCCCTCGCGCGCCATCGCAATCGCCATGTTGTAGTCGGTCACGGTGTCCATTGCCGCGCTGAGCATGGGGATGTTCAGTCGAATCTTCGGGGTCAGCTGCACCGTGAGATCCACCTCGCGGGGCAGCACACAGCTCTTCTGGGGAACCAGCAGCACATCGTCAAAGGTCAGTCCCTCTCGAATGATCGCCATTATCTCGCCCTCCTGCGTATAATTTATAAGATTATATCAGCGCTGTAAAAAGGCTGTGCGGCGATTGGCGTTAAAATTCGGAAGGTTTGTGGGAAACTTCTGAAAAGATGGCGATTACAGCAACAGCCACATTTTCCAAAACCGGTCGACGCCGCTGGACAGGCCGCGAGCCTCGACGCCCTCGGCGGTGACGACGGGGATTTTTGCCAGCGTGCGGCCATCGAGGGAGACGTCCACGCTGCCCACCTCAGCGCCGGGGTTCACGGGCGCGGCGAGGCTTTCCGGCAGGTCGGGGGTGAGCTGGACGCGCTGCTCGTCGCCCCGGTTCATGAGCAATGTTAAATCGCTGCCCAGCTCCAGGGTTACGCCCTCCGCCGCGCCGCCGGTGACGGGGAGCTTCCCCTTGACCCTCGTGCCCTTCCGGGCCACGGGGTAGTGGCGATAGTTGGCAAAGCCGTGGTCCAGCATCCGCTGGGCGATGGCGAAGCGCTCGGCCCCGGAGTCTGCACCCAGCACTACGGCCACCAGCCGCATCCCTCCCCGGCGGGCGGTGGCGGAGATGCAGTACCCCGCCTCCTTCGTGGAGCCGGTCTTGCCCCCGTCGCAGCCGTCGCAGAGGCGCAGGAGCTTGTTGGTGTTGACCAGTTGTGTCACCCGGCCGTCGTGGTGATCGATGTCATCCATCCAGGTTTTGGAAAATTCGAAGTAAGTCGGGTGGGTGAACACTTGACGGGACATGATGGCCACGTCCCTCGCGGTGGTGTGCTGGCCCTCGGCGGGCAGGCCGGTGCAGTTGACAAAATGGGTGTTCGCCATGCCCAGCTCGGCGGCACGGGCGTTCATCCTGTCCACGCAGGCTTCCTCCGTGCCGTACATCGCCTCGGCCAGGGCCACAGCGGCGTCGTTGGCGGAACCGACGATCATACATTCCAGCAGCGTGGCGACGCTCTGCCTTTCTCCCACGTCCAGCAGTGCCTGAGAGCCGCCCATGCCCGCGGAGGCACGGGAGATGGTCACCTCGTCGTTGAGATTCAGCCGCCCGGAATCCAGCATTTCCAGGGTCAGCAGTATGGTCATGACCTTGGTCACCGAGGCCACGGGGCGGGGCACGTCCGGGTTCATCTCAAATATAACCTGCCCGCTGTCCTGCTCACAAAGCAGCACCGCGCCACAGTCGGCCTGCACCGGCAGCGATGTCTCCAGCGGTTCGGCGGACAGCGGGCTCAGCGATGCCGGTTCCACCGCCTCAGGGGCCGGAGACGGGGCCAGATCCAGCTCCTCCGCATCCGTCCCCGCATATCCGGGCAGGGCTAATGACAGGCATATTAACACAAGCGCAACGACTCTCTTCATGGCACATCCCTCCATTCTGTCTAATCTTGTGCGCGGAGGGAAGAAAAAAGAACTTCGCCGGGAAAATGGGATGGAAGGATGAAGGCTGTATAATAATGCTGGCTGAAAGAGATGAAACACAGGAACGATATTGGATGTCAAATTGTAGAATTGAGAAAAGACGCCCTCTCAGCACGCTTCGCCGTATGTTCCCGCGAATGGGAGCGCTGGTTTGAAGCGCCTGAGAGGGCGTCGGTTTGTGAAGCAGTCTGTGTATCAGGCCGCGGCTTGCAGACCGTACTGGTCGTCGAGGTGGTCAAAGGCATCCATGGCATTTTCGAACAGACCCAGGAAGTCCGCCTCGGAGATGAGGCCGTCGGCATTCTTTTCGATGCCCTTGAAGTCGAGGGTGTACTGCATCGGCGGATTGGCGAGGGTCAGCTCCTCCACGCTTCGGGTCTGGGCGGTGGACTGATAGACGAGGCTCACATCGTACCAGGCCTTGCCCTCCGCGTCGGTGAGACGCTGGAACATGAGCTTGACGCCGATGGGGGTGTGCATCTCCAGGGTGTTGGGCAGCTCGTAGTCCTCCACGCCCAGCGAGGACAGCACGCCTAATATGGTGCAGTCGTGGGCGCAGCTGAAGCTGAACAGGCGATTCTCGTTCTTCAGCTCGCTGTAGAGCTCCTTCACCACGGGATTGGCGATGGACAGGGCCACCAGCGGCGTGCCATGGCGGAGCATACTGAAGGTCTCCTTGACGTCCACGATCTGCTTCCACTGTTCATCGGTCAGCTCGTGGCCGAAGGCGGCGGCCACCGGATCGGGGAGCTCGTAGTATTGCAGCATCAGTGCGTCGGCCACCTGGTTGGCGGTCTTGATGGGGCCGTATAGGTTCGGCTCGGATTCCGCCGCCAGCTCCAGGCCCGAGGGGTCGGCCAGCAGGTCGCCGTATTTGCCGCTCTGATAAATCTCGCTCTCCTGCATATCGGCCACGTCCATCACCAGTTGGATGCCGTCATGCAGCGCGTCGCTGGCGCTGGCAAATCCATTTTCGCCGGCAACCGCGTTGGCGCTTTCGATGGCGGCCTGGGCGAAATCATCGCTGTAATAGCGCAGGACGGGCTTGAAGATGTCCTCGGGGTGGTTGGCGTCGCCGGTGTACTCCACATTTACGGTGGCCATGGGTATCATGCCGGTGGCGAAATACCGTGCGGTGGCGATGCAGCGCTGCTTGTTCCGGGCGAAGAAGCGGACCTCGCCCTCGCCGGGGACGTAGTTCTCGGGGATGAGTCCCTCACTCTCCAGCCACTGGCGGAAATACTGGCCCATGCGGGTCTCCAGCACGCCGCCCTTCAGCGTCAGCTCGCTGGAATTGGCGGTCCACTGGGTCCAGGTGTGGGGGGTCAGCTCCTCGGGCACGGAACCGTTGCTGGACAGCGGCGCCCGCAGGTTGTGCCGGCTGAGGATGGTGACCTGTCGCAGGGTGTAGCCCTCCGGCGCGGCCAGCGCCGCCTGGGCGGCGAGACACAGAGCCATGGCGACGGTGAGCATCAGTATTAGCTTTTTCTTCATGGTAGCACTCCTTCCATGTATTACACGATTGTATTATAATGGATTTAGCACTTGATTTCAAGTAAAAACGAAGGACTGTCTCAATCTGCAGACCGACATGGAATCAACGACCGGATAATTGTTTCAGCAGCCAAGTAAATGCCCTTGCCGTCCTCAAATCCGCGTCCTTAAAGTGATTCCCCCTATTCCATTCCAGCGTACAGCGAAGCCCCTGCGCCTTCAGAAGTTCATAGTCCTCCCTGATGCAATCGCCGACCGTGGCCATCACAGGATTTCTGGTCTTCTCCTCCCGGTCGCCGAGGCTCAGATACACAGCCTTGCTTCTGACAGGGTGGGCTTTCAGATAATCCGTGAAGCCGGGAAACCAGACGGATGGCGAAGCCGCCGCAACGCCCTGAAAGACCGCTGACTGACAGCCAGCCCACAGTGAAAACAGCCCCGCGAGAGAATAGCCGCCGATAAAATATACTTTGTCCGGGTCGGTGCAGTACCCAAGAAATGTCTCCAAAGTCTCCCTTGCGCCATCTCCGAAGTCCGCATTGCCGAATACGGCCGGAGCCCTCCAGGGCGAAATATCGCGATTCCAGCTTTCCACTTTCAGGGTGATTAAACGGAAATCCCCGCCAGCCATTTCGGAAAGCGCCTTGATTTCATCGTCCATAAAAGAAAGATCATGGTCGTCAACCGCCTGCAGCAGTACAAAGCGGGAATCACTTTTTCCATATTCATATACCTTCAATACAATCCCTCCATTTACCATCCCATGATATCAAAATACAGAATGTATTTCAAGATGGTCCGATGTGTTAATTCACGAAGGAGACAGTGAACTTTTTACGAAGACAGATAGAATTAACTTTACTGATTTGCTATAATACTACGCAATGAAAGGAAGCTGATGCTTTTATGAATCGTCGCATCCTACGCGAGGCTTTTTTGAAATCCCTGCCGGTGATGGCGGGATATATTGTATTGGGAACGGGCTTTGGCATACTGCTGCGCGGCGCGGGCTACGGCGTATTGTGGGCGGCGGCCATGAGCCTTCTTATATATGCCGGGTCCCTTCAATATGTGGGCGTGGGACTCATTGCCCAAGGCGCGTCCGTGCTGACCGCGCTGCTGACCGCCTTCATGGTCAATGCCCGCCACCTGTTTTACAGCATCTCCATGTTCAATCACTATAAAAACGCGGGGAAATACAAGCCCTACCTCATCTTCGCCCTGACGGATGAGACCTTTTCGCTTCTCAGCGATGGTCATGCGCCCGACCGGTGTGATCCCAATCTCTATCGTTTCCTGGTTTCCCTCTTCAATCACTGCTATTGGGTCCTCGGGAGCGTTCTCGGCAGTCTGCTGGGCGCCGTATTGCCCTTTTCAACGGCAGGCATAGAGTTCTCCATGACCGCGCTCTTTATCGCATCCTTTACCGAACAGTGGCTGACCACACGGGATCATATTCCGGCGGTGACAGGACTTGTGTGCACGCTAATATGCCTCATTGTATTTGGCCCGGGACGCTTTCTGATTCCGGCCATGCTGCTGATCACCCTGGTGCTGACATTGCTGCGGAGCAGAGAGGAGGGCAGAACATGAGGGCGGCCATTTTGATACTGACGATGTCACTGGTGACGATAATCCTGCGCTTTCTTCCCTTTATCGTTTTCAGAAAACAGACACCGGATTATGTGAATTATCTCGGACGGGTATTGCAGCCCGCCATCATCGGTATGCTGGTGATCTATTGCCTGAAGGATGTAAGCCTCACAGTGCATCCCTATGGTCTGCCCGAGCTGATCGCCTCAATATGCGTCGTGGAAGCACAGGTATGGAAGCGCAATTCCCTCATCAGCATATTGTCCGGTACCCTGCTTTATATGGTGCTGGTGCAGGTGGTGTTTTAAGATATTTCCGAACGTGAAACGCGTCCTTTTGATATATAATTCGGGTAAATATTTGAAATGTGACAGAATAAAAAGCTCAAAAGTTATGTGTTTGTATAATCAAAAAAAGGGGGTTGACAAACCAAGGGGCTTTTGCTATACTGTACAAGCTGTCAGCGAGAGACACTCACTAACTGAGCGGAAAGCGACAGCGCGAACCTTGAAAACGATACAGAGAATGATAGAGAAGTTCTTTGGAGCTTGCGAAGATCGGCTGGGAAAGTCGGGAGCGAGTGAAGGAGGATGAGCGGG
>CACZXF010000063.1:16110-17907 GCA_902785105.1 uncultured Eubacteriales bacterium | reverse complement strand
CACGGGCACTTGACAAGGGCCTGCCGGCCCCATCTCACTGAAAACAGTCCACTGGACTGTTTTCCGGGCGCTCGATGCTCCTCAAGGGGAAGGCAAGGGACTGGGAACGGCGGCTCCAAAAGCCTTCCCCTTGAGGGGAAGGTGCCCCGAAGGCAACTTTGCCTTTGGCAAAGCTGGTCTGGCCAAAGGCCAGACTGCCACGGCTCAAATCGAAGATTTGAGGCGCGGCACCGAAGGGGCGGATGAGGTGAACCCCCGTCTCCCCGACAAATTCCAATTTATCAGCCATAGCCCGAATAGTTCCGAACCACGAATATATTGACATTCATTCGACAGAAATTCAAAACAGCCAAGCTTCCGCCAAACTTATGCCAAATATGAAATAATAATATCCGCATTAAGGTAGGTTGTCAATCCATAGAAGAATATCGTATAAAAAATTGTTAATTATTTGAAATATTTAACAATTTCTTCAATTAAAGACACATTAATTTGTGTCGGCGTTTCAGCCCTTCAGATCGTTCCATAAACCGCCGCGCCCAGTATCGCGGCGCAGAGGATCAGAAGAATGGGAGAGAAGGGTCTTTTCAGCAGCCTATGCCACACCAGCGTCAGCGCGGCCAGTGCCAGGGCGACGGCGAGCTGGCGGATGTCGATCTGCGGGGGCAGCGCAGACAGTCCCAGACATCTGAGCGCCACGCAGAGGCCCGTAGCCGTGATCATGCCCGCCACCACCGGGGATATGCCCGCCATCGCGGCGCGGACATGGGGATTTTGCCGAAAGTTTTTCAGCACCGCCGCGATCAGCAGTATGATGATGAAGGAAGGAAGCACTACGCCTAACGTGGCGCAGGCGCTGCCCGGGAAGCCCGCTTGACTTGCGCCGATGAAGGTCGCCATGTTCACGGCGATGGGACCCGGCGTAGATTCACAGATGCCGATGTACTGGTAGAGCGTGGCCGCGTCCAGCCAGCCCTTCTGCGTCACCGCCTCCTGGATCAGCGGTATCATGCCGTAGCCACCGCCGAAGGTGAACAGGCCGATGCGGACGAAGGTCAGGAACAGATCAATGTATATCATTCCGCGGGCCCTCCCCTGTGAAGTATCAGTCCCGAGACGCCGCCCAGCAGTATCAGCCACAGAGTGGAGAAGTGCCAGCCCAGCAGGTTGACGCCCAGTATCACTCCCGCAGCCAGGACCCAGGCCCCGATGTCAGCCGCCGTCCGGGGCAGCTTCGCGGACAGCCGCAGGCCCGCCCGTATTATCAGAAAAGCCACGGCCACCTGTATGCCCTTGAATGCGTTGGCGACCACCGTCAGGGCCATGAAACGCTCCAGGAACAGCGAGATAATATATATAATGATGAAGGACGGCAGCACCACCCCCAGCGTGGCGGAGACGCTCCCCCACACGCCCGCCCGGCGATAGCCGATGTAAGTCGCGCTGTTGATGGCGATGGGCCCCGGCGTGGACTCCGCGATGGCAACCACCTCCGTCAGTTCCTCCGCGCTGATCCACCCCCGCTTGCGGCTCACCTCGTCCTCGATCAACGAGATCATGGCGTACCCGCCGCCAAAGGTGAACAGGCCGATTTTGAAAAACACGGTGAACAGTTCAAAACATCGGTTTTGCATGACTTTTCTCTCCTTATATAAGTATTCAGTCTTGTCGATAAATTGGAATTTGTTGGGCTGACGTGAGTTCACCTCATCCGCCCCTTCGGTGCCGCGCCTCAAATCTTCGATTTGAGCCGTGGCAGTCTGGCCTTTGGCCAGACCAACTTTGCCAAAGGCAAAG
>CACZXF010000063.1:0-16094 GCA_902785105.1 uncultured Eubacteriales bacterium | reverse complement strand
GGACTGTTTTCAGTGAGATGGGGCCGGCAGGCCCTTGTCAGGTGCCCGTGAGGGCGGATGAGGTGGCCTCGAACGACGCCCCGACAAATCCCTGTTTATTACTGCAATGATTATACAGGCGTCATGTTAAACCCGCGCAATCATTCGCTGACGCGCTTGACATGGCGACAATAAAAATGCTACTGTAAAGCAAAGGACTCCACGGAGGAAAAAAGTAATAATGGAAGCGACACAAAAAAAGCACTCCGCGGGCGAGACGGTTCGCCTGCTTCGGCATTTCGTCCCCTATTTCAAGCCCCGGCTTCCGGTGCTGGCGCTGGATCTTTTCTGCGCGGCGCTGACCACGGTGTGCGACCTGGTGCTGCCGCTGATCGTGCGCCACATCACCAGCCTTGGCGCGACGAATCTGGAGGCACTGACGGTACCGCTGGTGATGAAGCTGTCGGCGCTGTATATCGTATTGCGCGTCATCGACACCGCCGCCAACTACTTCATGCAGTCCGTGGGCCACATCATGGGCACCCACATCGAGACGGACATGCGCCGGGACATGTTCGCCCACATGCAGGCCCTGTCCCACGCCTACTACAGCCGCACGAAGATCGGCCAGCTCATGAGCCGCATCACCACGGATTTATTTGACATCACCGAATTCGCCCACCACTGCCCGGAGGAATTCTTCATCACCTCAATCAAAGTGGTGGTGGCGTTCATCATACTCTGCGGCATGAACATCCCGCTGACCCTCATCATATTCGCCATGCTGCCGCTGATGGTGTTCTTCTCCACGAAGTTCGCCCGGCCCATGCAGCTCTCCTTCCGCCATCAGCGCCACCAGCTCGGCGAGATCAACGCCCAGGTGGAGGACAGCCTGTCCGGCATCCGCGTGGTGAAGTCCTTCGCCAATGAGGACGTGGAAAAGGCCCGCTTCGAGGAGGGCAACCGGGCGTTTCTCGGGGTGAAGAAGGTCATGTATCACAGCATGGCGGGCTTCCATTCGGTGACGCGGCTGTTCGACGGGCTGATGTACATCCTCGTGGTGATGGCCGGGGCGCTGTTCATGATAAATCGTCAGATCACCTCGGCGGATTTAGTCGCCTACCTGCTCTATGTGACCACGCTGCTGGCCTCCATCCGACGGCTGGTGGAGTTCACCGAGCAATATCAGCGGGGCATCACCGGCATCGAGCGGTTTGCCGAGGTGATGGAGGAGCCCATCACCATCGCTGATCTGCCCGGCGCGGTGGAACTAAAAGAGGTAAAGGGCGACATTCAATTCGATGACGTTTCCTTCGCCTACGCCGACGCCGCTGAGAACCAGCCCGAGGTCCTGAGGCACATCAACCTGCATGTCAAGCCCGGCGAAAATGTGGCCCTCGTCGGCCCCTCGGGCAGCGGCAAGACCACGCTGTGCAACCTGATCCCCCGGTTCTACGAGGTCACCGGCGGGAGGATACTGTTGGACGGCGAGGACATCACCCACTACACGCTGTCCTCCCTGCGCAGACAGATTGGCATGGTACAGCAGGATGTCTACCTGTTCTCCGGGACGGTGCTCCACAACATCGAGTACGGCAAGCCCGGCGCGAGCCGGGATGAGATCATCCGCGCCGCGAAGCTGGCCGGGGCCCACGATTTCATCATGCAGCTCCCCGACGGCTACGACACCTACTGCGGCGAGCACGGCGTGAAGCTCTCCGGCGGCCAGAAGCAGCGGGTGTCCATCGCCCGTGTGTTCCTGAAAAACCCGCCGCTGCTGATCCTGGACGAGGCCACCAGCGCGCTGGACAACGAATCCGAGCACCTGGTCCAGCGCTCCCTTGAAACGCTGATGAAGGGCCGCACCACCTTCACCATCGCCCACCGCCTCACCACCATCCGCAATGCCGACACCATACTCGTCCTCACCGACGAGGGCATCGTAGAACAGGGCTCCCACGACGAATTGATGGCGAAACGGGGAACCTATTACGGCCTGTACCGGCTGTATCAGAGTGAAGAGGAATAAAAAAACAGGAGCTTTTCCTATGCTTGACGACATTGTATTCATGCTGGAGCTGATCGGCACGGTGGCCTTTGCGGCGTCGGGGGCGATGATCGCCATCGACCGGAAGATGGACATATTCGGCGTGGCGACGCTGGGGCTTTTCACGGCGGTGGGCGGCGGGGTCATCCGTGACCTGCTGCTGGGCAACACGCCGCCGCTGTCCTTCCGGGAGCCGGTCTACGCGCTGACGGCCCTGGGCGCTTCGGGGCTGATGTTTCTAAAACCCATGCGCCGCCGGTACAGCGCCCATCAACGGGCCTTTGATACCATACTGCTGCTGATGGATTCCGTGGGGCTGGGGGTGTTCACGGTGACGGGCGTGCAGGTGGCGCTTTTGCGAAACGCCAACCTTTACACCGCCGTGTTCGTCGGCCTGGTCACCGGCGTCGGCGGCGGCATACTGCGGGATGTCATGGCGGGACAGACCCCTTTCGTGTTCGTCAAGCACTTCTACGCCAGCGCCTCCCTCATCGGCGCGCTGTGCTGTGCGCTTCTCTGGCCCATCCTCGGACAGCTCCCCGCCACACTCGCCGGGGCCTTCGCCGTCATCGCCCTGCGCCTGCTGGCGGCCAGATACCAGTGGAATCTGCCCCGGCCCGATTGACGCCCCCATACCTTTTACCCGCCGGTGCTGGACAGGCATCGGCGTTTTCGCTATAATAAAATGCAATACAATGGATTGGAGCGCGACCGATGGTCTTTTCGAGCATAGAGTTTCTATTTTACTTCCTGCCTGTGACACTGGTTGGGTACTTTTTATTAAGGCGCTGGCGGGGAGCTTCCAACATCTTCCTGTCGGTGATGAGCCTGGGCTTTTACGCCTTTGGCGCGCCGAAGTTCTTCCCCATCATGATGGGCTCTATCGTCATGAACTGGCTGTTCGGGCTGTGGGTGGACAGGGTGCGGGAGGACCGGAAGCGGGCGAAGGTCGCGCTGACGCTGATGGTGGTTTTCAACCTGGGTCTGCTGGGCATATTCAAATACCTGATGTTCATCATGAACAGTTTGAACCTCTGGTTCAGCCTAAAATTACCCGTCCCGCAGATCACGCTGCCCATCGGCATCTCCTTCTTCACCTTCCAGGCCATGAGCTACGTCATCGACGTCTACCGGGGCAAGGGGCAGGTGCAGAAGAATCTGATGAACGTCTGCCTGTACATCTCCTTCTTCCCCCAGCTCATCGCCGGCCCCATCGTGCGCTATCAGACCGTGGCGGACGAGATCGCCAACCGCCGGGAGAACTTCGACGACTTCATCGACGGCACCGTCCGCTTCATGCGCGGCCTGTGCAAGAAGATGCTGCTGGCCAACAATCTGGGTCTGCTGGTGGACACGGTCTTCGCGCTGAACACCTCCGAATTGTCCATCGTTTCAAGCTGGCTGGCAGCCTGCGCCTATCTGATGCAGGTCTACTACGATTTCTCCGGCTATTCCGACATGGCCATCGGCCTGGGGCGGATGTTCGGCTTCCACTTTCTGGAAAACTTCACCTATCCCTTCATCTGCAAATCCGTGGCGGAGTTCTGGAACCGCTGGCACATCTCCCTGGGGAGCTGGTTCCGGGATTACCTCTACATCCCCCTGGGCGGCAGTCGTGTGAAGCTGCCCCGGCTGGTGTTCAACATGATGGTGGTCTGGACGCTCACCGGCCTGTGGCACGGCGCGGCCTGGACCTACTTCCTCTGGGGCTTTGGCTTCGGCGTGATGCTGGTGATCGAGCGGCTGACGGGCCTGGGCAAGTGGATGTCGAAGCACGCCGTGGGCCACTTCTACGCCATGTTCATCGTGGTGACCATCACGGTGATGATCCGCTCGGATAATCTGGGCGTCGCCCGCATATTCTATGGGACGATGTTCGGCCTGAACGGCGCGCCCCTCTGGAACCCGCTGACCGGGGCGTTCCTCCGGGAATACGGCCCGTTCCTCGCCGCCGGGGTGCTGTTCAGCCTGCCGGTGCCCGAGCTTATGCGGGACAGGCTCCACGTCAGCCCGAACCTGATGCGCGTCGCCGGGTCCGTCTGCCTGCTGGCCCTGACCTTCGTCGCCATCACCTACATCGCCGTGGGCAGCTACAATCCCTTCATCTATTTTAATTTCTGACGTTACTGATTGTTTGATAAACAGGGATTTGTCGGGGCGTCGTTCGAGGCTGGGAACGGCGGTTCCAAAAGCCTTCCCCTTGAGGGGAAGGTGCCCCGAAGGGGCGGATGAGGTGGATTCCCGCGCTCCCCTACAACTCCCAATTTATCCATGCGGACTGATTTTATATTGGAGGAACCGCCATGACCACCCTGATTGAAAAGCTCCGCGCGATGGCGCGGGAGGATCAGATATTATTTGACGAGCCCATGTCGAAGCACACCACCTTCCGGGTGGGCGGCCCCGCCGACGTGATGTTCCTGCCGGAGTCGGCGGAGCAGGTGGTGGGCGCCATCGAGGCGGCGAAGGCCGAGAATGTGCCGGTGATGGTGGTGGGCAACGGCTCCAACCTGCTGGTGCTGGACGGCGGCATCCGCGGCCTGGTGATCGCCCTGGGCGAGGGCTTCGCCGCCATCGCGCGGGTAGAGAACACCATCACCGCCTGGGCCGGGGCGTCGCTGAAGCGGGTGTCGGCCTATGCACAGGCGTCGGGACTGTCCGGGCTGGAATTTGCCGCGGGCATACCGGGCACGCTGGGCGGCGGCTGCGCCATGAACGCCGGGGCCTACGGCGGCCAGCTCTCCGACACGCTGGTGGACGCCGAGGTCTACCTGGACGGCGAAGTCCGCACGCTGACCAAAGCGGAGATGGAGATGGGCTACCGCACGACCCTCCCCCTGAGACGGGGCGGCGTGGTGCTCTCCGCCCGCTTCGCCCTCACCCCCGACGATCCGGACGCCATCGCGGAGCGCATGCGCGACCTCAACGCCCGCCGCCGGGACAAGCAGCCCCTGAACTATCCCTCCGCCGGCAGCACCTTCAAGCGCCCCGAGGGCTATTTCGCAGGGGCTCTCATCGAGCAGGCCGGCCTCAAGGGCCGCGCCGTCAACGGGGCCATGGTCAGCGAAAAGCACGCCGGCTTCATCGTCAAGCCCGGCCAGGCCACCGCCGCCGACATACTGGAGCTCATCCGCATCGTCCAGGACGAGGTCAAGGCCCACTCCGGCATCACCCTGGAGCCGGAGGTGCGGATTGTGGGTGAGGCATAGCTGAAGAACTCTGCAAATGGGAACATGTTTGAGAATGGAGAATGAATGGTTAGCCCGCAAAAAAGGACACTTTTCATTTTCCATTAGCGCGACAAATTCCCGTTTATCAACAAAAGGAAAGTATTATTATGTCATTTTCCACAGATGTGCGCGGCGAGCTGGCGCGGGTGAAGGTTGAGGATATTTGCTGCGCAAAGAGTGAGCTGGCGTCAGCGCTGCTGGCGTCGGGGGGCATTGCCTGGCGGGGTGCGGAGCGGTATGCCGTGAGCATCACCGCCACGGACGCGGCCACGGTGCGGCGGTATTTCAGTATGCTGAAGAAGCACTGGGGCATCGCCGGGGAGATTCGCGTGGTGAGCGGCGACCGGCTGAACGGGCTGACCCGCTACCGTCTGGTGATCGAGGAGGCCGACGCGGGGGCATTACTCAAAGAGCTTGGGCTTCTTGAAAAGCCGGGGCCCTTTGGCATACGTCAGGTGCCGCCCGATGATATCACCGGCTATTCCTGCTGCAAAAAGTCCTTCGTTCGGGCGGCGTTCCTGATGTGCGGGGAGGTCAGCAATCCGGAGAGGAGCTATCATATCGAGATCGCCGCGCCGTCGGAAGCCTTTGCCCAGCGGGTGAAGGAATGTCTTGAATACTTCAAAATCGCCTGCTCCCTCACGGCGCGGCGGGGGAAGTATGTGGTCTACATCAAGCGGGCCGAGGGCATTTCCGAGATGCTCTCCCTGCTGGGCGCGGGAGCGGCGGTGCTGACGCTGGAAAACATACGCATCCAGAAGCAGGTCTCGGGCCACGTCAACCGCCAGATGAACTTCGACCAGTCCAACATCAACCGCACCGTGGAAGCTGCCGGGACTGTCATCGAGGACATCAAGTACATCGACGCGGAGCTGGGGCTGGACAAGCTGCCCAAGTCCCTCCGGGAGATGGCCTTCGCCCGGGCCAACAACCCAGAGCATTCCCTCTCCGCCCTCGGCGAGCTGATGGAGCCGCCCCTGGGCAAGTCCGGCGTCAACGCCCGCCTCCGCCGCCTCACCGAAATCGCGGACAAGCTCCGCGGCGGGGAAGAGGTGCGCTTCGGTCGACACAAGGATTAAAAAAAGTTCCGTCCGAGGATCACTTCGGACGGAACCATTTTTGTTTAGGTGGTCTGTTTTTTTCTGTGGGTGAACTGGAGGGCAACGCCGGCGGCGATGACGCCGAGGCCGATGAAGTCGGTCAGGGTGCCGGGGATGATGAGGCAGAGGCCGCCGCCGATGCAGAGCAGGCGCTCCAGTATATTCATATCCGCCAGCAGGTAGCCGGAGAGGCCGGCGGCAACGCCGATCATGCCGAGGGTGGCGGTGATGGTGATGAGGATGACCTCATACCACACGGTATCGATGAACAGCAGCGCCGGGGAGGCGGCGAACACGAAGGGGATGATGAACGCGCCGATGGCGAGGCGGGTGGCTGTGACGCCGGTCGCCATGGGCTTGCCCTTGGCGATGGCCGCGCCGGCGTAGGCCGCCAGGGCGACGGGGGGCGTGATGTCGGCCACGATGCCATAGTAGAACACGAAGAAGTGGGCCGCGATGGCGGGCACGCCCATCTGGATCAGTATCGGCGCGCAGGTGGAGGCCATGATGCAGTAGGTGGCCGTGGTGGGCACGCCCATGCCCAGCACGATGCAGCAGATCATCGTCAGGAACAAGCCCAGCAGCATGGAGTTGCCGGAGATGCTGACGATGGCGGAGATGAGCTGGTTGGCGAGGCCGGTGACGGTGATGCAGCCGCAGATGACGCCCGCGATGCCGCAGGCCACGGCCACGGTGACGCAGGAGCGCCCGCCCTGCTCCATGGCGTCGAATATAGTCTTGGGGGTGAAGGCCGGGACGACCTCGGCGGCGAGACCACCGTTGGACTGCGCGGCGCGCTTGTAGTAGCCCGTCAGATTATTGATGAAGCCCACCGCAATGGCCACCACGATGGCGACGGCGGCGGAGAACTGCATGGTGCGGGTGTTGGAGCAGACCAGCACGATCAGCACGATCAGGGGCAGCAGCAGGTAGGTGTCCCGCAGCAGGGACTTGAACCTCGGCAGCATGGCCGGGTCGATGCCCTTGAGGCCCAGCTTCTTGGCTTCAAGATGGACGGCGATGAATATGCCCAGGAAGTAGAGTATGGCGGGCACGATGGCGCGGACGATGATGTTGGAATAGGGAACGCCCAGATAGTCGGCCATCAGGAAGGCGGCGGCGCCCATGATGGGGGGCATGATCTGTCCACCCGTGGAGGCCGCGGCCTCGACAGCGCCGGCGAACTCGGCGCGGTAGCCGGTCTTTTTCATCATCGGTATGGTGACGGAGCCGGTGGTGACGGTGTTGCCCACGGAGGAGCCGGACACCATGCCGCACAGCGCCGAGGAGATGACCGCCACCTTGGCGGGACCGCCGGCGAAGCGGCCGGTCAGGGAGTTGGCCAGGTTGATGAAGAAGCTGGACACGCCCGTCTTCTCCAGAAACGCGCCGAATATGATGAACACCACGATGTACTTCGAGCAGACGCTGACCGGAGTGCCGAGGATGCCGTTGTCGCCGTAAAACATCTCATAGGCGGTTCGGGAGAGGGTCTTGCCGTTGATGAACGTGTAGGCGATGAAGAATATCGCCACGCACAGTATCGGCAGGCCCACGCTGCGGCGGCACAGCTCGCCCAGCACCAGTATACCGACGATGGCCACGGCGGTGTAGAGCGGGTTGGTCAGCAGCTCCTTCAGGCGCATGTTGAGTATGTCGTGGGCGTTGAAGGTGTAGAAGAAGAACGCCCCCGCGCCCAGCACCATCAGCACGATGTCGTACCAGGGCAGGCTGTTGGGCTTCACATGGCCCTTCTTGGCCGGGTAGGTCAGAAAGCCCATGATGATGACCAGGCCCATGAAGCTGGTCATGCGCACCTGCTCCAGGAAGTTTGCGAATAGCGTCACATAGATGCAGAAGCAGGAGAACGCCGCCAGTATGATGCTGACCACCAGCTTCGGCGTGCCCTCCCACACGCGGGTGTTGGATTCGCGGTCGTATTTGCGCATGACCGCCTCGACGTCCGCCGCGGTGCCCGTTTCAAAGTCCTGCAGGTTCAGATTTGGATCGTTGGGATTTTGGGACATGGGTCAGGCTCCTTTCCCTTGGAAATTAGAGGCTCCTTTTTGATTAGCGCTTTCTTAGCAATCAAGAGGGCTGCGGGTCGATTTCCCGCAGCCCCTTTGTATTGTTGAAGCTGCCGCTTCTACAGGCTGATTACTTGGCGGTCTCAACCTCGATGCCCTGCTCGGCGAAGAACTTGGCAGCGCCGGGATGATAGGGCAGGCCGCAGGTGGAGGCGTAGGTCAGATCCAGCTCGGCGCCCTTGGCATGAGCCTCGGTGATGGCATCCTTGCCGCCGAAGATGGTGGAGACGATGGCATAGGCCTCGTCCTCGGTGACGTCCTCATTGGCGATGATGGTGGCCTTGACGCCCACGGTGACGACGTCCTCGGTCAGGCCCTCATAGGTGCCGGCGGGGATGGTGGTCTTGGAGTAGGCGCTGGAGATGCCCATCAGCTTCTCGGCGTGCTCGTCGTCCAGGGAGACCAGGTAGCAGCCCTTGGTGGTGGCCAGGTCGGTGACGGCGGGGGTGGGCGCGCCGGCGACGATGAAGGCGGCGTCGATCTTGCCGTCCTTCAGGGCCTCGGCGGAATCGCCGAAGGATTGATACTGGGGGGTGATGTCGTCCAGGGTCAGGTCATAGGCGGCCAGGAAGTCCAAGGCGTTGAAGTAGACGCCGGAGCCCTGGGAGCCGATGGAGACGTTCTTGCCCTTCAGGTCCGCGACGGACTTGATGTCGGGGTTGCAGGTGATGAGCTGCACGGTCTCGTCGTACAGGGCGGCGATGGCGGTGAAGCTGTCGACCGGCTTGCCGTCATAGATGCGGATGCCGTTGTAGGCGTAGTTGGCCACGTCGTTCTGCACGAAGCCCAGCTGGGCGTCGCCGATGTCCAGCAGGTCGATGTTGGCGGCGGAGCCGTTGCCCGCCACGGCGGTGACGGCCACGTCGGAATTGTTGGTGATGTACTGGGCCAGCACGTTGCCGAAGGCGTAATAGGTGCCGGAGGTGCCGCCGGTGGTAAAGGTCAGCTCGGCCATGGCAGCCGCGCAGGAGAAGACGAGAATCAGAGCGATAGCCAGGGATACGACTTTCTTCATAATGGTATGCCTCCGTTGATCGACCGGAAAATCCGGCTTTTTATCATCATCAATTATACAATACCTTCAAACGAAACGCAATAGAAAACGGCCCGGCCCTTTGTTAAAAATTGCAATTCACAATTCATATTGGGCATTATTCCCTGTTTTTGCATAAATGGGTTTTTTTTGATGCCGGATTAACCTTGGGGTAATGTTTATAGATGTGTTTTGAATGTGCTGTTCGTTCGGGGCTGGTGGTAAATCCCTGTTTATCGTGAATCCTGATCCTTGCCCTGCTGAAATCCTCCCCCTGATTTGGATTTGCAAGTAGACACCGGGATAAAAACCTGTTATAATAAATGTAAGTTTTTACAAAGGAAGCACAGGCAATGGCAAAGGATAATAAACAGCACCGCCGCAGGCGGTTAGTGGGGCGGCATTTGCTCACTTTTGGCGCGCTGGGGCTATTGGGCGTTTCGGGCTACGAGCTCTGGATCCGACTGGAGGATTTCTGGGCCTGGACCAAGGGCGTGCGCCATCTGAGCGCCACCCGGGGCACGCCCTTTTTGGAGGACATGAAGATCATATTCGAGGAGCCGGAGATGCGGCAGTTGGGCTACAAGCTGCTGTTCCTGGTTATCACGATACTGTTTGCCCTCATCTGCATCATACGGCGGAACCGCGCGAAGGGCGCGTGGGTGCTGATGGTGCTGGACGTGGCGGTGATCGGCGCGGGAGCCTGGCTGGGCATCTACGGCTTTCATCCCTCCGATTGGGCCCAGATGCTCAAGCTCATACCGCTGGGAATGATCCTGGCGGGCTGCATCATGAATTATATCCACCGTTCCGTGATCAGAAAGCGCATCGAGGCGCGGCGGGAAAAGCACAGGCATAAGCGGGAAGCGGAAGACAGGGCCGCTTAAGGAGGTAACGATATGCGTAAGATCAACTGGGGCGTCCTGGGCACGGCGAACATCGCCCGGGGACAGACCATCCCCGGCATGGCACGGGCGGAGAACTGCAAGCTCTACGCCATCGCGGGGCGCTCGATGGAGAAGGCCAAAGTCTATCAGCAGGAATTTGGCTTTGAGGTGGCCTACGACAGCTACGACCAACTGCTCAGCGACCCGAAGGTGGAGGCGGTCTACATTCCCCTCCCCAACCACATCCATAAGGAATGGGTCATCAAGGCCCTGAACGCGAAGAAGCACGTCCTCTGTGAAAAGCCGCTGGCGCTGAACGCCGACGAGGTTTCGGAGATGATCGCCTGCGCCGAGGCCAACGGCGTGTATCTCATGGAGGCCTTTGCCTACCTGCACAGCCCGCTGACCGCCGCCATCAAGGCAGAGCTGCCGAGGCTCGGCAAGATACTCTACATGGATTCCTGCTTCATCACCGCCGTTCCGAATGCCGCGAACATCCGCATGCACCGGGAGACCGGCGGCGGCTCGGTCTACGACCTGGGCTGCTACAGCCTGAGCCAGATGCAGTGGATGCTGGGTGAACCGGAGACCGTCCAGGCTGCGGCGGATTTTACCGACTGTCACATCGATTCCTGCGCCTCCGGCGTGCTCACCTTCCCCGGCGGCGCGCGGGCCATCTTCGCCTGCGGCATGACGCTGAAGGAAAAGACCGGCGGCCGCATCGACCGCTGCCTCATCCACGGCGAGAAGGGCTATATCGTCAACAACTGCGAATTCAACCAGTGTGGCGAGCTGCAATACACCGTCTGCGTGGACGGCGTCTGCGAGACAAAGACCGTCTCCACCCCCAACAACTACCGCCTCGAGGTGGAGCAGCTGGGCCGCTGCATCTCCGACGGCGAAAAGCCCTTCGTCACCAATGCTTTCTCCCTCCAAAACGCCCGCGTCATCGACCGGGTTTTGAAGGATATGGGCTATTGAGACGGTACATCGACACCTATTGTAAAAGCGACAAAGTCCATGCGGGTTTGTCGCTTTTGGATTTATAGCATAGGCAGGAATTTGTAGAGGAGCTACCCTCTCTCCTGTAGGGGCGGCGTTGCGCCGCCCGCCCGATAGAACATGCTGTTTCGCAAGGGTCGGGCGCCGAAACGGCGCCCCTACAGAGTTGGTTTGACTTCTTGATAAACTTCAATATAATATACAAACCAAAATCACTTCCCATCCAACCAGAACAGGAGGCGCGGGCATGAAATACATCGTGGCGCTCGATCAGGGCACGACCAGCTCACGGGCGGTAGTGTTTGACGAGCAGGCGAACATCGTGGCATCCCGGAACATCGAATTTGAGCAGATCTATCCCCATCCCGGCTGGGTGGAGCATCGCCCGGCGGACATACTGAACAGCCAGATCGAGGCGCTGAAGGACGCCGTGGCGAAGTCAGGCGTGGATGTTCGGGACATCGCGGCCATCGGCATCACCAACCAGCGGGAAACCACGCTGCTTTGGGAGCGCGAGACGGGCAAGCCCCTGTGCAATGCCATCGTGTGGCAGTGCCGCCGCACCGCGCCGCTGGTGGAGCGGCTGAAGCGGGACGGTCTGGGCAACATGCTCCGGGACCGCACGGGCCTGGTGCCCGACGCCTACTTCTCCGGGACCAAGCTCCAATGGCTGCTGGATTCCATCCCCGGCACGCGGGTGCGGGCGGCGAAGGGCGAGCTGTGCTTCGGCACGGTGGACAGCTTCCTGGCCTGGAACCTAACGGCGAACCACGTCCACGTCACCGACGCTACCAATGCGGGCCGCACCATGCTCTACAACATCTATGAGCAAAAATGGGACGAGGCACTGCTCCGGGCCATGGACATACCGCCCCAGGTGCTGCCGCAGGTGGTGGATTCCTCCGGAGTCATCGGGATGCTGGACAAGTCCATACTGGGCCGGGAGATTCCCATCGCCGCCATGGCCGGGGACCAGCACGCGGCGCTGTTCGGCCAGGGCTGCTTCGCGCCGGGCATGTGCAAGAACACCTACGGCACGGGCTGCTTCGTGCTGATGAACACGGGCAAGACGCCGGTCAAATCCATGCACAACCTCATCACCACCGTGGCCTGGCGCATCGACGGCGTGCCCCGCTACGCCTTAGAGGGCAGCGTTTTCGTGGGCGGCGCGGTGGTCCAGTGGCTGCGGGATGAGATGGGCCTGGTGGCCTCCGCCGCCGAGACCGAACCCATCGCCGCCTCCGTTCCGGACAACGGCGGGGTCTACTTCGTGCCCGCCTTCACCGGCCTCGGCGCGCCTCACTGGGACATGTACAGCCGGGGCACCATCGTGGGCCTGACGCGGGGCACAGGCCGCGCCCACATCGTCCGGGCGGCGCTGGAATCCATCGCCTATCAGTCCGCCGACGTCATCGCCGCCATGGCCAGCGACGCCGGGACCCCGCCCCAGCTCCTCCGCGTGGACGGCGGGGCCAGCGCCAACGACCTGCTGATGCAGTTCCAGTCCGACATACTGAACGTACGAGCCGTCCGTCCCACCGTCATCGAGACCACCGCCAAGGGCGCCGCCATGCTGGCCGGCCTCGCCACCGGGGTCTGGACCGTGGCCGACCTCAACGAGCTGGGCGGCATCGACCGGGAGTTCACCCCCGCCATGGACGAGGCCAAGCGCGCCCGCCTGCTCACCCACTGGAAGCGGGCCGTGGAACGGGCGAGGGCCTGGGCGGAGGAGTAAAAAATATTCCTTCCGCGCCAGGGGTTATCTCCGTGTATCGTCATTTTTAATTCCCATTTGCTTATCCCAATCCCCCTTGCCGCGGGGCATAAAATGACGTATAATGGAATAAAGATACATGGAACGGGTGACTTTAATTTGGCAAAGATCATTGCTGTGACGAATCAGAAGGGCGGGGTGGGCAAGACCACCACCGCCGTGAATTTGAGCGCCCTCATCGCGGAGGCGGGAAAAAAGGTGCTGGTGATCGACATCGATCCCCAGGGCAACGCCACCAGCGGCCTGGGCAAGGACGATACGGATTCCAACACCGTCTACGAGGTGCTGCTGGGCGACGCCCCGGCGAAGGACGCCATCGTTCCCACGGGCTACGGCACGCTGGACCTGATGCCCACCTCCATTGAGCTGGCCGGCGCGGAGATCGAGCTGGTGAGCGTGGAGAACCGGGAATCCCTGCTGAAAAACGCGCTGGAGCCGTTGAAGGGCGACTATGATTACATCTTCATCGACTGCCCGCCCTCGCTGAGCCTTTTGACGCTGAACGCCCTCACCGCGGCGGACAGCGTGCTGATCCCCATACAGTGCGAATACTACGCGCTGGAGGGCGTGGGCCAGCTGGTGAACACCATCAAGCTGATGAAGAAGAAGATGAATCCCAACCTTAAAATAGAGGGCATCGTGCTGACCATGTACGACGGGCGGACGAACCTCTGCGCCCAGGTGGCCCAGGAGGTGCGCAACCACTTCCGGGACGAGGCCTTCGGCGCGATGATCCCCCGCAACGTGCGCCTGAGCGAGGCCCCCAGCTACGGCGTGCCCATCCACCTGTACGACGCCCGCTGCGCGGGCACCCAGGCCTACCGTGAGCTGGCCGAGGAGTTTATCGAGAGGAACGAGGTGTAAGCCATGGCGAAGAAAGTACAGCGCGGCCTGGGCCGCGGCCTGGGCGCATTGCTGGGCGACGTGGTGGAGGAGGTCACTCAGGCCACTGAAAACGCCGCCGAGTCCGCAACCCCTGCGGAGCCGGTGGACGAGGTACGCCTGCTGCCCATCCATCTCATCGACCCCAACCGCGACCAGCCCCGCCGCAGCTTCGACGAGAACGCGCTGAACGAGCTGGCCGACTCCATCCGGGCGGTGGGCGTGATACAGCCCATCATCGTCAAGCCCGACGGGGAGCGCTACACCATCATCGCCGGCGAGCGCCGCTACCGGGCCTCCCGCATTGCGGAGCAGACCGAGATCCCCGCCATCGTCCGCGACTGGGACGCCCAGAAACGGCTGGAGGCGGCGCTGATCGAGAACCTCCAGCGCGACGACCTGAACCCGGTGGAGGAAGCCATGGGCGTCCGCCAATTGATGGACGAGGCCGGGATGACCCAGGAGGAGGCCGCGAAAAGGCTGGGCAAGAGCCGCCCCGCCATCGCCAACCTGCTGCGGCTGCTGACCCTCCCCGACGAGGTGCTGGACTTATTGAAGGCGGGCAAGCTGTCCGCCGGTCACGCCCGCGCCCTGGTGACGGTGGACCCCCGCCGTCAGGTGCAGCTTGCCAACCTGACCGTGCAGCAGGGCTGGTCCGTCCGCCAGTTGGAGCGCATCTGCGCCCAGCCCGTGAAGGAGCCCGCCCCCAAGCGCCCGCCCCGCGACGCCCAGATCGGAGAGCTGGAGAGCATGGCCCGGGAGCTGTTCGGCACCCGCGTCAAGCTGGACGGCGACACCAACAACGGCAAGATCACCCTCTACTATTATAATGGCGACGATTTGCAGCGCATATGGGACGTGCTGGAAATGGCGCATGGGGGACAGTGAATACACATGACTGACAAATCGTGATTTGCGCGTGAGACTGAACCCAAGCTTCAACTTGCAAGGGGGAGAATATATATGATAAATGCGATTCGCGTTGAAACAGAATCGGATTCTTTGTGCTTAGTGGGAGACAAGATCCTTGCAGTTGTTGATTCAAAGGAATACATTTATGAGCTGTCGTCGATAAATAAGATAGTGTTATTTACTACAGATTCAGGCCCAATTCATGATGATATGGGCCTTGCTATTGATGTTGGAAATAACGATGTGCTCTTTATCATGTCAGAACATAAATGTTTCAGTGGTTTTCTGTTTGATCAAGCAGGAAAGGTCTTGCCCATTGATTATCAGAAAATAATAGAAGCGTCTGCATGTACAGACAATGGTGTATTCGAGATTTATGTTAAAGAAGGTTAACGTGGAAGCAACGGTTGATAAGAGCGTCTGAATGCTTGGAGGTATTCAAATGCGCATAGCGACGTGGAATGTTGAACGGCTTAAGCATAAGAATAAACTGGATTTGATCCATGAAGCATGTGACGCTGCGGAGGCGGACATCCTCGTTCTTACAGAAACCGATGAGCAAGTCACGCCGGGATATCCTTTTTGCTATCAAACTACTTCTCTCAAAGGAGTAGAAGTACCTGTTCTCTACAGAGGAGAGAAGGTTTTCCTCCGTTATGCGGATACTGAAAACAGGGTATCAATCTTCACAAAGTATGATTGCTTGAAAGAAAATGTGACCTTTAACAGTTATACGGCTCTATGCGTGGAGCTTGCAACAGAATTCGGCAATCTGCTTGTATACGGCACGATCATGGGTGTTTTGGGGAATAGGGAAGCCTCTTTCCAGTCAGACCTCGAAAAACAAATGGAGGATATAAGGCATCTGATTTCAGATGGCCGGAATCTCTGCGTGATCGGTGATTACAATCTGAGTTTCAACGATAATTACTACCATACGGTTCTTGGAAGAAAAACTGTGCAGAACTGCTTTGAGAGTTCAGGAATATCGATTCTTACAGCTAAGAGGCCACAGTGTATAGACCACATAGCTGTATCCGACAGCTTTTTGCAGGGGCATCATATTACTATGAAACATTCTATACGGTCTAACCCCAAAAGGGCATAGTTCACCTATAGCGATACAATAGTGGAACTATGAACTCGAGAAGGGGAGTCAAC
>CACZXF010000062.1 GCA_902785105.1 uncultured Eubacteriales bacterium | reverse complement strand
CGGAAACCCAAGCGCCCCCGCTTCGCGGGAAAATGTGTATACCATGTACTTGCACAAAATGTATACCATATTACCCTTAACAGCAACGCCGCCCCTACAGGAGAGCGGGCAACTCCCCTACAAATCCCTGTTTATTGAGGAGAATTAAATACAGGCAAGCAAAAAGGCCCTCCATTTGGAGGACCTGTAAAATACCCGGCTCAATGGGCCACGAAGGTTTCCATGATCTGGGGCGCGGTGAGCATGAAGTCGGCATCGCTCTGGGGGGTGAACATGAACATCAGCAGCTTGCCGCCCCACAGCGTCGCGCAACAGCTTGCGTTGGCATCCGAGTCGATAAAGGTGGTGAACTCAGTGCCATTGAAGGTCAGCGCGCCGCGCTTGGAGAAGGATTCCTCGGCGTCCACGGCCTCGTTGAGTGCCTCGGCGCTTTGCAGACTGGTGGCGGTGAGCTGTATGAACAGGAAGCGTTCCCCCGAGCCATCGCCCAGTGCGTAGCGTACCCCGGCAGCCTGATCCGCCTCGGACACCGGGTAGCTCACCCAGTCCGCTGGCAGGGACAGGCCGAAGCCCTCCTCAAACCAGACCTCGACGGGCTCCGCCGTCAGCGTCTCCACCTCTTCGGGAGCGGGCAGTTCAGCCGCGTCAGCCGCGGCCTCCGCCGCTGTGTCAGCAGGCGTTTCGCTTTCCGCCGGATCGACCTCGCCGTCCGTCTCTGGCGCGGCGGTTTCCTCCGCCTGTGCCGTCGCTTCAGCCGTCTCCGGTTCCTCTGCCATTGCCATGGGTCCCACGGCCAGCAGCACCGCTATGATGATCGCAAGCCATTTTTTCATATCGCCTGCCTCCTTGTCGCACAGAATAGCTACAGTCATTATAGCACATCCGCATATGGCGTGACAACGAAGTTATTCTGACGAAAGTGTTACCGTTCATCAGCGCAAATGGAGAATTGAAAATGGAGAATGGATAATGAAAAGTGCAATTATTTGTGTTTAGGCTGCATTGTCCATTTTCCATTAAGAGCAATTAATATCTCATTTTACCAATATCCGTATATCCCCGCTGGCGGACAGGGCCTGGACACGGCGGGGCTGTTCGCCGGGCAATGGGAGCCTGGGCAGATCCACATCCCCAGCGCGGGAATCGGCCTGGAGGTCATAGCCCTCCGGGCAGCCGGGCAGGCGCAGGGAGATGTCGCCGGAGGCGGTGGAGAGGCGCAAATCCGGGGTTTGGGGAACACTCAGCGCGATGTCGCCGCTTGCGGTCTCGCAGAGAATGGAGGTCTGGGCGGCGATGTCGCTGACCTCGATGTCTCCCGAGGTGGTGCCCAGTGCGGCGGTACCGGCGTGGATGCCATCGCCCTCGATGTCACCGGAGGCGGCGCGCAGGCGGAGGCTGGCGGCGCTGACGCGCTTGACCTCGATGTCGCCCGACATGGCCTCCAGCTTGCAGTCGCCCCGAACATCGACGTCCTTCAGCTTGAGGTTGCCGCTTCGGGTGGTCAGCTCGGTGCGGCCGCCGACGGCACAGCGGGTCATTTCGATGTCCCCGGAGGAGGACATCAGCACCGCCAGCTCGCCGATGCTCAGCCCCTTGACCTCGATGTCCCCGCCATAGCTGTCCGCGATGAGCTTCGCCGGGCGGCAGTCGCTCAGCGTCAGCGTGATTTCACGCTCCCGGCGGAACAGGCCGCGCCGGGCCTCTCCCGCCTCTTGCAGGGTCAGCACGCCGTCCTCAAGGCTCCAAGTAAAAGTGTTGGCCTCGGAGGCGGTGATCTGCGCGGTCATGCCCTCTGGCAGGGGGCGATTGACGATGACGGCGTCCGCGTTTCTGACGTGCAGCCGAATCTCGGCGATCGTTTCATTATAATGCCCCGAACCGGTGTCCGAAACCGGCACGAGGGCGGCGGGAGCGTAGTCCCTGATCAACTGATCCACATTCCCCAGCGCCGATACCGCGTCCGCCTCGGACATGCCCATTTCCAGCCGGTCGTCCAGCATTTCCACGAACTGCGTCAGCAGCCGCTTTGCCTCGCTCTCGGGAAGGGCGGACAGCCGTTCAGACAGCACTTCGATAAATTCCCGTCGTGTGTTCATGGAGGTCACCTCCGGATCGTTGTTGTTCGGTCGATAAACGGGGATTTCTCAGGGAGATGCACACGCTCCTGTAGGGGCGGCGTTGCGCCGCCCGCCGGGTAAAACGATGCGTTTCGTTGGGGGCGGGCGCCGAAACGGCGCCCATACAAAGTTGGTTTGACTCCCCGACAAATTACAATTTACCTGACCTGTCCCTTACCGCGAATGATATATTTATAGGTGGTCAGTTCTTCCAATCCCATGGGACCCCGGGCGTGGAGCTTCTGGGTGGAGATGCCCATCTCGCAGCCGAGGCCGAACTCGCCGCCATCGGTGAAGCGGGTGGAGCAGTTGACGTAGACGGCGGCGCTGTCCACGGACTGGGTGAAGAGGGCCTGCACCGCAGGGTCGGCGGAGACCACGGCCTCGCTGTGGCCGGTGGAATGGCGGCGGATGTGTTCGACGGCTTCTTCGGCGCTGTCCACCACGGCCACGGCCAGTATGTAGTCGAGGAACTCCGTGTCGAAGTCCTTCTCCGAGGCGGGGGTGCCGGGGATGATGGCGGCGGCACGCTTGTCCAGCCGCAGTTCCACGTGCGGCAGGCCCTTCGCGGCGCGGTCGTCCACCAGGCGGGCCTTCAGCTTTGGCAGGAACTCGGCGGCGACGGCGCTATGTACCAGCAGGACCTCTTCGGCGTTGCAGACGGAGGGGCGGCTGGTCTTGGCGTTGTCGATGATGTCAAGGGCCATAGCCTGGTCGGCGGCGGCGTCCACATAGACGTGGCAAATACCGGTGCCGGTCTGTATGCAGGGCACTTTGGCATTCTCGGTGACGGCTTTGATGAGTCCCGCGCCGCCCCGGGGGATGAGCAGGTCCACCAGGCCTACGGCGGTCATCAGGTCGGCGGAGGACTGGCGGGTGGTGTCCTGCACGAGCTGGACCAGCTCGGCGGGCAGACCAGCCGCGCGCAATCCCGCCTGGAGAGCGGTGACGATGGCGTTGGCCGAGCGGAATGCCTCCTTGCCGCCGCGCAGCACACAGGCACTGCCGGCCTTGAGGGCCAGCGCCGCCGCGTCGGAGGTGACGTTGGGCCGACTCTCATAGATGATGGCGATGACGCCCATGGGCACGCGGACCCGGTCGATCTTCAAACCGTTGGGCCGCTCCACGTGGGAGATCACCGCGCCAACCGGGTCGGGCAGCGCGGCGACCTCCCGCATCCCCTCGGCCATGGCGCCAACGCGCCCGGCGGTGAGGCACAGGCGGTCCAGCATCACATCGCTGATGTGGCCCCGCGCGGCGTCCATGTCCTGTTGGTTGGCGGCAAGAATGGCGTCGGTCCGGGCGACGAGGGCGTCAGCCATCTTATGCAGTGCATCGTTCTTTTGTTCGGTGGTTGCCGACTGGAGCGCGGGCCAGGCGGCGCGGGCCGCTTTGAGCAGATCGAAGGTGGTCATGCGTCTCTCCTCCCAATGAATCGCGTGCCGACGGGCTTGCCGTCGAGTATGTCGTAGAGCAGCTCAGGGTTCTGGCCGTTGGCGATGATCATGTCGATGCCAGCCTCCCTGGCGATGCGGGCAGCGCGGAGCTTGGTGACCATGCCGCCGGTGCCCAGGGACGTGCCGTTGCCGCCGGCCAGGGCTTCTATCTCCGGGGTGATGTCCTCAACGGTGTCGATGAGCCGCGCCTCCGGGTCCCGGCGCGGGTCGGCGGTGTAGAGGCCTTCTATATCGGAGAGCAGCACCAGCAGGTCAGCCTTGACGGTTGCGGCGACGATGGCGGACAGCGTGTCGTTGTCGCCGATGACGATCTCGTCGGTGGCGATGGTGTCATTTTCATTGATGACCGGCAGCGCGCCCAACTCCAGCAGGCGGTAGAGGGTGTTGTGGAAGTTGCAGCGTCGGCCCTCGTCCTCCACGTCGCTCCCCGTCACCAAAAGCTGGCCCACGGTGTGGTTGTATTCGGAAAATAGCCGGTCATAGGCGTACATCAGCTCGCACTGGCCCACGGCGGCGGCGGCCTGCTTGGTGGGGATGTCCTCCGGCCGCTTCGAGAGAGACAGCTTGCCCACGCCCATGCCGATGGCCCCCGAGGACACCAGTATCACCTCGTGCCCCGCGTTCTTGATGTCGGAGAGCACCTTGCAAAGCGCCTCGATGCGCCTTATGTTCATGTGCCCTGTCCTGTGGGCCAGCGTGGATGTGCCCACCTTCACTACGATCCTCATGGGAAATCACCTCAGTTTCGATGACCATTATAGCATACGCACCGCCCATAATCCAGCGCATTTTGTGGAATTAGCGACAAAAAAGGCGCGTTCCTGAGAACGCGCCCGTGGCTACCCGGCATTAAGCGGCCTGAATCGAAGCGATGACGGCACCCCAGACCAGATCGGCATTTTCCTCGGACATGGGAACGCAGGTGAGCTCCAGCATGTAGCCTGCTTCAGTGGCAAAGGCGATGCTGAGGCTGTCCTGTTCGGGCATCTGATAGTTCACACAGGGCAGGCCGTTTACCGTGCCCTTCTTCACCTCGGTCACGTCCTCCATGGTGGAAAGGCTCTCGGCATAGTCGTCGATGGTCATGCCGTCTACATTTACATACATGATGGCGACGGTGGCGGACTGATCCTCAGGCTGGAAATAGCCGATGTAACCGGCATCCACATCCTCCTGGGTCAGCTCGACGGGATTAAAGCCCTCGGGCAGCCAGATCTTCACGGCGATCTCGTCAAAGGTATAGAACTGCCCGGCGACGCCGCCGGCCTCGAGGGCAGGCTCGATATCCGACCAGTTGAGCTCGGGCGCGGCCTCCGCCATCGCTGCGGTCAGGGTCAGCGCCAAAATGAGCGCCACGACGATTGCCAAAAACTTCTTCATGGTTTATTCCTCCTCTTTCTCTGCGCATATAGAGCGCTTCGCGGGTAATTATATCAAAACATATGGTTAACGTCAATCCAAAACTCAAAAAAACACAAAAAAACGCCCCCTCAGGGGCGCATTGAACATGAACTTATTCGATGGTCAGAATGTCGATGAAGCCGGTGACCTCGAAGACCTCCATGATCATCTCGTTGGCGTGGATGATCTTCATGGAGCCCTGCTTGGTCATGGTCTTCTGAGCGGACAGCAGCACGCGCAGGCCTGCGGAAGAGATGTAGTCCAGCTTTTCGAAATCCATGATGAGCTCGGTGGTGCCGGGCAGGGACTGCTTCAGCTCAGTCTCCAGCTCCGGGGCGGTGGTGGTATCGAGGCGGCCCTCCAGGGCGACGGTGAGCGCGGTGCCGTTCAGATTCTTATTGATGGTCATTGGATTTTCCTCCTTTATGCTGTGCAGATATTGTATATAATTACTGGAATTTCTTGACGATGACCAGCTCCACCCGATCACCCTTGACGCCGACGATCACGTCGTCGGCCAGGTTGGCCACGATGGACTTTTCCAGCTCGTCCCAGGCTTCGCTGGCGTCGTCGCTGCCCTCGCGCTGTTCCTCCAGGCCGGAGCGGTACTGCTTCAGGCTCCACACCGGGGTCATGTCGTAGACGGAGGGGGTGTCGATGCCGCCGGTACCGACGATGCCGTAGCGCATGGTCTCGGCCCCATAGAGGTCGATGGCCTTGGTAAAGTTGTACATAGCCTTGGAGACCATGTCGCCCAGTCTGCCCATGAAGCCCTTGGCCGAGGCATTCTGGCCGGAGGTGGACATGGACAGCAGCTCCTGCTTCTTATCGCTGTTCATGTTGGAGACCAGCTCCATGTGGATGGCGCAGCCCTTGTCGTCGCCGTCAAACCACATCTGGCCGAAATACTCGTCCACCATGGCCTTCACCATGCCCAGGGATTCTTCCACCAGCAGGTCCAGGCGGAGCGTATCCCGCTTGCTGAGCTTCGCGAAGCCGGCAAAGCTCTCGGTGACGTAATTGGCCGCCGCCACCCTGCCGCTGTCGCTGTTGATCATGAATTTTTCAGATACCATGTGCAATCCTCCCCGCGGCAGATCACGCCGCGTCGATGCAGAACGCCGCTATGTATTCAGCGGTCGCTGTTCGCTGCTGCTCGGCGGTGATCTCCGCTGCGCCGTCGCCGCGCTGGGGACCGTAATCCCCGAAACCGGCGTGATTTGCGCCGTCGATCACCCGTTCAAGACTGTTATCGGGCCACAATGCCCGCTGTTTCTCATAATTGCTTCGGTTCAGCACCTCATCGTTGTTGCCGTAAATCGAAAGAAGCCTCAAATTCTCCGGAAGTGCCGATGTGGGATAGGAACTCAGCAGGATCAGCCCCTCCACCTGATCGGGATGCTTCGCGGCATAAGCGGCCGCCGCGACGCCGCCCAGGGAATGGCCCGCCAGAAACCAGCGGGGATAGTCCCGCGCCGCCATCACGCGGCCCGCCGCCTCGGCGTCCATCAGCGCGATCCGCAGGGGCGGCTCGATCAGAAAGCCATCCACGCCCAGCGCCGCGACCGCTTTAAGCAGCGGAGCGTAGGCCGTCGGCTCCACCTTCGCGCCGGGATAAAACACCAGCGCCGAGGTATCACCGGGACCGTCGAAGGCGATGAAATCCTTCTCGCGACTGACTCGAACCGAATCATCCGAAACCATGGCCGCCCGCGCCGCGTCCCCGGCCTTATAATATACGTCAAAATACGCCGTCGCAGACATGAGGAAAATCACAAGACACGCAAGCGCCGCCCACAGCCGTCGCCGACCCGTGTCCACCATGCCCTCACTTCCGATCACAGAGACATACCTTTTTTACATTATATCGCTTTATTATGTTATTTGTCAACCGCGCCCTGTAAACAAAAGGGTTGGCAGGGGGGATGAGTTATGTTATAATATTGGTACTATTTGATGGAGATTTACTGAGATAAATTGGAACATATCGAGTTAATGGAGAATGGACAATGATAAATGCCTTTGTTAGCAGGCCAACTAATCATTATCCATTCACGCTGATAAATCCCTATCTATCAACGATGGAACAAATAATGGAGCCACTGCCATGAAATACCCCTGCCTTGTGGTCGACCACGACGATACCGTGGTGGACAGCACCGCGACGGTGCATTATCCCTGCTTTGTCCAGTATTGCGGGGAATACTTTCCGGATTACCACTGCTCTCTGGAGCACTATTTCACCATGAACTTCGATCCCGGCGTGGTGTCCTTCTTCCGGGACGACGTGGGCATGACGGACGCCCAGATGAAGCACGAGCAGGTCTACTGGAACGAATACGTGCAGACCCACGTGCCGAAGGTCTATCCCGGCATGGCAGACATATTGTGGGAGCAGAAGCGGCGGGGCGGGAAGCTGTGCGTGATCTCCCACTCCTACGGGCCGAACATCCTCAGGGACTACCGGGCCAACGGCCTGCCGGAGCCGGATCTGGTGTACGGCTGGGAGTATCCCCCGGAGCAGCGCAAGCCCAGCCCCTGGCCCCTCATTCAGATCATGGAGCGCCTGGGCTTCGCGCCGGGGGAGCTTCTGATGCTGGACGACTTAAAGCCCGGCTACGACATGGCCCGTGCCGTGGGCGTGCGCTTCGCCGCGGCGGGCTGGGCCAACGACATACCCATTATCGAGAACTTCATGCGCAATAGCTGCGATCTGTATTTCAAGACCGTGCCGGAGCTGGCAGATTACCTATTTGGCGGGGAGGCCTGACAATCCATGAAGAAGATCACCAAGATCGTGCTGACCGGCGGCCCGGCGGCGGGCAAGACCACGCTGATCAGCCGCATACTGAACGAATTCAAGCAGGAGAACGGCTGGCGGGTCATCACCATCCCGGAGACGGCCACGGAGCTGATCTCCGGCTTCGGCATC
Source organism: uncultured Eubacteriales bacterium (assembly GCA_902785105.1). Classification (GTDB taxonomy): domain Bacteria; phylum Bacillota; class Clostridia; order Christensenellales; family Aristaeellaceae; genus UBA2862. Next base: position 13,323 of record CACZXF010000062.1, on the reverse strand, counting down.
AAGCCCTTCGGCGGCTGCATGTCGATGCTGGCCTTTCAGGACTTCGTCATCTCGGACCAGCTCCACAAGGAGCGCCTCGCGCTGAAGGCGGCGGAGGTGGTGGATGAAGAGAACATACTTATTATTTATGACCGGGCCGTGATGGACGACAAGGCCTACATCACCGACGAGGAGTTCGCCGGGGTGCTCTCTCACTTCGGCCTGACGGAGGAGGACGTGCTGGGGAGCTACGACGCCGTGCTGCACCTGGTGACCTGCGCGAAGGGTGCGGAATTCGCCTACAACCTGGGCAACGCCGCCCGCACGGAGTCCATCGACGCCGCACGAGAGATGGACGACCGCACCCTCCGCGCCTGGAGTGGCCACCCGAACCTGCGGATCATCGACAATTCGGACAACTTCGACGACAAGCTGGGCCGCGCCATCCGGGAGATCTACCGCATACTGGGCGAGCCCGCGCCGATGATGAAGAAGCGCAAGTATCTCATTGAGCTGCCCGATCTTGTGCGGTTCGCCCGCTACAGCCCCGTGAAGCTGGACATGATGCAGACCTACCTGCTGACCGTCAATCCCGGCGTGGAGCGCCGCATCCGCCAGCAGGAGAGCGGGGACGGCTACCTCTACTTCTACACCGAGAAGCATATCATGGACGACGGCTCCCGCTGGGTCACCGAGCGCCCGATCTCCGAAAAGCACTACATCCGCTACCTGATGGAGTCCGATAACCGGATGCACAGCGTCCGCAAGACCAAGTACCGCTTCATCTGCAATGGGCACCGCATGGAGATCGACATCTATCCCTTCTCCGATGACAGGGCCGTGCTGTTCGCCTATTCCGACGGCGCGCCCGCCGAGCTGCCGCCGGAGGTGAAGGTCATAAGCGAGGTCACCGGCGATCCCGCCTATAAAAATCGACAGCTCGCCATCGCGCAGACATTGTAGTATATAAGTCCATACGAAAACGGCACCCGCAAACTGACGCGGATGCCGTTTTGCTTTGTAGGGAAAATGGAAGCAGACCTCCTGGAACCCCTGTTTGTAACTGCCCAGTGCAAACTGACAAATTGGGAGTTGTAGGGGAGCGCGGGAATCCACCTCATCCGCCCCTTCGGGGCACCTTCCCCTCAAGGTGGACTGTTTTCAGTGAGATGGGGCCGGCAGGCCCTTGTCAAGTGCCCGTGAGGGCGGATGAGGTGGCATCGAACGACGCCCCGACAAATCCCCATTTATCGAGCACATCGTTTTGTCATAAAGAAGCCGTTCCCATCGACACAACGCGGGAACGGTGATATGTATTATTCTTCTTCCTTCCTGAACTTTGCGAACATCCGCTTTTTCGCGGCGATGGCCATGCGGCGGCGCTCGGCGGCCTGCTTGGCGGCCTCGGCACGCTTTTTGCGCAGGGCCTCCACGCGCTCCTGGCTGATCTCCTCCTCGCGGCGGCGGTTGGCCTCGATCTTTTCGACGATCTGCTGGTGGGTCAGCACGTCGTTGGCCTCCAGGTCGCTCCGGGCCCGACGGGCGGCGTCGGGGTCGATGAAGCGCAGAAACTTCGACGTCACCGCCGGATAGGTGAAGCGCCGCGCCTTCTCCTCGCCGTCAAAGCAGACGTCCAGCCGCGGCGGCTCAAAGGCCGTCACCACGCCCTGTCCAAACCGAATATGCTCCACCCGCTGTCCAACCATGCCCATACCTCGCTTATCAGTTATATCTATACCTTTCATAACCAGTATAACATATCTTTTGGGGTTTTGGATATGATTTTATATGTAAAAATTGATGGAAAATCTGCGGATGCTATAAATAATTTTCATAAATAACTATCATTATAATATTCAACGAAAATTAACCCAATGAGGGAAGGAAAACAGGGTCAAATGTCGAAAATGATGAATTTGGGATTTGTTGATTTTTTATAGATGCAATACGAGCATGGAGGGAAAACAAATGAATGTGGAACGCAATCTGCCCATCGTTCGTGAGCGCAAGCTGGCGATTCTGAAGGGTGACGCGGCCCTGTGCGATCAGCAGAAGGCCGCGGGCAAGCTCCTCGCCCGGGAGCGCATCGCGCAGCTTCTGGACCCGGCGAGCTTCGTGGAGCTGGACGTGCTGAACGCGGACGCCGGCGTCGTGACGGGCTACGGCCTCATCAATGGCGCGCCCGCCTACGTGTACGCCCAGGACTTCACCGTCAAGGGCGGCTCCGTGGGCATGAGCCACGCCCGCAAGGTATTGAAGGTGCTGGATCTGGCCGAAAAGACCGGCGCGCCGGTCTACGCCCTGCTGGACACCGCGGGCGCGCGGCTGGATGAGGGCATCGACGCCATGAACGCCTACGCCCTGATGGCGGGCCGCGTCAGCGCCCTGTCCGGCGTGGTGCCCCAGGTGGCGCTGGTGCTGGGCCAGTGCGGCGGCATCGCCTCCGCCATCGCCGGCATGTCCGACGTCACCATCATGAGCAAGAACGGCGCGCTGTTCGTCAACGGCCCCCAGGTGGTCTCCGCCGTAGCCGGCAAGGAGATCAATCTGGAGACGCTGTCCGGCCCCGAGGCTTCCATGAAGTCCGGCGTCGCTCAGCTCACCGCCGCCACCGACGAAGAGGCCATCGCCCTGGCCCGCCGCCTGGCCGGCTTCCTGCCCGCCAACAACATGGACGAGGTCATCGGCGATACCGCGGACGACGTGAACCGCGAGCTTGGCGACCTGAACGCCATCGAATCCGTCGCCGACTGCCGGGACGTGCTGCGCCGCATCGCGGACATGAATGACATCCTGGAGCTGTCCGAGGGCTTCGCGCCCTCCATGGTCACCGCTATCGCCAAGATCGGCGGCAGCACCGTGGGCTTCATCGCCAACCAGCCCGGCCGCGACGAGGGCCGCATCACCGTCTACGGCGCGAAGAAGGCCTCCCGCTTCGCCGCCTTCTGCGACTGCTTCTCCATCCCGGTGATCACCCTGGTGGACTCCATGGGCATGAAGGTCTCCTCCGCGCCCCAGGGCGAGTTGGCCCGCGCCGGCGCGCAGCTCATGTTCGCCATGACCGAGGCCTCCAACGTGCGCATCGCCCTGATCTCCGGCAACGCCGTGGGCACCGCCTACGCCGCCATGGCCTCCCGGGCCGCCTCTGACGCGGTGTACGCCTGGCCGGGCGCCGTCATCAGCGCCATTACCCCCAAGGTGGCCGTGCAGATGAATTACGCCGAGGAGCTCTGCGTAGCCGATGATCCCATCGCCAAGAGGGCCGAGCTGGAAGACAAGTACATGACCGACATTGCCGACGGCGTCAACGCCGCGCAGAAGGGCTATGTGGACGATGTGATCGAGCCCGCCCAGACCCGCCAGATCCTCGCCGCCGCCCTGGAGATGCTCTCCGGCAAGCGCGAGAACAAGCCCGCCAAGAAGCACGGCAACATGCCGCTGTAAGGAGGCAGAGCGATGAGTGTATTTGGAAAGATCGTCTACGGCCTACAGGTCACCGCCATCGGTCTGGTGGTCGTGTTCCTGGGCCTGACGATACTGATCTGCGCCGTGACCATCATGGGCAAGATCATGGAAAACGCCACGGCCAAGAAGGAAGCCAAGGCCCGCGCCGAGGCTGAGGCCGCCGCCAGGGCTGCCGCAGCCGCCGTGCCCGCGCCCGTGGATGAGCCGGAGCCCGTGCTGGAGGACATCACCGACGACAGCGAGCTGATCGCTGTCATCGCCGCCGCCATCGCCGCCTTCGACAATTCCGGCAATGGCCTGGTGGTCCGCAAAGTCCGCCGCGTCGCCGGGTGGAAGAATGCCGCCAGGGCGGAGCAGGTCTATCGGTTCTGATAAATGGAGCATTGAATTGAGTATATTATCGTAACTGTTCAGTCTTGTCGATTACGCGTGACTTGCAGGGCATCGTTCGTAGCCACCTCATCCGCCCTCACGGGCACCTTCCCCTCAAGGGGAAGGCAAGGTTAGGAAGGACGGTGACCCCAAAAGCCTTCCCCTTGAGGGGAAGGTGGCGCGAAGCGCCGGATGAGGTGGATTCTCACCTCTCCCGGAATTTACGATTGAATCGTTACCCATCATCTACGATAAATACAGGGAGGAACAAATCATGCGCAAGTTTGCGATCACCGTCAACGGTCAGTCCTATGAAGTCGAAGTCGAAGAGATCGGCGGCGCTCCGTCCTTTGCCGCCGCGCCCGCGCCCGTGGCCGCTCCGGCGCCCGTAGCCGCGCCCCGTGCCGCTGCCCCCGCCGCCGCGCCCAAGAAGGCCGCGCCCGCTGCCGCCGGCGGAAAGCCCGTCAAGGCGCCCATGCCCGGCACCATCAACGCCGTGAACGTCACCGCCGGCAAGGCCGTCAAGAAGGGCGACGTGCTGGTCATCCTCGAAGCCATGAAGATGGAGAACGAGATCATGGCGGACGCCGACGGCGTCGTCGCCGCGGTCAACGTCACCAAGGGCCAGGCCGTCAACACCGGCGACGTACTGCTTTCCCTGAACTAATTTTCTTATGTTCTGTCGAAAGCGGTAAGGAGGGTTTGACGCATGTTCAAATTAAAGAAGGTGAGCCCCAGGCGCGGACTTGCGTGCCTGCTGGTGATGTTCGCCCTGCTGACCGTATTCGCGGCGTTTGCCGAGAGCAGCACGGAGGCGGCCGTGGAGGCCCCCGCCGTGGAGGCTCCCGTCGTCGAGACAGCGGTCGAGAGCGCGGAATCGCCCTGGGTGACCGAAACCATTCCCGCCGAGGAAGCCGAGTTCAAGGGCGCTACGGCGTCCGACCCGGACATCGACTTCTTCAGGGGTCTTAAAAATATCGCCCTGTCCACCGGTATCGCCAAGAGCTTCACCGAGTCGGACATCGATTTCAGAAACTACATCATGATGGCCGTGGCCTGCGTGCTGCTGTATCTGGCCATCGTGAAGCAGTTCGAGCCGCTGCTGCTGCTGCCCATCGCCTTCGGCATGCTGCTGGCGAACCTGCCGGCGGCGGGCATGATGGGGCATCCCAGCTACACCTACTTCGACACCATGCAGGAGGCGCTGTTCGCCGCCAAGCAGATCAGCAAGGATGCCGGCGACATCGTGATGCGCGCCCGCACCGTCACCGACCCGGTGACCGGCGTGGTGACCAACACCATGATGCCCGCGCTGGAGACCTCCAACGGCGGCCTGCTGTACTACCTGTACAAGGGCGTCAAGTTGGGCATCTATCCCCCGCTGATCTTCATGGGCGTCGGCGCCATGACGGACTTCGCGCCCCTGATCGCCAACCCCAAGTCCCTGCTGCTGGGCGCTGCCGCGCAGCTCGGCATCTTCCTGACCTTCCTGGGCGCGAAGCTGCTGGGCTTCAAGGCCACTGAGGCGGGCGCCATCGGCATCATCGGCGGCGCGGACGGCCCCACGGCCATCTTCGTCACCACCCGTCTGGCTCCCCATCTGCTGGGCCCCATCGCCGTGGCCGCGTATTCCTACATGGCCCTGGTGCCGGTCATCCAGCCGCCCATCATGAAGGCGCTGACCACCAAAGAGGAGCGCCGCATCCGCATGGGCCAGCTCCGCTCCGTCTCCAAGACCGAGACCATCATCTTCCCCATCGCCGTCACCATCATCGTCTCCCTGCTGCTGCCCGACGCGGCCACGCTGATCGGCATGCTGATGCTGGGCAACCTGATGCGCGTCTGCGGCGTGGTAGAGCGCATTTCCAAGACCGCCCAGAACGAGCTGTGCAACATCGTCACCATCTTCCTGGGCCTGACGGTCGGCGCGACCACCACCGGCTCCACCTTCCTGACGCCCCAGACCCTGTACATCGTGGTGCTGGGCGTGGTGGCCTTCGGTTGCGGCACCGCCGGCGGCGTTCTGCTGGCCAAGCTGATGAACGTCATCTCCGGCGGCCAGATCAACCCGCTGATCGGCTCTGCGGGCGTGTCCGCCGTTCCCATGGCGGCCCGCGTGTCCCAGAAGGTCGGCCAGGAGGAGGACCCCGGCAACTTCCTGCTGATGCACGCCATGGGCCCCAACGTGGCCGGCGTCATCGGCTCCGCCGTCGCGGCGGGCGTGTTCATCGCGCTGTTCGGCTAATGCCGTATGGCGGGGGACCTGCTTCCCCCGCCATGACCACCCCTTTGACAGATTTTGCTTGAGTTTTTCATAAATGAAAAACGTCTGGCCGCAAAATCTGCAAGGTAGGAATTTTTCTCCGGGGAAATGGGATTTCCCCTCCGAAAAATTACCTGCGGCCCCGCCGCACAGGTCGCCGGGGCCGATTGAAAGTCGGGGCGCTACCGCCCCCGACGCCCCCGGTTAGTTAGTCTTGCTATGTGAGTGGAAACTCGGAGGAGATATTATGGGCAAAGTAATGATTACCGAAACCATCCTTCGCGACGCGCACCAGTCCCAGGCGGCGACCCGTATGCGCCTGGAGGACATGCTGCCCGCTTGCGAAACGCTGGATAAGGTCGGCTATTATTCGCTGGAATGCTGGGGCGGCGCGACGTTTGACAGCTGCCTGCGCTTTTTGAACGAGGACCCCTGGGAGCGGCTCCGCCAGCTCAAGAAGGCGCTGCCGAACACCAAGCTGCAAATGCTGTTCCGCGGCCAGAACATCCTGGGCTACCGGCACTATGCCGACGACGTGGTGGACGAGTTCACCCGCCTGTCCATCAAGAACGGCATCGACGTCATCCGCATCTTTGACGCCCTGAACGATACCCGCAACCTGGAACCCGCCATCAAGGCCACCAAGAAGTACGGCGGCATCTGCGAGGTGGCGCTGAGCTATACCATCAGCCCGGTCCACACCGAGGAATACTTCGTGAACCTGGCCCTGGAGCTGGAGAAGATGGGCGCGGACAACATCTGCATCAAGGACATGGCGAACCTGCTGCTGCCCTACAAGGCCTACAGCCTGGTGAAGAAGCTGAAGCAAGCCCTGAAGCCCACCACCCTGGTGCACCTGCACACCCACAACACCGCCGGCATCGGCGATATGTGCAACCTGAAGGCCATCGAGGCGGGCGTGGACATCGTGGACTGCGCGCTGTCCCCCCTGGGCAACGGCACCTCCCAGCCGGCCACCGAGCCGCTGGTCGCCACCCTGGCCGGCACTGAATACGACACCGGCCTGGATCTGAACCTCATCACCAAGGCCACCGAGCACTTCCGCGGCGTCGCCCAGAAGCTCCAGGATCAGGGCATCCTCGATCCCAAGGTGCTGCGCGTGGACGTGAACACCCTGAAGTATCAGGTGCCCGGCGGCATGCTGTCCAACCTCATCAACCAGCTCAAGCAGGCCGGTCAGTCCGACAAGCTGTACGAGGTGCTGGCCGAGGTGCCGCGGGTCCGCGAGGACTTCGGCTACCCGCCGCTGGTCACCCCCACCAGCCAGATCGTCGGCACTCAGGCCGTCATGAACGTCATCACCGGCCAGCGCTATAAGATGTGCCCCAAGGAGAGCCAGGGCCTCATGCGCGGCGAGTATGGCCGCCTGCCCGCTCCCGTCAACGAGGCGGTGCGCAAGCAGGTCATCGGCGACCAGAAGGTCATCACCTGCCGCCCCGTGGACGATAAGTCCTACGGCGTCAAGCACCTGGACGAGTTCAAGAAGGAAATGGGCCAGTATTACACCCAGGAGGAGGACGTGCTCAGCTACGCCCTGTTCCCCCAGGTGGCCGAGAAGTTCTTCCAGAACCGCCAGGCCAAGCAGGTCGGCCTCGACAATTCCGTCCTCGACAAGAAGAACAAGGCTATGCCGATCTGATTCTGAAAATCAAATATCGCAGCATAAACCACGTAGGGGCGCCGTTTTCGGCGCCCCTACATTTGCAATGATGTATTTTCGTCACGATTTAGTCCTTCCCAATAAACGGAGATTTGTCGGGGAGATGCACACTCTCCTGTAGGGGCGGCGTTGCGCCGCTGGGAGCGGTCCCACCGCTGGGAGCGGTCCCACCGCTGGGAGCGGTCCCACCGCCCGCCGGGTAGGACGATGCGTTTCGTTGGGGGCGGGTGCCGAAACGGCGCCCCTACAGGGTTGGTTTGATTCCCCGGCAAATTCCAATTTACCAAGAAACCACATATCCCACCAGAAGGCATTCGCTATTTGTGCTCCGCCTCGACGATGCTCTCCGGGGAGACATCGTCCTTGTCGTGGAGCTGCTGGAGGGCCAGAAAGATGGCCTGCATCTTGTAGTCGGTCTCGGTGATGACGTCGGCACAGGAGCGGAGCTGTTCGACGATGGACTGGGGCACCTCGTCGGTGGCCTTGTAGCGTATGCCGTGCTCCAAAGTGGCCCAGAAGTCCATGGCGACGGTGCGGATCTGGATCTCCACGGGGATGTATAGCTTGCCCTGGGACATGTAGACCGGCACGTCCACCACGATGTGAAGGCTCCGATAGCCGTTGGGCTTGGGGTTGCGGATGTAATTCTTTTCGAGGATCAGCGAAATGTCGTCCTGTTTCAGCAGCAGGTCGGCGATTTTATATATGTCGTCCACATAGCAGCACACCACCCGGACCCCCGCAATGTCGTGGAGGTTTTTCTTGGCGTTGTCGATGGAGATGGGGATGCCCGTGTCGTGCAGCTTCTTGACGATGCTGGACAGGGACTTCACCCGCGTCTCGATGTGATGGATGGGGTTGTGCTGATGCTTGATCGAAAATTCACTGTTGAGGGTCTGGAGCCGGGCGTTGATCTCCCGGATGCCCGCCTCATAGACGCCGATGATCTTGGCGTATTCCCGCCGCAGGTCCTCCATGGCCATGCTGTAATTCATGGACATGGGCCGCAGCTCTATCTTGATGGTCTGCCGTTCGGGTCTGTTATTTTCCATGTCGATTAGCTCCTTGATGAAACCGATTATATATCTTCGCGCAGCACGTCCCAGGAGGTCAGCAGCGCCCGGACCGGGGTGCGGACGGTGCCGTCCTCGGTGAGGAATACCACGGCCAGCCGGTGGTCGCGCTCGCGGCGCTTTTCGAAGGCCTTGCGGACCGCCAGCAGCGTGGCGTCCTTGGGGAGGAACATGAAGCGCTCGCTGCGCTTGTCGCCAAAGCCAATGGCGTCCTTCATGTCGCCGATGCGCAACTCGTCCCGCACCTGGCTCAGCCCCCGCCGCGCCGCCAGCAGCATCAGGCTGCCGGAACTGAACACGCCTACCAGCCGGTTCTGGTCCGCCACGGGGACGTGGGAATAGCCGTTTTTGACCATGTGGCGCATGACGTTGATCGCCAGATCGTTGGGATGGGCGAAGAGTATCTTCTCCGCCGGGGTGCCGTAATTGATGGCCATGACCGGCCGCTTCACATATTCGATGATGGCCCGCAGCCGGTTCAGCGTGCCCTCCGAGGGCTCCACCACCGGCTCGCCCGTGTTCTCCACATTGTGGGCCAGTATGTTGCGTATGCGGCGGCACAGCTCGATCTCCGCCCGCATGGGCTCGCTGTCGGGGTCGCTCAGGTAGGTCGTCACCACGTTGCCGCCCCAGTCCCGGCCCGCGTAGCGCTTTTCCAGTAGGCCCTCGAACTGTCGGTACAGCATCAGAAACGTCTCCGCGCGGCTCTCGTTTCCCGCCTGCATACGCCCTCACCTCTTCTCCTATATCATAACATAATATTCACAAAAAGGCAATATGGTTAAGGTATGTAACTTTTCAATCTGTCTATATATACAGAGATTTGTCGGGGAGTTGCCCGCTCTCCTGTAGGGGGGGCGTTTCGCCGCCCGCCCGATAGAACGTGCCGTCTCGCAGAAGGGCGGGCGCCGAAACGGCGCCCCTACAGGGTTGGTCTGACGCCTCGACAAACATCAATTTTTAATTCAGTATATGCGCAAACGATGAACTAAATTTTAACAAATCGCGTTTGCCGCCGAGCGATTCCCGCAAAAAAACCGCCGACATCTGCTGCCGGCGGAACTTTTATAACCCGGTTATTCAGTTTTTATCATTTCACCCTGAGGGGAGGGTGCGAATCTGCCTACACTTCCCGTGAAACAATCCATTCTTTTTCTCTTCACGTGTGGATCTCTTTCACTTTGGAAAATCGTCCCGACTAAGATTCAGTTTGTATGCGATCGGGAAATGCAGGCCTTGAACTGCGCTTCGCCGTAGTACAATGGAACCGCCTCCCGTCCTTCTTATTGAAGACCTGTTGTCTTCGATTGGGAAATCCTTTGTTCTCCCGCTTTCTGGGTATATTATAACACCCGGATGCCCGGTTGTCAATACATTTTTTACCCGATTTCAATCTTTTTTACTAAAGATTATTTATGATAACATAAATAACGCTTTCTTTAACAATCCCGGAGGTCCTTCTCATAGGCCACCCGAATGGGATCGCCCTTCTTGACGGCGTAATACACCGTGCCCCGGTAGACGAACCCGCGCTTTTCCAGGAAGCGGCGCATAGCGACGTTGCCGGTATGGGTGTCGGCGCGGAGGGTGGCGCAGCCGTTTTCTTTGGCGATCGACACGGCATGGGCGACGATCTCCCCGGCCAGGCCCCGGCCCCGGTGAGCGTCGTCCATGGCCATGCGGTGGATGGTGAGATAGGGGCCGGGAACGGCCCAGGCCCCGTCGATATCATCATAGATCGGATCCGGCTCCGTCAGCAGCGCGGCGAAGGCGGCTACGCGGCCTCCGTCCTCAATGATGTAGAGCCTTTGCAGCCCGATGTCCTCCATCAGCATCTCCCGCTCGGGGTAGCCGTCCTGCCACTGGTCGATGTTCAGCGTGCTCATGAAGCGCTGGGCTTCCGTCACCACGCGCATGATGTCATCCAGGTCCCGCGCTTCGGCGCGGCGGAAAATCGGCATGGTTCAGCCCTCCAATTGGTTCCTGATCATGGCGTAGAGCGGCTCGTCGGGATTCAGGCCCATATAATGGGAGAGCACATGGTCGATGCCCTGTTCCTTCAGCGCCCTCTGGATCTCCGGAGCGGTGGCGTCCTCAGCGCGGTCGAATTTCAGCGCGGCGGCGATGCCCTTTACGATGGGCGTGGGGTCGACGCCCTGCTCGATGGCAAACAGCGCCGCGCCCACGATGCGGTCATTCCGCCGCAGCTTGCGCACGGGGTCCGCGCCGACGCGGGCCACAGTGTCCTTGAGAGCTTTGTTCTGGAAGCGGAACAGCAGATCGGTGACGTTGCTCTCCACGTTCTCCCGGACGCCCTCGCCGAACTTCGCCACCAGCGCGGCGGCGCTGGTCATCATGCTGGCCTTGGCGGCTTCATAGATTTCCGGATCGGCGATGGCCTGCCAGATGTATTCGTAGCCCTTCTGATAGCCCAGATAGGCGCAGAGGGCATGGCCGCCGTTGTGCAGGAACAGCTTCCGTTTGATGTAGAACTCGAAGGGGCTGTAGGGGATCAGGCCTGCGAGGTCGGGGATCTCGCCCTTAAAGGCGTCCTTGTCCACCGGCAGCTCGGCGTAGGGCTCCACGCAGATCAGCAGCCTGTCCTGGGCCCGCATTTCCGGGGTCAGCGGCGGCACCATGCGGCCGATGGAGGCCTCTACCAGGCCAAGATTCTGATCCGCCCAGGCCCGCTGTTCGTCGTTCAGCTTTTCGTTGATCCAGCCCCGCATCAGCTCGTCCGCGCCGAGCTGGTTTTCACAGAGTATGATGTCCAGCGGCTTCCCGGAACGCTCCATGCGGGCGATCACGCCCTTTGCGATCACCGGCGCGATCTTCGGCAGCACGTTCACGCCCACCGCTGTGGCCATGATGTCGCAGTTCACGATCTCGTCGATGGCCTGCTCCGTCAGGGAGTTCACCGCACGCACGGGCTTCACCGTGTGGTCCGATTCGCCGTCGTTGGACACGATGCGCACCGTATAAGACCCCCTGCGGTTCATCTCGTCGATGATCTCCTGCATGATGTCCAGAAAGCAAACCTCATAACCCGAATCCGCGAACACCTTGCCGATAAATCCCCGGCCGATATTGCCCGCGCCGTACATAATCGCCGTCTTCATCCGTTCCACACTCTCCTCATACCGGGCAGCAATGCCCATCATTCTGCTTACCATTATATCACAACATGCAAGCAGTACCGTGTAAAGCAACAAAAAAGGAAAGGACGTATGATGATGCCTTTTCCTTTTAGCGGGACTTGTTTTTCAAACATCCTGAAAAATTGGGATTTATCAACAGGGCTGCCAATTTAGAATATATCCGTTGCATCGAAGGCGGCTTCGATGTGATTGAACTGGCCGGGGGTGATTTCGATGATATCGAAGCGGACAGGTACATCGTCCAGCCGGTTCTCCTGGAGATAGAGGGCGGCGGTGCGGACGATGCGGGCGCGCTTTGCGGGGGTGACGGCCTCGGCGGGGGCACCATAGCGGCGGGTGGTGCGGCGCTTGACCTCGACGAACACCAAGGTTTTGCCCTGTCGGGCGATGAGGTCGATCTCGCCGGTGGGGCGACGATAGTTCATGGCGAGGACCTCATAGCCGTGGGTTTTCAGATAATCGCCGGTGTCGAACTCGCCGTCGGTGCCGAAGGTTTTGCGGCTCATGGTCTTTCCCCCAGTATCTTTCCGATAAAGCTCCGCCTGTGCTCCGGGCAGGGACCGTATTTTTTCAGCGCGGCGATGTGCTCGGCGGTGCCGTAGCCCTTGTTGCGGGCGAAGCCGTACATCGGGTATTTGGCGTCCAGCTCGATCATGTAGCGGTCACGGGCCACCTTCGCCACGATGGACGCCGCGCCGATCATGTAGCTCAGGGCGTCGCCGTGGATCAGCGGCCGGGCGGGGCAGGGGAGTGTCAACCCCTCCACTGCGTCCACCAGTATCAGGTCACCCCCAAAGCCCGCTGCGCAGGTCTCCATGGCCCGCTTCGTGGCGTTCAGTATGTTGATTGCATCGATGACCGACGGGGGCAGAAAGCAGGTTTCCGCATAGTCCGCTGCCTCCAGCAGCAGCGGATAGAGCTGTTCCCGCCGCTTTTCCGTCAGCTTCTTGGAATCGTCTACGCCGGGGACCAGCCTGTCCGGGCAGATGGACACGCAGGCCGTCACCACCGGCCCTGCCAGCGGCCCACGGCCCACCTCGTCGATGCCCGCCAGCACCCGGCCCTCCGCCCACAGCGGCCGCTCGATCTCCGTCAGCCGACGCAGCTTCTCCTCCGCCGTCTCGCGCTTCTTTCGTTCCATGGATGACTCCTTTGCTCAGGTTGATAAACAGGGATTTATGGGGGAGCCCCCACGGGCAATAGCTGCCGCGCATAGGCACCGGTCTTTGGGGACCATAGATCCGAGCCCCCAGGCGACTCAGACCAAATCTTCGATTTGGTCTGAGCCGTCCGGCCTAAAGGCGACAAGCCCAATAGGGCTTGTCGGTCAGC
>CACZXF010000061.1 GCA_902785105.1 uncultured Eubacteriales bacterium | reverse complement strand
AGAAGGCCCAAAACGCAGACTTTTTGCGCTTTAATCAGTGGCGCAAAAAGTCGCCGCTTCGAACGTGGTATTAAAAGAAACGCAACGCAGGGCTTTGGGGGCTCGAATCTATGGCCCCCAAAGACCGGTGCCTCTCCGCGGCAGCTATTGCCCGTGGGGGCTCCCCCACAAATCCCTGTTTATCGCTCAAACGACATCTGAGAGATTGGAGAACATCAATATGTTGCATAGCAATCCCCTACAAAAGGATCAGCCGGCGGGGAAGAAATTCATCACGATGGGCGAGATCATGCTGCGCCTGACGCCGCCGAACTACGACAAGATCCGTATGGCGACCTCCTTCGAGGCGTCCTACGGCGGCAGCGAGGCGAACATCGCCCTGGCGTTGGCGAGTTTGAAGGTGGACAGCACCTTCTTCTCGGTGGTGCCGAACAACGCGCTGGGCAAGAGCGCCATCCGCGCCCTGAGGTCAAGCGATGTCCACTGCACGCCGGTGATACTCTCCACCCCGGAGGAGACGCCCACCCACCGGCTGGGCACCTACTATCTGGAGACGGGCTTCGGCATCCGCCCCAGCAAGGTGGTCTACGACCGGAAGCACTCTGCGCTGACGGAATATGACTTTTCAGGCTACGACCTCCGCGCGCTGCTGGAGGGCTTCGACTGGCTGCACCTCTCCGGCATCACACCGGCGCTGTCGCCGAATTGCCGTCAGCTCATCATGGATATGCTCAAAGTGGCGCATGAATTGGGGCTGACCATCTCCTTCGATGGCAACTTCCGCTCCACGCTGTGGACCTGGGAGGAGGCCCGTGACTTTTGCACCGAGTGCCTGCCCTATGTGGACGTGCTGCTGGGCATCGAGCCCTATCACCTCTGGCGGGACCCGGAGGACCACTCCAAGGGCGACGTAAAGGACGGCGTGCCGCTCCAGCCCGCCTATGAACAGCAGGACGAGGTTTTCCAGGCGTTCATCGAGCGCTGGCCCAATCTGAAGTGCATCGCCCGCCACGTGCGCTACGCCCATTCCGGTTCGGAGAACAGTCTCAAGGCGTACATGTGGTATGACGGGCACACCTTCGAGAGCAAGCTGTTCACATTCACCATACTGGACCGCGTCGGCGGCGGCGATGCTTTTGCCAGCGGCCTGATCTATGCCATGATGCACAACTACCGGCCCATGGACATGCTCAACTTCGCCGTGGCCTCCTCGGTCATCAAGCACACCATCCACGGCGATGCCAACATCACCGACGACGTCAGCAGCATCCGCAACCTGATGAACATGAACTACGACATCAAGCGATAGGAGGCGATCGCTGTGATCGACCTGCGCAGGCTGTGGGCGGACATATCGTCCGTCGCCGAGGATTACGACCGGGAACCGACGACCACGGACACCCTCCCCGTGGAGGGCGCGGCGTTTGTCGATAAAAAGGCACCCTTTAAGGCGCTTCACGGCGAGCGCCCGGTGATCGTCATGACCTGGGACGAGGTCACCGCCTGGGACATGCTCTGCCGCCACCATTTCAGCCGGGCATCGCTGGAGCGGGAGGGGGAGCTTTCCGCTTTCCTCTCCCTGGGCATAAAGCCCGAGCTGGAAGCCCGCTGGCGGGGCGACGCCATGGCCGCGCTGCTGGAGAAGTACCCGGAGGGCTTCGACGTGGTGCTGTCGCTGATTCTGGAATACGGAGATACACCCATGCTTGAACGGGCCCTGGATGTGCTGGACGACAGCGTGGGACAGGCGGCGATTCCCGGTGAGACAGTGCGGTCGGACTGCGAAAAGGTCCTCGCAGCGGAAATCGTCGATGATGAGGGAAAGAACCGGCTGCTGGAGACGATAAAGCGCTGCGGTTATTACGATAAAGAGGAATTATAAAAAGCTCAAATACCTTTGACATGGTTTTAATCATGGGATAATATCGGGGGATTAACATAATGAGGGAAGTTGAGCCGATGGGATGTGAACCATGTTGAACTATATATTGCTGTTTCTCCACTTTATCGCGCTGCCGGCGGTCATCATCTATGCGCTGATCATGGGCCAGTTCCCTCTGGCCGCGGTCAATGGCGCCGTCTTCCTGCTGCTGTTCATCGTATGGGCGGTATTCAGGAAAAAATAAGAAAACGCGGTTCCCTGGGATGGGGAACCGCGTTAATTTTTTATCTGATTGATAAATTGGAATTTGTCGAGCAGTCAAACCAACCTTGTAGGGGCGCCGTTTCGGTGCCACGCCGTTTCGGTGCCAGCCCCCTGCGAACCGGCATGTTCTACCGGGCGGGCGGCGCAACGCCGCCCCTACAGGAGAGCGGCTAACTCCCCGACAAATCCATATTTATCGAGCACAACTATTGCCTGTTGCTCACTGTGACCTTAAGCTCGGCTTTCTTGCCGTTGCTGGTTCTGACGGTGATGGTGGCGTCGCCGGCCTTTTTGGCCTTGACGGTGCCGTAGTCGTCGATGGAGGCAACCTTGGATTTGGAGGACTTCCAGCTCAGCGTGGTGGCGGCGTTGGAGGGGGAGAGGACCGGCGTCAGCGTCAGCGAATCGCCCACCTTCATGGACAGGGGGCTGATCTCGAAGATCCGTATGTCCTGGGGATTGTTGGCGTTGACCACGTTGATGGTCAGCTTGTACTTTTGGCCGCCAGTGGTCTTGAGGGTGACGGTGGTCTTGCCCACCTTCGCGGCCCGGATGGTGCCGTCGTTGGACAGCTCGACGACCTTCGAGGAATCCGCCTTCCAGCTCTTGGCGCTGTCGTCCTGCAAAGTGATTTTGAGGGTGTTCCCAAGGTTCATGCACAGCTTTTCGCTGCCAGAGACGATGTGGGTCTCGCCGGGCTTCACCGCGCCGCAGGCGCAGCGGTTGGTCTCATCGTAGACGTGTCCGTCCAGCGACGGCGCGGCGGCATACCTGTGGCCCTCCTTCGCCATCCATTTCAGGAAGGCGGCCTGGCCCTCGTCGTACTTTTTGACCATTTCCATCATCAGCATGAAGGACGCGATTTCCTCGTCGCTGTCGCCCACGTCGTCGGCCAGCAGCGTGGCGCGTGCCTCGTTCACCGTGTTCTCGGCACGGCTGTAGATCACAGAGGCGTCCATGTCGCTGATTTTGACGTTCTTTCCGCAGTCCGGGCAGTACAGCTTTTCCGCGACCACCGGCGTAACCCGGTGCTGCGTTTCGTCGATATACTCATAGGTGATATCGCTCATCACCCACTGGGCGTTCCCGTGGGTGCAGCCCTCCGCCTGGGCGACAGGGGAAAATGTCATACAGAGAATAACAGCCATGATGGCAAAGATGCGGCGCATACCCAGCCCCTCCTGAATTCGGTGATCGACACCTATTATAGCATAGGGCTGTGACATTGTTCCCCGCCAACATGACAAACCGGAGACAATACGCGGACAAATATAAGCTCGATGACAGCAAAGGCGTGTGCTGAAAAATCCTTTCAATATGTTACTTGAGTACGTTGATAAAAAAGCTGGAACGCGGTTAAAATGGATAACAAAAACGCGACTGAGGAGGCGTTGATCATGCTGAAGGATCGTGAAATCGCAATGACTGGGGAAAATGAGGTGTCGGAGCTGAGCATGTCCCAGTTGGAAAAGGTTTCCGGCGGAATAGGATGGCAAAATGACGACGACGTCCTTTAGCCGGAGGTCGACTGAGCCCGGTATTTCTGAAAACAAAGATGAAAAATCCCCCTTCCGCGGCTGTATGCGTGGAGGGGGGATTTGCTTTAACGATTACTTTGTGGACTGGGAGGCCTTGCGGCGGATGACGTCGATGATGACGGCCACCACGATGATGAGGCCCTTGACCATCTTCTGGGGGCCCTGGGCGACGCCCAGCAGGTTCAGGCCGTTGGCGATGATGCCGATGATGAGTATGCCGATGAGGGTGCCGATCATGGAGCCCTCGCCGCCGGACATGGAGGTGCCGCCGATGACGACGGCGGCGATGGCGTCCATCTCCTGGCCGTCGGCGTTGGTGGGCACGGCGGAGTCGAGGCGGGAGGACAGCAGCAGCGCCGCCACGCCGCAGCACAGGCCGCTGACCACGTACACGAAGCACTTGACCTTCTTCAGATTGATGCCGGACAGCTTGGCGCAGTTCTCATTGCCGCCGATGGCGTAAGTGAAGCGGCCGATGCGGGTGTAGCGCAGTATGTACCAGCCCGCCAGTATGACCGCCAGCATGATGAGCGTGGACCACAGCGGTATGCCCGCCACGCGGCCCGACACCGCCGTGAAGCCGGTGGGGAAGGTGTAGATGGGCTGGCCCGCCGTGACGGTATAAGCCGCGCCGCGGACGATGGACATCATGCCCAGCGTGGCGATGAAGGGCGGCAGGTCCAGGAAGGAGATCAACATGCCGTTCACCAGGCCGATGATGCCGGAAAACAGTATGCAGACGAATATGGTGACGAACACCGGCACGTGATAGTTCTTCATCAGTATGCCCATCAGCAGGCCGGACAGGGCGATGTTGGAGCCGACGGACAGGTCGATGCCGCCGGAGATGATGACGAAGGTCATGCCCACGGCCACCACGAAGTTGATGGAGATCTGCTGGAAGACGTTCAGGAAGTTGGAGGAGGTCAGGAACACCGGGGAGGCGATGGCCAGGTCCAGGCACAGCGCCACCAGCGCGATGACGATGCCCAGCACGTTGTTGGAGGAGCCCAGCTTCTTGACGCCCTTCTCCCGCTGCTTGGCCTTCCAGGCGCTGTAGAGGAAGCCGCCCGCGCCGATGATGATCAGGTCGATGGCCAGCACCCACAGCAGCGAGGCGGTGTTGTTCACACCGATGACGAATTTGTCCATGGCGGTCAGGCTCACCTCGTCGGGCACCACCACGTCGTCCGGGTTGATGCCCAGCACGTCCGCCGCCTGGATCTGCGCCAGCGCCTTCTTCCGCGCCGCCTGCTGTTCCTCGATCTCCGCCAGGTGGCCCCGCTGGGACGACGCAAACAGATTCAGCGCCCCGCAGGCGATGCCCAGAACCAGGCAGATGATGAATATGAGCTTGATGTTCTTTTTCATTTTGACACCTTCTTATCAGGTTGGTTGGGGAAACCACGAACAGCCTTGTAGGGGCGGCGTTTCGCCGCCCGCCTGTGCGTAGGCTGCGTTCCGGGAAGTGCGGGCGGCGAAACGCCGCCCCTACAGGCTTAGCGGGGGTATTATCCGATGATTTCCTATCCGAACACGCTTTTGTGCTGAAAGGCTCTCCCGTTATGCCGTGTGCTTGTCGCCGCCGGTGGCGTAGTAGAGTATCTTTTCCTGGGTGAGCGTCTCGTCGTTGTCGAATACGCCGGTGATCTCGCCCTGGTGCATCACGGCCACGCGGTCGGACATGCCGAGAATTTCCGGAAGCTCCGAGGAAATCATGATTACGGCCACGCCCTGCCGGATGAGGTCGTTGATGATGTTGTAAACCTCGATCTTCGCGCCGACGTCGATGCCGCGGGTGGGCTCGTCGAATATGATGACCTTCGAGTCGGAGAGCAGCCACTTCGCCAGCACCACCTTCTGCTGGTTGCCGCCGGAGAGGTTCCGGGCCAGTTGCAGCATGGAGGGAGTCTTGATGTTCAGCTTGCCGATGTAATCGTTGACGGTGGTCTTCTCCTGGCCTAAGTTCAGATGCAGCGACGAGCCGAACTTGTCCAGCGTCGCCAGCGTCATGTTCTGGCTGATGGGCAGCGGCAGCACCAGGCCCTCGCCCTTGCGGTCCTCGGTGACGAAACCTATGCCCGCCTTGATGGCGTCCAGGGGCTGGTCGATGGTCACCTTCTGGCCGTCGATGTAGATTTCGCCGGATTCCTTCGGGTCCATGCCGAATATGGCGCGCGCCGTCTCCGTGCGCCCCGCGCCCACCAGGCCCGCGATGCCCAGTATCTCGCCGCCCCGGGCGGACAGCGACACGCCGTTCACCTGCTTGCCCGCGTGGATGTCCTCCACCCGCAGGCGCTCCTTGCCCGGCGTCAGGTGTATCTTCGGGAACTTTTCCTTGAGCTCGCGGCCCACCATGTAGCGGATGATTTCGTCCAGATTGGTGTCGGCCACGTTCATGGCGGTGACGTTCTGGCCGTCGCGCATGATGGTAGCGCGGTCGCAGATCTCCATGACCTCCTCAAGCCTGTGGGAGATGTAGATCATCGAGACGCCGCGGGCCTTCAACATGCGGATGGTGTCAAACAGCACGTCGATCTCGCGGTTGGTCAGCGGCGCGGTGGGCTCGTCCAGTATCAGGACTTTTGAGTTGATGGACAGCGCCTTCGCCACCTCCACCATCTGCTTGTGGGCCACGCCCAGGTCCCGGACCAGCTGGTGGGCGTTGACCTCCACGCCCAGCTCGTCCAGCAGGCGCTGGGCCTCGTCGTACATCTTCTTCCAGTCCACCTGGAATTTATTCTTCATGAGCTGACGGCCCATGAAGATGTTCTCCGCCACCGTGAGCTGCTCCGTCAGGTTCAGCTCCTGATAGATGGTGGAGATGTTCAGCGCCTGCGCGTCCTGGGCGGAGTGGATCTCCACCTTCTGGCCGTCGAAGAGGATCTCCCCCTCGTCCATCTGGTACGCGCCGGAGAGTATCTTCATCAGCGTCGATTTGCCCGCGCCGTTCTCGCCCAGCAGCGCGTGCACTTCCCCCTTGCGCACCGACAGGTTCACATGGTCCAGCGCCAGCACGCCCGGAAAGCGCTTCACGATGCCGCGCATTTCGAGAAATTCTGCCACGGGTTCACCCCCTTTGAGAATGGAAAATTGAAAATGGAAAATTGGGGGAACGGACTCCCTCAGTCACGCTTCGCGTGACAGCTCCCTCTGGGAGGGAGCCTTTTGGAGGACCGCCTTTAGGCTCCCTCTTAGAGGGAGCTGTCAGCGAAGCTGACTGAGGGAGCCGTCCCCTTATAATTGCATATCCTTAAAAATGCCGAACCAGTAGGAGGCGTTCATGGAGGCGTCGCGGGCCTCCTGGAAGCCGGCCTCGCCCCGCTGGCGGCGGCGGTAGATATCGAGCATTTGGTCGAATTTACTGGGATTCAGCCGGCGGTCCGGGGAGACGCTGCACGCGTTGGGATGCTCCCGCCCGGAGGCGATGTAGAGCGCGTCGTTTCGAACATAGACCCGGAACCATTTGGCGTTCTCCTCTTTTTTCGGGTCCGTTGGGATTTCACGGGGGTCATCCCGATAGCGGTTCAGCACATCGCTGTAGTTCATGGCGTATCCTTTCACTTAAAACGCGGCGGCGCGTATGCGCCGCCGCAGGGGTCAGTTATCGATTAAAGGAAGTTGTCAACGTTGGTGGAATCCACGACGGTGGTCTCCGCCTCGATGACCTTCTCCTCGCGGGCAACGCCGTCGATGGCGTCGGCCAGAGCCTTGATGGCGTTCGCACCGATGGCCACGGGGCCGCAGTCCAGGGTGCCGTCCAGCTCGCCGGCCTTCACGGACTCCTTGGCGTTGGGGTTGCCGTCGAGGCCCACGCAGATGATGTCATCGCGGTTGAGCTGCTTGCAGGCCTGCACAGCGCCCAGGGCCATCTCGTCGGACAGGCCGTAGATCACGTTGATTTCGGGATGGGCCTGGATCATGTCCATGGCGGCGTTCATGCCCTTCTCACGGACCCAGTCGCCGGGCTGAGAGGCCACCACGGTGATGCCGGGATAGGCTTCCTTCGCCTTGTCCACAAAGCCGCCCATGCGCTGGGTGGTGTAATCGGAGGGCAGGCCCTCGATGATGGCCACCACGGCATTGCCGCCGGTCTTCTCGTTCACCCAGTCGGCGATCTTGGCGCCGCCGTTGTACTGGTTGTAGCCGGAATAGGCGTAGACGTCCACGCCCTCAAGCTCGGTGATGGTGTTGAACATGACCACGGGCACGCCCGCCTCGTTGGCCTTCTTGATGGCCGGGATCAGCGCGTCCAGGTTGATGCCGCAGACCGCGATGCCCGCGACGCCCTGGGTGATGAAGTCCTCCATCATGGAGGTCTGGGTGGCGTAGTCGTCCTCGGATTCGGGCGCCATGATCACCAGCTCATAGCCCAGAGCCTCGGCGACTGGGGTCGCGCCCTCGATGCAGCTGGCATAGAACGGGCTGGTCATGGCCGGCGGCAGGAAGCCCAGCTTCCCCTCCGCCATCGCGGCACAGGACAGGAGCATCAGCATGGCGAGTACCAGAGCAAGCACTTTCTTCATAAGTTCGTTTCCTCCTTCATATTTTTACGCCGCAGTGGCGCAAAATTCGCCCGAATGTTAAGTTCCAATTGTGATTATAACACGGCGAATGGGCTGTGTCAATAAGTTAAATTAATAATTTGGCTTCCGGAGTTCTTGAACTGCCTGTGGGAAAGGTGTTTTTATGATATTGATGGCAGCTGTGTATTTGTCTGGTAATTCAATATGAGCGCTGAAGGCCAAAAGGTGAATATCCTTTTATTTTTTGCCAGCATACCACAATACAACCGGAGAAATCAATGTTATATTAAAATTAACCACATGAAGGCCATGGCTTTTGTGCGCCATGGCGATTATTTTAAGGAGGACTGATTGGTTATGGCTATGAACAGATATAAGGGCAGCTATCCCGTCATCGGCATCCGGCCCACCATCGACGGCCGCCGCGGCGCGCTGAAGGTGCGCGAGAGCCTGGAGGACCAGACCATGAACATGGCGAAGTCCGCCGCGAAGCTGTTTGAGGAGAACCTGCGCTACTCCAACGGTGAGCCCGTGAAGGTGGTCATCGCCGACACCACCATCGGCCGCGTGGCCGAGGCTGCCGCCTGCGAGGAGAAGTTCCGCCGCGAGGGCGTCGCCATCACCCTGACCGTCACCCCCTGCTGGTGCTATGGCTCTGAGACCATGGACATGGATCGCAACACCATCAAGGCCGTCTGGGGCTTCAACGGCACCGAGCGTCCCGGCGCGGTGTATCTGGCGAGCGTTCTGGCCACCCACGCCCAGAAGGGTCTGCCGGCCTTCGGCATCTACGGCCATGAGGTCCAGGAAGCGGACGATACTTCCATCCCCGAGGACGTGAAGGAAAAGCTGCTCCGGTTCGGCCGCGCCGCCGTCGCCGCCGCCACCATGCGGGGCAAGAGCTACCTGCAAATCGGCGCGATCACCATGGGCATCGGCGGCTCCATTATCGACTCCAAGTTCATCGAGGATTACCTCGGGATGCGCGTCGAGTCCGTTGACGAGGTCGAGATCATCCGCCGCATGACGCTGGGCATCTACGACGAGGCCGAGTTCCAGAAGCTGAAGGCCTGGGCGAAGGACAACGTCATCGAGGGCTTCGACAAGAACCCCGAGGCGCTGCAGAAGACCCGCGCCCAGAAGGACGAGGACTGGGAGTTCACCCTGAAGATGTACCTCATCATCAAGGACCTGATGAACGGCAATCCCAACCTGCCCGAGGGCAACGAGGAGGAGATGGTGGGTCACAACGCCATCGCCGGCGGCTTCCAGGGCCAGCGCCAGTGGACGGACTTCTATCCGAACTGCGACTATCCCGAGGCCATGCTGAACACCTCCTTCGACCACAATGGCGCCCGCGAGCCCTACGTGTTCGCCACCGAGAACGACGTGCTGAACGGCCTGGGCATGCTGTTCATGAAGCTGCTGACCAACAAGGCCCAGATGTTCGCGGATGTCCGCACCTTCTGGAGTCCCGAGGCCGTGAAGCGCTGCACCGGCTATGAGGTAGAGGGCAAGGCCAAGGAGAACGGCGGCTTCATCCATCTGATCAACTCCGGCGCGTGCTGCTTGGACGCCAACGGCCAGGCGGTGGACGCCGAGGGCAACCGGGTCATGAAGCCCTGGTACGAGGTCACCGAGGCCGACCAGAAGGCCATCATGGCGAACACCACCTGGAACTACGCCGATCTGGGCTACTTCCGCGGCGGCGGATATTCCAGCCGCTTCGTGACGGATTGCGAGATGCCCGCCACCATGATCCGCCTGAACCTGGTGGACGGCCTGGGCCCGATGCTTCAGATCGCCGAGGGCTGGACCGTGAAGCTGCCCGACGAGGTGACCGACACCCTGTGGAAGCGCACGGACTACACCTGGCCCTGCACCTGGTTCGCCCCGCGCTGCGACGGCAAGGAGGGCAGCCCCTTCAAGACCGCTTATGATGTGATGAACAACTGGGGCGCCAACCACGGTGCCATCAGCTACGGCCACATCGGCGCGGACCTGATCACCTTCTGCTCCATGCTTCGCATCCCCGTGGCGATGCACAACGTGCCGGTGGAAAAGATCTTCCGCCCCGCCGCCTGGAACGCCTTCGGCATGGACAAGGAGGGCGCCGACTATCGCGCCTGCGCCAACTACGGGCCGTTCTATAAGAAGTAAGACAGATATAAAGAACACGACCGCCGGGTTCAACGGCGGTCGTGTTTTTTACGCGGGGGAGACGACTCCCTCAGTCACGCTTCGCGTGCCAGCTCCCTCTGGGAGGGAGCCTTTTGGTGGAGTACCTTGAGGCTCCCTCTTAGAGGGAGCTGTCAGCGAAGCTGACTGAGGGAGTTCGTTTTTCGCGATAAATAGTAATCTGCGGTCAAATTTCACCCTTTCCTCAGCCTCACCCCAACCACCAGCCTCTCCCCGGCGTTTTCGCGGATGGAGACGATTTGGAGGCGGACGGGAGTGGGATTGCCGCGGATCAGGAGGCGATACTGGAGGTTGAACGCGCCGTTTTCGCGGATCTCGCGGAGGATATTGTCCTTGGTGAAGGCTTTGAGGAAGTCGGGCAGGTCCTCGGGGGCGATGGCTTTCTGACTGTTGCGGACGGAGGCGTTGAAGAAGTCCTCGCCCTCCTGAGCCAGGCCGAGGGACCTGTAATCCTTGGTGGCGTTGTATTCGATGTAGCGGTCGTTTTCGGGGTTGACGCTGTAGAGTGTGAGGTAGTCGTCGGACAGCGCCATGACCCGGGCCAGCGTGTCGCGCTCCTTCACCAGCTCGTCCTGATGGGCTTTCTGCTTCATCTGGGAATCCACGATGCTGACGCCGATGATGAGGTGGCTGTCGTCGGACTGCATCCGCATGATCTTCATGCTGGCGTAGACCGGTTCGCCACTGTCCATCAGGCGGTAGGTGGCGGTGAACACGCCCTGTTGATCCAGCTCCCGGAGGATGTTCTCCTTGGTGAAGCTGTTGAGCATCCATTCCCGGTCCTCGCTGTAGATGCGGGCCATGGCTTCGGCACGGCTGGCCTGGAAGAAGTTCTCGCCGTGGCGCTCCATGGCAAGCTCCTCGCCGCCCACGGTGGAGGAGTATTCGATGAAGCGGTCCGTGCGCAGGTCTACATAATAGAGGTTGTAATAGTCGGCGGCCAGGGCGCGTGCGATGCTGGCATAGCTCGCGCCCTCGGAGGGCTCGGCCACGGACAGCACCGCCACCGCGGCGGCGGAGGTGCCCTTCACGGGATTGGTGCTGATGCGGCGGGCAAAGGCTCTCGCGGTGGAGCCGTCGGGGAGGGTGTCGTCGAAGAAGGCGCGGCTTTCCTCCGCGATGCTCTGGCGCAGGGTGCGCATGAAGGTGCAGCCCTCGGCGTGTTTGCACATGCCCCGGTCCGTCAGGTCGCAGTTGAAGAACCGTCTGGCGAAGGCGCGGAAGGACGGGTTGGAGCGTATGAACCGCGTCTCGTCGCCCTCCATCTCCACGATGCCCATGGGCAGGGTGTCGAAGGCGCTGCGGAGGGGGTCGTCGTCCAGATTGGTCAACATGGCCAGGTCGTAGAGATTCACCCGGCCGATGGCCTCGTAGTAGGCGGATTCCTTCGGGTTCTCAAAGCCGATCTGCGTGCCGGTGCGGTAGCGCTCCAGCAGGCCCTCCAGCGATATGGGCTTGCAGAAATAGTAGCCCTGGAGCTTGGAGCAGCCGATCTCCCGCAGGAACTGGACGTGCTCGGCGGTTTCCACGCCCTCGCAGACGGTGTCCACGCCTAAGGAGGTCGCCATGCGCATCATCTGGGTGAGGATGATCTTGGCGTTCTCGCTCTCGCTCAGGCGCTTGGTGAAGCTCATGTCGAACTTGACCAGGTCGAACTTCACGGTTTGCAGCACATCCAGCGTGGAATAGCCGCTGCCGAAGTCGTCCATCCAGACCGGGAAGCCCAGCGCCTGGAAACGCTCGATCTGGCCCTTCATGAAATTGAAGTCGCCGCCGATGATGCTCTCGGTGATCTCGATGGTGATCTTGTTTCGGGGAATGCCGGCGGCGTCCACGCGATAGCGGATCTCCTCCACGATGTCGCAGGCGTCGAAGTCCGAGCGGGAGAGGTTGACGGAGTGGGGCACCACGGTCAGCCCCTGTTCCTTGAATTGCTGCATTTTTTCCAGCACCCGGTCAAGCACATACAGGTCCAGCTTGTAGATGAGCCGGGCGTTTTCCAGGATGGGGATGAATTCGCCGGGGGAGAGCATCCCCTTCTCCGGGTCGAGCCAGCGGGAGAGGGCCTCCTCGTCGCAGACCTTGCCGTCCACGGCACGGATGATGGGCTGATACCACACCTGTATCCACCGCTGCTCCAGCGCCTGCTCCAAATGGCTGATGATGTAGCGGATGTTGTCGGCATGCTCCAGCATCTTGTTGTCGAAATAGTAGAAGCCGGAGACATAGTCGTCCCGGTGCTGGTCGCAGGCGTACTTGGCGCGGTCGCAGGCGACGTTGACGTTCACCTTCTCCAGCCGGTCGGGATAGATGCCCACCCGGATGGGAACCTGCCGCCTGCCGTTGGCCACGCGGCACTCCAGGAAGATCTCGGCCAGCGCCGCCTCGGCCCGGTCCTCGTCGGTGACGGCGGCGAAGTGGTCGTCGCTCAGGCGGCCGATGTTCTCTATGCCGTAGTGGCGCTCCAGTATGGCGGCAAATTCGCGGATGAGCTGGTCGCCCTCCTCGAAGCCGTACTGGCGGTTGAAGTCCTTCATGCCCACCAGGTTGAAGTACAATAATGCGGGCTTGCCGCCCTCGCTCAGTATCCGCTCCCGGGCCGCGCGGGCCAGCTTGAAGAAGTGGCGCATGTTGGGCAGGCCCGTCATGTTGTCCGTGAGGACGCGGCGGTTCAGGTCGTCGATATAGCGCTTCATCTGGTCGCGCATCTGGGAGAAGGCGCTGGTCAGGGTGCCGATCTCGTCCCTGCTGTGGTAGGTCAGCGCCACGTCGTAATCCGCGTCGGCCAGCCGCTGGGAGGCGTCGGTCAGTATTTTCAGCGGCCGGGTGATGACGCCCATCACCACCAGCACCAGCACCACAAAGAAGGCGATGACGCCCGCCATGGTCAGCAGTATGATCCGGGTCAGCCGGGCCCAGGCGGCGTTGATCTCACTCACCGGCGCGCTGATGACCAGCTTCATGCCGGTGGAGAGGGTGGAGAAGGTCATCTGCCGCTCCTCGCCGTTCAGGGTGTAGCGGATGAGCTGGTCGGCGCTGTCCTCAGTCTGGAGGATGTCGCGGTTCAGCGTCAGTCCCGATTCGTAAGGGGTGGTGCCCAGCGGGAGATCGGGATGATAGACCACCCGGCCCTGGGCGTCATAGAGCGCGGCGAAGCCGGTCTCATAGACCTTGATGGAGCTGAGCTGGTCCACCAGCGTCTCCACCGGGATGTCCATGCCCAGAATGCCGATGAGGGCCCCCGCCCGGTAGACGGGCGCGAGATAGGAGATGATCCACTGCCCGCCCTGGTATTTATCTGTGTAGGGCCCTGCCCAGCAGGGCTGGCCCCGGTTGATGGGCACAAAATACCACAGGTCGTAGGCGGTGTCGCCCCGGTCCAGTGTGCGGGCGTCGATGGGCGGCTGCCGGGTGAAGCCGGTCTTGCCCATGCGGGAGTAATAGAAGCCGTGGACGTTCCGGCTGGTTTCGGGCGCGATGACATAGTAATAGGAAATGATGCCCCGAGTGTTGCGGGCAACGCTGTGAAACGCCTCCTGGATGTGGCCACAGTGGCCGGAGAGGTAGTCGTCCAGTTGCTTTGTCATTTCGGGCGTCCGCTCGCCGGGGTTGGCGCTCTGGCCCGCGCCACGGTTCACCACCAGCGTCACGCGGTCCAGCGTGTCCGTGGCGATGTTGGCCGTCATCTCCACCGACTGCTCGATGCTCTGAAAGTATTCCTCTAAGGTGTCCTTCGTCTCCTGGCTGATCAGGTTCATGATCTCCACGGAGCGCCGGTCGTTCTCCGAACGTATCGTGACGCTGCACACCGCCAGGATGGTGATGATCGTCGTCAGTATCGCGGCGATCGTAATGGCCGTGATTTTGAATCGGATGGAATGCATACGGTCGCCTCGCTTTCTTTGGATGATTCGGGTTTAGCACGGGCACCTGACAAGGGCCTGCCGGCCCCATCTCACTGAAAACAGTCCACTGGACTGTTTTCCGGGCGTTCGATGCTCCTCAAGGGGAAGGCAGGGGCTGGGAATCACGGGCTCCAAAAGCCTTCCCCTTGAGGGGAAGGTGCCCCGGAGGGGCGGATGAGGTGGACTCCCGCCCAGCCCGACAAATTCCAATTCATCCAACTGTCATATCCCTATAGTTGTTCTTCACCGACCCGTTCCAGGAGGCGCGGAAGCCCTGGAGGCGCTCTGAGGTGACATAGTAGCGCAGGCGGGAGAACAGGGGGATGCCGGCGGCGTCGTCCTGGATGATGATCTTTTCCAGCTCGCGGTATTCCTCCACGCGCCTGTCGGGGTCGCCGATGGCGCGGGCGTCGCGGACGCGGGCGATGATCTCGTCATTCTGGTAGCAGAGGCTGCGGAAGGTGGTGTTTTCCCTGCTTCCGAAGAAGGTGTATATGAAGTTGTCCGGGTCGTTGTAGTCGGCGATCCAGGTGGCGGCGTAGCAGGCGAGGGCCCCGGTCTTGCGCAGCCGCATGAACTCGTCCTCGGGCAGCACCTCGATTTCAGCGGTGACGCCGATCTCCTCCCACATGGAGGCCGCCAGCCTCAGCAGGGCCAGCTCCCACTGGGTGGAGGCGGCGTTGACGCTGATGGTGAAGGTGAAGCCGTCCGCGAGACCCGCCTCTTCCAGCAGTTTTTTCGCGGCCTCGGGGTCGTGGGGAATTGCCGGGAGGTCGGGGTTGAAGCCGTAGAGGCCGTGGGGGAATATGCCGTTTTCCACCGTGCCGCGGTCGCTGTAGATGGCGTCCAGCAGCACCTGGCGGTCCAGGCCGAGCTGCAGGGCCTTGCGGACCCGGGCGTCGTTCAGCGGCTCGACGGTCTCATTCAGCGCGATGTAGGTGATGCCGATCTGCCGGACCTCTTGGAGGCGGTCGGCGTAGGCGTTGCCGTGGAGGTAGTATTCGGCGGTGTCGCCCAGCTCGTCCAGGTTCAGTATGTCCAGCTCACCTTCGTCGAACATGGTGCGGACCTGCTCGGAATCGTTCATGAACCGCAGGTCCAGCCCCGCGCACTTCGGCGCGCCGGCCCAGCAATCCGGGTTGGCGGTCAGCAGCATGCCCTTTCCCGGCTCCCAGCTTTTTAATATGAAGGAACCGGTGCCGACGGTGGCCTCCGGGTCCAGGCCGAAGCGGTCCCCGGCCTTCTCCGTGGTCTCCTCGTCCAGTATCGACGCGCCGGGCATTGACAGGCAGGCCAGGAACGCCACGAAGGGCTGGGACAGCGTGATGACGAATTCATAGTCGCCCAAAATCTCAAAGCCGGTCAGCGCTTTGCCGCCCTCGATCATCTCAATGATGTCCTGATTGCAGGAATCGGGGTGGTTCAGCAGGCGGATGAAGGTGTAATAGACGTCCGAGGCGGTCAGCGGCGCGCCGTTGGAGAACTTCACGTCTTTTCTCAGATGGAAGGTGTATTGCCGCCGGTCCTCGGAAATCTCCCAGCGCTCTGCCAGCGACGGCAGTATGGCCATTTCGCCATTCTCGTCCGCCTCCATCTCCACCAGGCGGTTGAACACGTTCTGGGCGATGGTGTAGTGGATGGAGGTGCACTGGAAGTCTACCGTGTCCGGTTCGTCCTCGATGGCGACGAGATAGCGGGCGGTGTCCGGTTCGCTGCTCTCTGTCTCTGTATTGACGCTGGGAGAACAGGCCGTCAGCAGGCAGGCGAGCAGCGCGATCACAAGCAGAAGGCTCAGTATTTTCACGCGTTTGATCATGCCAGATCTCCTCCATGTTCATCCCATAATCTCCCAATTTCATTGTAACATAATTCTGTGCTTCCGGCAACGGTTTAATGATGACACTGATGTAATATTATGAACGTGTCTTGAAATTTAACATTAAATGGCGCGCGTTTTTATGTCAAAATATTCAGCCTTGACAGCGCAACGTCTGTTATTTATAATATTTATATGGTCAAGCTAACTAAAATATAGATGGATATGGAGGAATGTCTTATGAAAGAGTTATCCCGCCGCAATTTTCTGAAGGGCGCGCTGGCCGGTTCGGCGGCGCTGGCTGTGAGCGCGGCCACGGGTCTGCCGGTGCTGGCTGAGAGCGCCATCTACACCCCCGGCACCTACAGCGCCACCGCCCAGGGCATCAACACCGTCATCGTCACCATGACCTTCTCCGAGACCGCCATCACCGACGTGGTGCTGGACGTTTCCGGCGAGACCGCCGAGATCGGCCAGGCGGCGGCTGAGACCCTCAAGGCCGCGCTGATGGACGCCCAGGCCGCGGAGATCGACATCGTGGGTGGCGCCACCGTCACCTCCAACGCCGTGATGGAAGCGGCAAAGAAATGTATCCAGCAGGCCAAGGGCGAAATTCCTGTGGAGGTCATCGGCGCGAAGGACGAGGAAGCCGGCCCCGCCAACTGGCTGGGCGAGGCCCCCGAAATTGCCGAGGCCGACATCGCCGAGACCTGGGACACCGATTTCCTGATCGTCGGCGCGGGCAACGGCGGCCTGGCGGCGGCGGCCTACGCGGCCAGCAAGGGCTATAACTTCCGCGTCATCGAGAAGGGCACCACCTGGGCCCGCGTCCGCGGCTGGTATGGCGCCATCAACACCCCCCAGATCGTCGAGGAGGGCGGCTTCTGCGACCGCGGCGCGCTGCTTCGCGAGCTGAAGAAGTATTCCAGCGGCAAGTGCGACCTGAGCCTGTTCAACACCTGGTATGACGAATCCGCCGCCATGCACGAGTTCGTGGCCGGTCTGATGGCCGAATATCACCCCGAGTGCCACTGCGACGTCACCGTGGGCGACGAGGCGCACTGGCCCGAGGAGGACCCCACCGGCCTGTTCTTCCCCGTCTGCGAGCACTTCTGGACCAGCGAAAACGGACGTCCCGACCGCAATGAGATGTTCGCCCAGGCCGCCAAGGACAAGGGCGGCGTGGACATCGACTACAACACCCCCATGGTGAAGCTGGAGAAGGACGATTCCGGCAAGGTCACCGGCGTCATTGCCCAGAACACCGAGACCGGCAAGTACATCCGCATCAATGCGGCCAAGGGCGTGCTGCTGGCCTGCGGCGGCTATCCCTACAACTCCGACATGATGGAGCAGCTTGACCCCATGGGCACCGCCGTCACCACCTACAACAACGCCTGGCCGCTGGACACCGGCGACGGCATCAAAGCCGCCTGCTGGATCGGCGCGGACATGCAGAAGGAAGCCGCCCCCATGCTGTTTGACCGCGGCATCGTGGCTCCCGGCGTGGACGCGGGCTACACCGTCACCGCCGCCGGAGACAAGATCTTCCCCGCCACCGAGGGCCAGTTCAACGTCTCCACCCAGCCCTTCCTGAAGGTCAACCGCAAGGGCGAGCGCTTCACCTGCGAGGCCGGCACCTATGACCAGATGGCCTATGCCGCCTACGGCCAGCCCGGCCACGTCTATGCCATCATCTTCGACGCCAACATGCCCGACGACGTGCAGCGCTTCCACACCCTCGGCTGCTCCGCCCAGACCCGCGCCAACCCCCAGGGCCAGCTGGACAAGTTCGAGGAGCAGATCGAGAAGGGCAACGCCTTCAAGTGCGACACCCTGGAGGAGCTGGCCGACAAGCTGGGCTTCGAGGGCGAGGCCAAGGAGACCTTCCTCAAGACCGTCGAGCACTACAACGAGCTGTACGACAACCAGGACGACGTGGACTTCGGCAAGCCCGCCTATCGCCTGTCCGCCCTGCGCACCGCGCCCTTCTACGGCTACTGGCTGGGCGCCTGCCTGCTGACCACCGAGCAGGGCATCCTCTGCGACGCCAAGGCCCGCGTCAAGTCCGCGGACGGCGGCATCATCGAGAACCTCTACGTCTGCGGCGACAACGCCGGCGGCTTCTTCTACAATAACTATCCCTGCGTCATGCCCGGCATCGCCATGGGCCGCAACATGACCTTCGCCCTCAAGGCCGTCAAGATGGCCTTCGGCGAGGACCAGTGATCCCCAAGGTAAATCATAGCGAGGGAGGCCATAATTTTGGCCTCCCTCAAACCCATGTCATCAGCGGCACCGTGGAGCACGGCAAGGAGCTGGGCAGAACGCTGGGTTTCCCCACCGCCAACATCCATGCAGACGGTGAGGTCCCATACCCCAACGGCGTCTATGCCGCCGCCATCTGGCTCCCCGGCGAGCCCCGTCCCCGCCCCTGCATGATCAACCAGGGCACCCACCCCACCGCCCCCGAGGGCAAGCCCACCATAGAGGCCCACCTCCTGGACTACACCGGCGACCTCTACGGCCAAAGCATAAAATTCCAGTACCTCCGCTTCCTCCGCCCCGAACAGCGCTTCGATTCCCTCGAGGCCCTCACCGCCCAGCTCCGCCAGGACCGCGAAAACACGCGGGCCTGTCTGTCTGAAATAGGAACGGAATGGATGCAATGACCGCAAATCCTGTAGGGGCGGCGTTTCTGTTAAGGGTAATGTGGTATACATTTTGTGCAAGTACATGGTATACACATTTTCCCGCGAAGCGGGGGGCGCTTGGGTTT
>CACZXF010000060.1 GCA_902785105.1 uncultured Eubacteriales bacterium | reverse complement strand
AGAAGGCCCAAAACGCAGACTTTTTGCGCTTTAATCAGTGGCGCAAAAAGTCGCCGCTTCGAACGTGGTATTAAAAGAAACGCAACGCAGGGCTTTGGGTGCTCGAATCTATGGCCCCCAAAGACCGGTGCCTCTCCGCGGCAGCTATTGCCCGTGGGGGCTCCCCCACAAATCCCTGTTTATCAATTCACCCGATAAATTGAACCACAACATAACAAGAAGCTGTCGCATTGCAAAGGATGCTACAGCTTCTTGTTCATGCCAACTTTGGCCGCTCAATGGCCGCGGGCGCTGCCGGGTCTGGGAGGACGGTTGTGCTTGATGGTGTAGAGCTCGTTGTCGGCCGCGGCGATGAAATCCTTGCTGGTCATATCGGGATGCCAGCGGCCCAGGCCGATGCTGAGGGAGAGGGTGTAGGGCTTGTTGAGCTTTCGGCAGATGGCGGTGAGGTTTTCGTGGATGCGCTCGCAGAGCCTGTCCGCCTCAGCCCGGGAGCCCTCCAGCAGTATGATGAATTCGTCGCCGCCATAGCGGGCGATGTAAGGCCGCCGCTCGAAGTCCGAGCAGGATTGCTTCAGCACCCGCGCCACCTGCACCAGCGCCTCGTCGCCCTCCAGATGGCCGTAGGTGTCGTTGATATCCTTGAAGTAGTCCACGTCGATCATCAGCAGGAACATGGATTCCTCGTGGTTTTGCAGCTTGTATTCCAGGAAGCCCAGCAGATTCTGACGGTTGTTCACCTGGGTCAGCTTGTCCATGGAGATCTGCCGGTTGGAGGTATCCACATAGAGGCAGAGCAGCTCGATCATCACGCAGACACAGATGATGGGCACGTCAACGGTGAACGTCACGGAGAGCAGCCAGGCCAGCAGCAGGCACAGCGGGAAGGAAGCCGTTAGCATCAGATGGCTCTTGCGGGTATTTTCAAATTCCCGGCTGATGGCGGTGACCAGCGGCCAGGCGAAGCACAGCGACACCACGGACAGATAGCCCATCTGCCAGTTGTACTGTTCATGGCGCACATAGGCCCTGGCCTCAGTGAGCTCAAACAGCCAGTGGGTCTTGAAATTGGTCAGCACCCCCAGGACCGGCAGTGCCGCCGCCACCAGAAGCAGGCGCATCGCCAGTTTGGATTGGAGCCGCATGGAATAGCCCGCCATGGCCGCGTAGCCACACCAGGAAAACACGCCCACGCACATGCCGATGTGGAATATGGATTTTAATATATAGGAAAGCGTCAGAACCAGCTCCGGCACCACATGGACGAAACCCAAAAGGGTATACAGCAGGTTGCCCGCGAAGCTGAACAAAAATGAGATCAGCACCCGGCGGAGCCAGCGCTCCTGGGTGGAATCCGTGCCGTGCGCGTACATCCAGTGCAGCAGCAGCGCCACGACGATGAAGCAGATCGAATAGACCTCGGCATAAAGTACAGTCGCCATCGGCTGACCCCCTTTTCGAACCGACAGAACGGACATAATTACACAAAATTATGTTTATATTATAACGATTCAGTCCTGCCAATAAACAGAAGCTACCCACTCTCCTGTAGGGGCGGCGTTGCGCCGCCCGCCGGGTAGGACGTGCCGTCTCGCAGGGGGCGGGCGCCGAAACGGCGCCCCTACAAGGTTGGTTTGACTCCTCTACAAATTCCAATTTACAAAGATGGACCGAATCGTCGCCTTTGTTATTATTATATAACATTGAGGGCAGGTTAAATAAGTAACATAATGTTAAATCGAACAAAAACGGCAAAAAAGTTTTTTATTAAACCCGTGACTTTTGCGTTGTCAAGCCTTGTAAAATATGGTATACTTTACGGGTAGTGGTATGGGAGGTTGTTGCACTATGTTTAAAAAAGGCATCCTCAAAGCGGGGGGTCCGTTGATATTGCTGCTGGGACTGTGGCTGCTGCTATGCGGCGGGGCGCAGGCGTCCTCCATGGAAGCGGTGTGGCCCGAATCGCCGGGCACGGATGTCCGCTCGGATGGCAGCCTGGTCATCGATGCCAGCAACATGGACAAGGGCTACGTCATGGTCAGGACGGGACAGCCCACCAATCACGGGCTTAAGATCCGCATCAGCTCCGGCAAGTGGCAGCTCAACTACGATCTGAACAACACCGGCGCTTACGAGGCGTTTCCCCTTCAGCGCGGCTCCGCGACCTACGAGGTGGCGCTGTTTGAAAACGTGAAGGGCGACAAGTACGCCTCCAGCGGCAAGGTCACACTGGACGCGCATTTGCAAAATGAATACGGCGCTTTCCTGGTGCCCAACCAGTATGTGAGCTATGAGCTGTGGACCAGCGCGGTCCAGAAATCCGATGAGATCGCCGCCGGCAAGGACCCCGCGGGGGCCTTCAATGCCATCAGCCAGTTCATCGCCTCGGAATTCCAATATGATTTCGTGCGCGCCAAGACCATCCCCGCAGGCACCAAGCCCGATATCGACTATTGCTATGACAACCGCATGGGCATCTGCCAGGACCTGGCGGCGGTGACCGCCTGTATGCTCAGGGTTCAGGGCGTGCCGACGAAGCTGGTCATCGGCTATGCCGATAAATATTATCACGCCTGGACATCGGTGATCATCAACGGTCAGGAATTGTTCTTCGATCCCACCAACGCCGTCGGTGCCATCAACGCCAAGCGGTACAGTGTGGAGAGGGAATATTGAGCAAAAATTGAAAATGGAAACGTTCATTTTCCATTAATATACCCCAAATCATTCATCCAGATCAATGGAGGAGGTTTTTCACAGATGGCCGGAAAGGGAAAGCGGAGCATCACTTCCGCGGAATTGTCCAGCTTTTGCAGCCAGGTGGCGCTGATCCTGTCGGCGGGCCTGCCGCTGTACGACGGCATGGAGACCCTGGCGGAGACCACGAAGGACACCGAATACGCGGACTGGTATGAGAATCTCAGCCGCGCCGTCAACGAGACGGGCTCCCTTTACGAGGGCCTGAAGCGGGACGACCGCTGGCCCACCTACCTGGTGGAGATGACCGGCATCGGCGAGCAGACCGGTCAGCTTGAGAACGTCATGAACGGCCTGGCCGAGTACTACGACCGCGAGGAGCGCATCCGCGATTCCGTGGTCAGCGCCATCACCTACCCGCTGGTGCTGGGCGTGATGCTGGTGCTGATCATCATGATCATGCTGTGGAAGGTGCTGCCCGTGTTCCAGCGGGTGCTGAACTCCATGGGCATGGAGATGACCAAGAGCGGCTCGGCGCTGATGAGCCTGGGCTCCACCATCGGCTGGGTGGTCCTGGCGCTGGTGGGCCTGGTGGTGCTGGCGGTGCTGGTCATCGCCATACTGATGAAGACCTCCGCCCGCGAGAGCGTGTTGGCCTTCCTGCGCAAGCTGTTCCCGCCCATCCGGCGCATCAGCATGAAGCTGTCCTCCTCCCGCGTGGCCAGCGTGCTTTCCATGATGCTCTCCAGCGGCTTCCCCACCGGCGAGGCCCTGCGCATCATGCCCTCCATTCTCTCCGACGCCGAGGCCGGCGACCGGGTCAAGGGCATCCACAAGAACCTGGAGAGCGGCATGTCCTTCGCCGACGCCATGGAACAGAGCCAGCTCTTCGAGGGCTTACATAACCGCATGATCCGCATGGGCGTGGCCGCCGGCCGCGAGGACCAGGTGATGAACAAGATCGCCGACATCTACGAGGTGCAGGTCGAAAACGGCATCAGCCAGATGGTCGCCATCATCGAGCCCACCCTGATCGCCCTCCTGTCCGTGGTCATCGGCGCCATCCTGCTGTCCGTCATGCTGCCCATGGCCGGCATACTGTCCAGCATGCTGTAAGCGGCAAACCTCCGGTTTGTCGCAATGGGGAATGGGAAATGGGGAATGGGGAATTATCAGTGCTTCTCATTCCACTGTTCGCATTCTCCTGTGAACCTTTGATATATTTGGGGAGGATGGCCGTTCCTGACTGTTCATCATTTCCCATTCCCAATTCCCCATTTCCCATTGTTCAAAGGGGGTTTTGTCATTGGCGAACCGCAAGGAAATTGCGATCATACTGCTGATGGTGCTGCTGCTGGCGGGCGTCTACATGCTGGTGACGCGGGTGGACACGGCCAACAGCGGGGCGCAGACGCAGTTCGTATACGACGCGGTGCAGAACGCCGCCCTGACCTGCTACGCGGTGGAAGGCACCTATCCCAGCGATATCGAATACCTCCGCGAAAACTACGGGCTGGCCTATGATACCAACAGATACATGGTTTATTACGACACCTTCGGCGTCAACATCGTGCCGGAGATATATGTGACGGAAGTGGAGGCGGATGCGTAGTGGCGGGCGGATACACAAGGTCTGAGCACAGTATGCAGGGCGCCTTCATTTTCGTGCTGCTGGGCATGTTCGCGGTGATGTCCACGCTGATGGTGCTGCTCTGCGCGCAGATGTACCGCGCCACGGTGGACAATTCCCAGCTCAACAGCCAGGAACGTCTGCTGAGCGCCTATGTGCGCTCCATGGTGCGCGCTCAGGAGAGCGGCGGGGCCATCGAGATCGGCGAGGAAAACGGCATCCCCGTGTTGTGCTTCAAGGAGGTCTACGACGACGAGGTCTACGTCACCCGCCTCTATGAGCACGACGGCAGCCTCTATGAGCTGTTCAACGACGCCGCCCAGGAATTCAACCCCGACGCCGGCACGGCCATTTGCAGCGCCGGCAGCTTCAGGGCCAGCCTGGACGGCCAGCTCCTCACCGTGAATATGACCGATGGCAGCGGCAAGCCCTGCGAGGTGCGCGTCGCGATGCATTGCGTGAATCAGGCGGCGGAAGAACCCGCTGCCTGATATTAAGGAGTCAGACATGGGCAAAAGAAACAGATCGAACGTGCTTCTGGTGGAGATTCTCATCGCCGTGCTGTTCTTCATGCTTTCGGCCACGGTGCTTGTGCGGGTGTTTGTAATGGCACGGAATATGACGACCCGGGCCAGCGTTGAGACCCAGGCGCTGGCGGAGGCCCAGAACGTGGCGGACACGCTCTACGCCGCCGAAGACCCGGATGCGGCGCTTGAAAAGATGGAGTTCAGGCTCTATCACGGCGCGTGGTCCAAGGCCGACGGTGATTTCACCCTCTATGTGGAATCCGAGGAGATCCCCGCGGATGCCGGCACCCTGTGGAAGGGCGTCGTGCGGGTCTTCTATCACAACCGCAATGTAGAACAGGTGCGCCCGGAGGACGAGGAGCTCTTCGCCCTGCCCTGCACCCGCTACAGGGAGGGGGAAGCTCAGGCATGAACCGCAAAAGTCGCGTGACCTTTGGCCCCGGCGCGGCATCGCTGATACTGATCGTGGTCATATTGTCGATGAGCGTGCTGGGCATACTGGCGCTGATGAACGCCAGAAACGATATCAAGCTGTCTGATCGCAGCGTGCAGGTGGTCGAGGCTACCTACGCGCTGAATGAAAGCGCCGAGCGCAGGCTGGCGTCGCTGGACGCCATCGCCGCCCGGTACGCGGCCATCTCCGAGACGGACGACGATTACACCGCCGCCCTGCGGGCCTTCCTGCCCACGGACATGACCATGACGGATCGGACCATCAGTTGGGAGGAGACCGACGGCGTGCGCACGCTGGAATGCGCCGTGACCCTGAGCCCCAAGGGCGAGGGCCCGCGCCTCCAGTGGACCAGCCACCGCCTGACGGCCACCACATCGGAGGGAGCATGGAACTAAAGGAACTACTGAAAAAAGCATATGACCTTGAAGGATCTGACATATTCATCGTCCCCGGCGCGCGGGTGACTGTCAAGGTCAAGGGCGATATGATCGCGCTGACCGACGACATTGTCAAGCCCGCGGGCACGGAGCAGTTGGTGCGGGAGGCCTACGAGCTGGCCCGGCGCGACATCGCCAAGCTGGGGGAGGAGGGCGACGACGACTTCTCCTTCGCCATCCCCACGCTGAGCCGCTTTCGCTGCAACGCCTACTATCAGCGCGGCACCATGGCCGCGACGCTGCGCGTGGTGGCTTTCGGTCTGCCGGACCCCCACAGCCTGGGCATCCCCGATCTCATCATGGATCTGGCCCGCTTCCGCAACGGCATGATATTGGTCACCGGACCCGCCGGCAGCGGCAAGTCCACCACCATGGCCTGTATCGTTGACAAGATCAATCGGGAACGCTCCGGCCACATCGTCACCATCGAGGACCCCATCGAATACATCCACAACCACAAGCAGTCTCTGGTTTCCCAGCGCGAGGTGCCCAGCGATTCGCCCACCTTTGACCGGGCATTGAGGGCCTCCCTCCGTCAGGCGCCCAACGTCATCATGCTGGGCGAGATGCGCGACCTGGAGACCATCCGCACGGCCATCACCGCGGCGGAGACCGGCCACTTGCTGCTGTCGTCGCTTCATACCACCGGCGCAGCCAAGACCGTGGACCGCATACTGGACACCTTCCCCGCCGAGCAGCAGGCTCAGGTCCGCGTGCAGATCTCGATGGTGCTCCGCGCCGTCGTCTCCCAGCGCCTGGTGCCCAAGAAGGACGGCGGCCAGGTGGCGGTGTTCGAGGTCATGACCGTCAACCCCGCCATACAAAACCTCATCCGCGACGGCCGCACCCACCAGATCGACAACGCCATCTTCGGCGGCGCCGGCCAGGGGATGCTCTCCATGGACGCCGAACTGATGCGCCTGTGCAAAAGCGGCGTCATCACCCGCGAAACCGCGCTCCTCTACGCCGTCAGCCCTGAAACTCTGCAAAAGCGCATTTAGCTTATCATCGTGGAGACGATTTGAACGTCTCCACGATTTAATGTTATCTTCAGATCAAACCGACACTTATATATAAAAAATATGTTCATATCTGTTGACATTGACAAACGATATGTTATAATATAACGTAGAATTGCATAATGTGGTGATTTGTGTCACTACTACAACGTTTTACCCGGCGCGCATAGATCGTTGGATTCGAAAGAGGGATGGAAATATGCTGACATTGGACAGCCTGCGTGATTACGGCGCGAACGTGGACGAAGGCATGGGCCGCTGCTTTAACGATGAGAGTTTTTATCTTCGGCTGATCAACATGGGCCTCGAGGACGGCAACTTCGACAAGCTGGATGCCGCCGTGGCAGCGAACGACGCCAAGGCCACCTTTGAAGCGACCCACGCGCTGAAGGGCTCCATCGGCAATCTGTCGCTGACCCCCATCTACGTACCCATCTGCGAGATGACCGAAATGCTGCGGGGCAAGACCGAGATGCCGGATGTAACCGCGGTTTATGGCCGCGTAAAAGACGCGCTGGCAGAGGCCCGCAAGCTGCTGGACTGAATCACTTCTCCCCTCCCCTACTGACAAACCAAGCAAAGGATGACGTCTATGGAACACAGCGTAAGAATCCAGATGATGGGGAATTACCTGATTTTCATCGATGAACAGCGCATTGAAAATCCTGTAATCCGATCCCGGAAGGGCTCGGCTTTGCTTGCGTTTCTCATATTGCATCGTGGCTATCAGGTACCCAACCAGCGGCTGCTTCGGGAGCTCTGGTCCGACAACATCGTTACCAACCCGGAAAACGCCCTCAAGACGCTGGTCAGCCGCACGCGGAGCATGCTCAATCAGATGGCGGAGGGCCTGGGCGCGTGCCTGGTGTCCGATCGCGGCGCGTACCACTGGGAGCAGCGGGAAGGCGTTCGCGTGGATGCCCTGGAGCTGATGGATCTCTTCGATACTCTGGAGCGCATCAAGGACAAGGATGAAAAGCGGGAGATCTACAAGAAGCTGCTGTCGCTGTACAAGGGCGACCTCTACCAGACCGGCAGTCTGGAGGAAGAGGCCGCCTACGCCGAGCGAATGCACCGGCAATACCTCGAGGCCGTCTACAATTACATCGAGATGCTCCGCGAGGAAGAGGCCTACAACGAGATCAGCGCGGTCTGCCGCACGGCGCTGGAGGTGGACAACTTCGACGACCGGCTCCACATCGAGCTGATGAAGTCCATGGTCCATCTCAATCGCGTCAGCGATGCCATGGCCCAGTATCGCCACGCTGCCAACATCACCTACCGCTACCTCGGCGCGGAGCCCAGCGAAAACATGCGGGAATTCTATGCCCATCTCAACCGCTCCCGCAAATCGCTGAAGTCCAATCTGGACGCCATTCGCAACGAGCTGCGCCAATCCTCCAAGGAGCACGGGGCCTTCGTCTGCGATTACAACATGTTCAAGGAGATCTACAACCTTGAAATGCGCAATCTGGAGCGACTGGGCACTACCATGTTCCTGGGCGTCATCATGATCGGCAACGCCGAGGACAACGAGATGGACTTCATCCGGCAGGACAACATCATGTCCGGCCTCATCGAGATCCTCCGCACCAACCTGCGCAAGGGCGATATCATCACCCACTTCGCCCCCACCATCGTGGCCCTGCTGCTGCCCACCGTCAATTACGATACCGGCAGCATGGTCATGGAGCGCGTCCGCCAGCTCTTCTACAAGCGCTATCCCAATTCCAACATCCCCTTCCACCATCGCCTGGGTATGCTGGGGCCGGACACCAGCGCCGATGAATACGACATCGAGGGCAGTTGATGTAATTACATAAATATTCATTGACGTGCATAAAAATGCACGTCTTTTTCATGTCATAATCCCCTTGAAAACGACACAAAAGGTTCAAACATCAAATTCATGTCAAAGTTCTATCAAATATGTTTCAAATTCGACAACATGTTGAAAGCGAGCCAGGAATGTGATATAATTTATACTGTCAAAAGGGTTGAAAGGCCTGAATAGCGGTAAAAATGCCTGTATTTCCTGCATGAAAAGCTCTTTTGAAAGAAAAACACCCGCGCTGAGCAGTGGCGGACGCGTTTGATCGACTGTGAGGTGCCGGTTAAATCAATGAAATCGTTTGACAAGAAATCGCCTGATCGCAAGAGGCAGGTCAGTTTTTGTCGAATTTATTAATTATATAATCAATATATTTCAAGTTCAAATCATTTTTCAAAGTTTATTGTATTTGCATAATTATTGATGGTATAATCTTCTTACAATCAAAGGAAACGGTCGCCGGGCGCTGAGGGGCGTCGATATCGCGAATGAGGGAAGCGGTATTCGATCAAGTCTGGCCGGTATCGTTGAGAGAGGAGATTTACCATGAAGAGAGCTGCGTTTATGATCCTGACCGTCGCGCTGTTGCTGACGCTCGTTTGCGGTTCCGCCCTGGCGGTGACCGGCGACTTCACCATCAAGCGCGCCACCGCCTATGCCGATCCCGAGATGACCATCAAGGTCGGCACGATTCCGAAGTACACCTGCCTGAAGGTCAATGCCTCCGGCAACTATGCGGATGTCAGCTACAACGGCGTGCGCTGCTACATCAAGGCCTCTGCGTTGACCCAGGGCAAGTATGACTACAGCTACATCGGCTCCGCCACTCTGAAGAAGGGCACCGAGATCTATCAGCGTCCCTCTTCCTCCAGCCGTTGCAAGACTCTCACCAAGGCCGCCAAGGTGAAGGTGTACAAGGTCGCCAAGGGCTTCGTCCTGATTCGCAACAGCAAGGGCTATTTCGGATTCGTCAAGTCCGAAGCGCTGACCAATCTGGGTCTGTAAGATAAACATAATAAACAAAAGAGCGTCTCGTAAGAAACGAGGCGCTTTTTCTTTGGGGGCGTGATTCGAAAAATCGAAGTGTATCGTAGAGTCGACCCAACCTTGTAGGGGCGCCGTTTCGGCACCCGCCTCTGTCGGACAGCGCACTCTATCGGGCAGGCGGCGCAACGCCGCCCCTACAGGAGAGCGGATAACTCCTCGATAAATCTCCGTTTTTATATGGAAAAGAGGCTGCCATCAAATCAGGCAGCCTCTTTGTTTCAGATATTGATCGGCAGGGGTTGGGTGAGCAGGTCGCGGCAGATAGGCATATCGGCCACGAGCTCGCGGAGCTTCAGCACGGCTTCGATGGGCGCGGAGGCCAGCGCGACGGGAAGTATACGCTGAGCTATGGCGCGGTCGAAA
This sequence comes from uncultured Eubacteriales bacterium, assembly GCA_902785105.1. Lineage (GTDB taxonomy): Bacteria > Bacillota > Clostridia > Christensenellales > Aristaeellaceae > UBA2862. Next base: position 3,792 of record CACZXF010000060.1, on the reverse strand, counting down.
ATCGTTTCGGCATCGACGTCCTCCCCCATCAGGGCCAGCATGGCGGCGCAGTAGCGCCAGGCATCGTCCAGCGCACGGCGGGACAGGGTCGCGTCACATTCACCCATGCCCTTTCGCAGGGCGTCCATGCGCTCCACCAGCGCCGCGGGCATATCAGCCTGGGGCAAGCTGGCGCGGATGGCTTCGATGTTGACCAGCGATTCACTGGGCAGGGTCCTCCGCGTCGGCGGCTGCCAGGGCAGGTCGGCGGGCACGGACAGGCGCACCATGAAGCCCCGATCCAGCGCGTTGGCGTTCAGCTGTAGTCCGGAATGGGCATCCTGCACCGTGGCGATGATGCGCCACGAGGGATCGACCAATTGCGCCGCACCGCGCAGGGCGTCCTGAGCGGGGACGAGGTTGCAATCATCCAGTATCACGGCGGCGGGCACATCCGCGCAGCGGTTCAGCGCTTCCACGCGGCTGTCCTCGGAAAGGAGCTTCCTTGATGGCGGACAGATGGCGCAGCGCCCCGCGTCCACAGTGCCCAGCGCGCCGGCCAGGAGCTTCGCAACGGTGGTCTTGCCGCTGCCGGGGCCTCCGGACAGCAGCAGCACCGGGCTCAGCACCAGACAGACGCACAGGTTCGCCGCGTCCGCGCGACTAAACCGCCAGCCCATGGCCTCGGTTTGCGCGAGCAGGCGGTCGATCAGCCCGTTTATATCCAGCGCTTCGGGCACCGGCGGCAGGCTCGCGGCCTCGCTCTTCAACAGCTCCAGCCGCTCCTCCACATGGCGGGTCAGGGCCACATCCCGGATCTTATCCTCCAGCGCCTTGCCGGCAAGCTGATCCAGCAGCGCACGGGCGTCCTCGGCGGCCAGTCGGGCCTCCTCGGCCAGCTTTTCGTATTTCTTCTGCTCCTTCTGAGCCGCTTTGGTCTTTTGGACGGCGTCAGCCAGGGCCTCGGCCTCGTCCTGGCGAAGCTCCTGCTTGAGCTGGTCGCGGACCTTCTGTTTGTTGAGGTTCAGATGGTCGATGTCGTTCAGCAGCTCCAGCCGCTGGGCCTCCAGGGTGTTCAGCTCCGCCGCGATGGCGGATTGCCGGGCGGCCTGCCAGCGCTCACGGGCCACGTCGATGATGCCGTCCATGCGCATCACCGCGTTTAAGAGGTCCTCGCGCATCTGGGGATGTCCCCAGGCCTCGCGCACGGCCTCCACGGCCACATCCACGGGACTCCGAACCGGCTCCCCGGTGGCGATGGGCGCGACGGGGGTCCCAAGCTGGTTCAGCCGGGAATGGGCCCACTTTTCATCGATCAGTTCCTGGAGGCTGCGTCCCCGGCGGGGATTCAGCCCGGCCTGGGCAGCCATCAACTGCTCGGCGCGGCTCAGGCGGGGATCGACGGGCGGGGGCAGCATGCTGGCGTCGTGGTGTATCCAGGGCTTGTCCGTCTGCTCGGGCTCCGGCGCGGCCTCGGGTTCGACCTTTTCAGGCTCTGGCGCGGGTTCCGGTTCGGGCTTTCTAACCTCAGGCTCCGCCTTTTCCTTTTCTTTGACCGGCGCGGGCTTCTCCCGGAGCGCGGACTTTTCCTCGTGCTTTTCGGGGACGGGCGCGGTTTCATGCCTGACCGGGCTGTGTTCCGCGGTTTCGCAGACGGCGTCCATCAGCGCGGCGGGCTTGATGAGGAAGGCCAGCGTCTCGCCCCGGAAGCCCGGCACCTCGAAGGCCTGGAAATCGGCCACGGCGCAGGTGACGTCCGTGGGCTTCAGCGTGCCCAGCTGGCTCTCTTCATCGATGGACACCCATTCATGGCAGATGGGATTGACGCCGTTCTCCTGCCGAAGCAGCACACGGGCGGTGTGGGGCTTCTGGATCGCCTGCTGAAGGGTCTCCACCGGCAGGAGCTGATAGATCATGTCCGGCGCGGGGCCGCGGACCACATCGGAATAGATGATGTAGGCGTTGATCTCCTCGCCGCCGCGGCGATAGTTTTTATTGGGGCGGATTTTGTCATTTTCGCCGGGATGGTCCCGCAGATCGACCACGCTGAAAAGGCCGTTTTGACGCATACGGGATTTGAAATAATAGGATTCGTTCTTATCCGGCACGATGCGAATGCAGCCCTCATCCGGATAGCGCTCCTGATCCTCAAAGGGAACATACCGCCCGTTTTCCTCCATCAGCAAGGGTTTGAAGCGGAAATAGGAGCGAAGCGGGTTGTCCTCCTCTAAAATACCGACGCACAGCTTTCCTGGCATTGCCATGGATAAACCTCCTGTGTATACCGGCGCATGGCCTGCGCCCGTGAGTTTTAACATTACCAAAGTGCCCGGCACCTCATTTGTCATTGCCTTAGGCCGAGCTTATATTCGCGCATCGCGCGTATTTAATTCATGTAAATTGTAGCATTTTTAAGGCACCGTTGTCAAGATGACGGAATATTATTAACAAAACGAATACTTTGATTGCTTTTTATGCAATTTGCTTGACGAATAATTCAGCATAAACTATAATTTAACGCAGGATATGACCATTTTCGGGGGTAAACTGATATGAAAACCATCGGCATCGGGGTGATCGGCTGGGGCTTCATGGGCAGGACCCACACCCACGCGCTGCTAAGTCTGCCGCTTTTTTATCCGGGGCTGGACTTCCGGGTGGAACTGAAATGCGTATGCGCCCGTCATATTGAAAACGCCCGGAGGGCCGCGGAGGACGCGGGGTTCGAGCGATACACCGATGACTACCGGGCGCTGCTGGCCATGGAGGACATCGACGTGGTGTCCGTCTGCACGCCCAACGATGCTCACGAGGCGATGGTGATCGACGCCCTCCGTGCCGGCAAGCATGTCTATGTGGACAAGCCCCTGGCGGTGGACGAGGCCAGCGCCCAGCGCATCGCCGAGGCGGCGAAGGACGCGCCGGGCTTTACCCGCATGGCCTTCAACAACCGCTACTTTCCCGCCACCCTTCGGGCCAAAGAATTGGTGGAAGAAGGGCGGCTGGGGGAGATCCTGTCCTTCGAGGCGCGCTACCTCCATTCCGGCTCCATCGACCCGGAAAAGCCCGCGGGCTGGAAGCAGCGAGCCGGGGGCGGCGTGCTGCTGGACCTGGGGAGCCACGCGCTGGACCTCGTCACCTGGCTGACGGGCTATCCCCGGCGGGTGTTCTGTGCGACGCGGACGCTCTATCCCACCCGCCCCGCCCCCGGCGGCGGCATGGCGGCGGACATCACCGAGGACCACGTGCTGGCGCTGATGGAGCTGTCCAACGGCGGGCTGGGCACGGTGGAGGCCAGCAAGATCGCCACCGGCAGCGATGATGAGCTGACCATCGAGGTCCGCGGCACCAAGGGCGCGCTGCGCTGGAATTCCATGGACCCCAATTATCTCGACTTCTATGACAACACCCTCCCCGAGGCGTCCTATGGCGGCTTTAAGGGCTTCACCCGCATCGAGGCCGTACAGCGCTATCCCGCGCCGGGCGGGAAGTTCCTGCCGCCCAAGAGCAGCATCGGCTGGGAGCGGGGCCATTTGCACTGCTACTACACCTTCCTCGACGCCGTCGCCCACCACCGCCGCCCCGAAAACGGCGTGGACGAGGGAGCGAAGCTCCAAAGCCTCATGGCCCGACTGATGGAATCGGCAAAGCGCGGGGGATGGGTGGATGTGGTTTGAACCGAGCAACAAATTGGAATTTGTCGGGGTGAGCGGGAGTCCACCTCATCCGCCCTCACGGGCACCTTCCCCTCAAGGTAACCTCTAAAAACCCACGAAGAAATGTGGTATAATAGAGGAAAGGGGGCGAAGAGAT
>CACZXF010000059.1 GCA_902785105.1 uncultured Eubacteriales bacterium | reverse complement strand
AGAGAACCGGCCTGGTCTGGTCGATCCTCTCGCTTATTACCTGAGTCATACTTGAATCCATGTTATGATGTAGCGCCGTATACCTGACCGGTACGTACGTTGCAACGGGAGGGGCGAGGGCTATGGACCTCCTTCTACCCTATTGCGATGTAAACAATCGGTTAAAACCCGGAGCTCGGCGGCTGGCGCATATTGACGAAAATCCTACAGTTGTTATAATTTAATATAATATGGATGATTCTGTCAATTTGAACCAACAGCGACGGGGCGGGGGATAGCATGAAGAAGATCAATACATCCAGCCAGACGGTGCGCGAATGCGACGTATTCATCAGCTACCGGCGGGACGGCGGCGACATGACCGCCATGTATTTCTATCAGGCGCTGAAGGAACGGGGCTACAACGTCTTTTACGATCTGGAGGTGCTCCGCGCCGGCAAGTTCAACGAGGCGCTGCTGGATTCCATCAAGTCCTGCACGGACTTCGTGGTGATACTTTCGCCCCACGCGCTGGATCGGTGCAGCGATGAAAACGACTGGGTACGTCGGGAGATCGCGGAGGCCCTGCGCTCGAAGAAGAACATCATCCCCGTGATGCTCAAGGGCTTCACCTTCCCCGATAGTCTGCCCGAGGAGATCGAGGATATCCGCTATCAGAACGGTCTGACCTGCACCACGGAATACTTTGAGGAGAGCATCAACCGCCTGTGCGAGCGCTATCTGCGTTCCCTGCCAGAAGGCGCGAAGAAAAAGAAGCCTCCGCTGATCCCGATCATCGCCGCGCTGGCGGTGCTGGCCGTGGGCATTGGGGCCTTCATGACGATGAAGGGCAAGCCCGCCGCGCCTGCCCCCGAACCCACGGCCACCGTGGAGATCACGGCGGCACCCACCGATACCCCGGAGTCCACGGCGACGCCGACGCCTGAACCCACGGCGACGCCCACTCCTGAGCCTACCGAGGCGCCGGGCCCGCTGGTGGTCAAGGATACCGATTTCCCGGTGCTGAGCCATCTCATCGACGAGATCGAGGGCAACGACAGCGAGAATGATCTGGCCAATGAGAAGGTCGAAAAGAACGCGCCGGTGCTGGGCAATCCCGACCTTCGCCGCCAGGATGTGTATTCCGTGACCTTCCTGCCCTCCCTGGCCGACGCCCCGGAGGATGCCTGGGATGTCTCCGAGGCGGGCGACGGCCGTGTGCTGGCCTGGACGGTGCCCCATGAAAAGCTGTATGAGCTTTACATCGCCGGGGACGGCGGCGTGAAGATCGTCGATCCTGATGGTCCCTGCCAGATGTTCCTGGCCTATACCAATATGGAGCGCTTCAGCCTGAACGGCTGCGTCGATCTGTCGGAGCGGACGGCCTTTTACAGCATGTTCCGCCGGGGGAACGCGCTGAAGGAGGTCGATTTCACCGGCATCTGCACCGAGAACGCCAATGACATGAACTGCATGTTCGGCGGCTGCTGGGAGCTGGAAGCGCTGGACCTCTCGGGCTTCGATACCTCGAAGGTCGAAAACATGAACAGCATGTTCGAGGATTGCGCGGCGCTGACCGCCCTGGACATCACCGGCTTCGACACCTCCCGCGTCAAGGATGGCGCCTGGATGTTCCATGGTTGCCATGAACTGACGGAGCTGGACGTCAGCCACATGGACACCTCGAAGATGACGGACATGAGCGACATGTTTGAGCGCTGCGAGAACCTCCGCAGCCTGGATCTCAGCCACTTCGACACCAGCCGGGTGACGAAAATGAGCGAGATGTTCCTCGATTGCTTTCACCTCGAATCGGTGGATGTCTCGGGCTTTGACACGTCCCACGTCACGAGCATGGAAAAGATGTTCTGGAACTGCAATAATCTGGCGGCGCTGGATGTCAGCGGCTTTGATACTTCCCGCTGCGAGCGGATGGGCGGCATGTTCTTCCACTGTGAAAGCCTGCTGGACCTGGATGTCAGCGGCTTCAACACCTCCCGTGTGGAGAGCATGAGCAATCTGTTCGACGGATGCGCTCTGCTGGACGGCCTGGAGGTGTCCGGCTGGGACACGGGCCGCGCGACGGAGATGAACGCCATGTTTGCCGCCTGCCCCGCCCTTTACCGGCTGGACCTGTCCGGCTGGAATACCTCCCGGGTGACGAATATGTCTGAAATGTTCGAGGGCGACAGCTCCCTGACTGAGGCGCTGCTGACCGGCTGGGATGTCTCCAATGTGACGGACATGCGGGTCATGTTCAGAAATTGCGAAAACCTTGAGAGCATCGGCCGGGACCCTGTCGAATTCGGCTGCGGCAACACCGCGGGCATGTACGACGGGTGCCCGAAGCTCAATGTATACTAAATTGCCTCTAATCCATTTACATCTGCGGGCGTCTTTTTCGCCCTGGCTTAGCGGACGGCGCGGCGTTCGAATCTTCGATTCGACCGTTCGCGGTCCGGCTTTCAGCCGGACTTGGAAACCCCTTTGGGTTTCCAACCTTGCTTTGGTCAACGATGCTTCGGCATCGCCTCCCTCCGCTCCGCGTCGCCAGAACAAAAAATACGCTCCGCATTTGTACATGTCTTAGAAGCAATTTAGTATAAATCCTTCCTGACGATAAGAGGAAGCCATGATATATAGAAAGAAAACCTCCGCCAGCGCGGAAAAAAAGTGCGATGTATTCATCAGCTATCGCCGGGACGGCGGCGACATGGCCGCCATGCACTTCTATCAGGCATTGAAGGAGCGAGGCTACAATGTCTTTTTCGACTTGGAGGTGCTGCGCACCGGCAAGTTCAACGAGGCCCTGCTGAGCTACATCGACAGCTGCCAGGACTTCCTGCTGATCCTGTCGCCCCACGCCCTGGATCGCTGTGACGACCCGCAGGACTGGGTGCGCCAGGAGATCGCCCGGGCGCTGAAGCTGAAGAAGAACATCATCCCGGTGATGCTGAAGGGCTTTACCTTTCCCGAGCGTCTGCCCGGGGACATCGACGATGTCCGCTTCCAGAACGGCCTCAGCTCCAGCACGGAATATTTCGAGGAGAGCATGGACCGGCTCTGCAAACGATACCTGCACTCCAGGCCCGCGGGCACTGCACGCTTGCAGCGGAAGCTGCTGGTGCCCGGTCTGGCGGCCATCGCCGTGCTGGCGGTGATCTTCGGCGCGTTCATGGGCCTGAACCGGCCGAAGCCCGTGCAGGAGATCATCGAGGTCATACAGGTGACGGAGGCTCCCGCAGAGGAGGGTCAGATCGGGGATGAACCTGTGACGACGGACGGGGATGCGACCGCGCCAGCGGATACGACTACTCCGGAGGCTGCTGAAACCCCTGTGCCGGAAGCTACAGCAGTTACCGCGCCGGAAGCCGCAGAGATCCCCGCGTCGGAAGCGGTGGCAGCGCCCGCGTCGGAGCCCTCCGAAACGCCCGAATCGGAAGTGGAGGTCACGCCCTCCCCGGAGCCGGGGCCGCCGCTGGTGCGCGACACGGATTTTCCGGTGTTGAACGTTCCGTATTACAGGACGAATGCCGGAAGTACCGAAGATGTTCGCGTGGAGGACCTGTGGGACACCCCGGTGCTGGGTCACCCGACGCTTCGCCGCCGGGATGTGGGTGCGGTGCGCTTCCTGCCGTCCACGGAGGATGCGCCGCAGGATGCCTGGGATGTCTCCATGGCAGGGGATGGCGGCATACTGGCCTGGATGAGCCCCAGGGAGGGGGATGCGCTGTACGACCTGACCATCGCCGGCACCGGCGGCGTAAAGCTGGTGGACGGCGACGGTTCGCTGTGCCTGTTCGCGGGCTTCAATCATGTGGAGCGCGTCGATTTCAACGGCTGCGTGGACAGCTCGGCGCTGAGCGATTTCGCGATGATGTTCCTGGGCTGCGAAAGGCTCGAAAGCATTGATTTTAACGGCTTCTGCACCGCCCGCGCCTATGGGATGTACCGCATGTTCGAGGATTGCCGCGCGCTCAGGTCGTTGGACCTCTCGACCTTTGAGACCGAGCGCGTGGAGTATATGGACGAAATGTTCATGAACTGCGAATCGCTGGAAACGCTGGATATTTCCGGCTTCTCCACCGGCAGGATCGAGGCCTTCGACGGCATGTTCCAGAACTGCGCGTCATTGAAGTCGCTGGACCTGAGCCGCATGAATACGTCGCTGTCCAGATCCTTCAGCGATATGTTCAATAGCTGCGCCAGCCTTGAGACGCTCGATCTCTCCGCCTTCGATACCAGCAGGGCCATCGACATGACGCGGATGTTTAAGGATTGTGCCGAGCTTGACAACCTCGAGATCAGCGGTTTCGACACCTCCCGCGTCCAATCCATGCGCGAGATGTTCGCCAATTGTTATACGCTGGATGTGGTGGATGTCTCCCACTTTGATACACAGCGCGTGGAGGACATGACCGGCATGTTTTCGGGCTGTACGGATATCCCCGCGCTGGATGTGTCACACTTCGATACCTCCCGCGTGACCTCCATGAAGGACATGTTTGCCAACTGTATGAAGCTGGACGGCCTGGACCTGAGCAAATGGCAGACCTCCAACGTGTTCACCATGGAGGAGATGTTCGAGAACTGTGCCGCGCTGTATAAGCTGGATCTCAATGGCTTGGAGACCGAGAGGGTCAAAAATATGTCCTCCATGTTCGTCAACTGTGTCCAGTTGGTGGAGGTCCTGACCACAAGCTGGGATGTGTCCGATGTGGAGAATATGGACTACATATTCGCGGGCTGCGTGTCCCTTGAAAACATCGGACGCGCGCCGGCCTCCCTGCTCCATGGCTCCGCCGAGGGGGCCTTTGACGGCTGCTGTCGGCTGGAGGGCCAGGCTTCGTACATCCCGCCCACGGAGGCGCTCGTCGAGGTGAACGAGGAGGGTTGAATTCAGAACTGATGAACGGGGATTTATCGGGGAGCTGCCCACTCTCCTGTAGGGGCGGCGTTGCGCCGCCCGCCGGGTAGGACGATGTGCTTCGTACAAGGCGGGCGCCGAAACGGCGCCCCTACAGGGTTGGTTTTTTCCCCGATATATTTCAATTCACTGGGGTGAACTGAATCATTGCGGCGGTTGAATATGTTCATCTAATATTCACATTCAATCAATATTTACAGCATATAATGTTATCGGGAGGCGATGACATGCTTCTGCACGTTGGGGATCTTGTGAAGATGCGCAAATCCCATCCCTGTGGGAACGACCTGTGGCGGATCACGTTTGTGGGCTCGGACATCAAGATGCGGTGCGAAAAATGCCAGCGCATCGTGATGCTGGAGCGCCCGGTGTTTGAAAAACGGCTGAAGAAGGTCGTGGAGCCGGCGGAGGAAGCCGGGGCGTGAAGCGTGTGCTGCTTGGGGCGCTGGCGCTCATCGCGGCGGTGGCGCTGGGCATCTGCGTAAAGACCTGGGGCTTCGGACTCATGCGCATCACCGGCACCTCCATGCAGGGCACCCTGCGGGACGGCGACGTGGTGGTGGTGACCCGGTTCGACTATATGAACGGTCGGACGCCCGCCCTGGGGGACGTGGTGGAATGCCGCTTTCCCGGACGGGAGGACACCTACGTCAAGCGCGTGGCCGCGCTGCCGGGCCAATGGGCGACCATCACCGGCGGGGCGCTGTACCTGGATGGCCGGCGCGTGTCGGAGCCCTATGTGTCCAGTTTCGCCGAGGACTGGGAGATGAAGCTCAGGGAGGATCAGTACCTGCTGCTGGGCGACAACCGCGCCGAGAGCTACGACAGCCGAATGCCGGACATGGGCCCGGTGGACAGCGAGGCGTTCCTGGGAAAGGTGCGCTACGTCATATGGCCCCCAGGGCGCATCGGAAGCGTGAAATGAGCCATAGATTGGATTTAGGAGATTATTTGTCATGGATGAGAATATGAACCAGACCGGCGAAACCGGCAAGAAGGGCAAGCGGAAGGCGAAGAAGAGCTGGAAGCAGGAATTGAAGGAATGGGTCGTGGCACTGGCCTCGGCGCTGATCATCGTGTTCATACTGCAATCCTTCCTGTTCTGCATCATCCGCGTGGAGGGGCAGTCCATGGAGACCACGCTCCACGACGGCGAGCGGCTTTTCGTCAATGTGGCCGGGGTGAAGTTCAGCCAGAGCATCCCCCGCAACAGCATCGTGATTTGCCACTATCCCAACCGCTCCACCAAGCTGCTGGGCATCATACCCATCGAGACCAACTTCGTCAAGCGCCTGGTGGCCGTGCCGGGGGATCAGGTCTATCGCAAGAATGGCGTCACCCATATCGTCTATGAGGAGGACGGCCAGACGGTGGACGTGCCTATGGACGAGCGCCTGGAGCAGTACTTCCCCAACGGCAGCCCCGAGGACTATGAGGCCTATACCCTGGGCGAAGACGAGTATTTCGCCGTGGGCGACAACCGCTACAACAGCCACGATTCCCGCGACTGGCGGGACTCCGACGATTCCAACGACGTGGGTCCCATCACCAAGGACATGGTGGTCGGCCGCGTCCAGCAGGTCCTCTGGCCCCTGAACAGCTTCCGCACGGCGAAGTGAAATAAAGGGATAGTGATAAATTGAAGTTTATCGGGGAGTCAAACCAACCCTGTAGGGGCGCCGTTTCGGCGCCCGCCCCCTGCGAAACGTTGCATTCTATCGGGCGGGCGGCGCAATGCCGCCCCTACAGGAGGGCCGGTAGCCCCACGACAAACCCCTGTTTAATAACTGAACAACATACATGGAGGCGGACACGTGAAGCAAAACAAGAAGCTGGTGCGCGTCATTGCCATCGTGCTGGCGGTGCTGCTGGCGGGCAGCGTGGTGGTGGGGGCGTTATTTGCCGCCATGGCCGAGGAAGCGCCCGCCCGGAACCAGTGCGAGCTGACAATGACGTATATGGAGGAGCGACAGGCGCTGCACGTTGAGCAGCGCCTCCTTTATTATAATCGCGCCGGTGTTCCTCTGGACCGGGTGGTGTTCTACGCCGCGCCCAACATGCTTCGCCGGGAGAGCGCCCTGATGTATGAAAACGACGACCTGGAAAGGGTGTTCTTCGCGGGCTACGCGCCGGGAGGTATCGACCTCAGAAGCGTCAACGTGGACGGCGAAGCGGCGGATTACGGCTTCCAGGGTGAGGATGAGCTCTACCTCCGGGTGACGTGCGCCCTGGCCCCCGGCGATTGCGCCGCCTTTGAGTTTGACTATTACCTCCTGATGCCCACCTGCGGCGCGTTCGTCGGCGCGGGCCCGGAGGATGTGCGGCTGGGGGCGTTCTGCTTCATCCCCGGCGCGTATGATGGGGATTTCATACTGAAAAAGCCCCTGCCCTTCACCCGCTGGCTTCATGCGGACGCCATGGATTACAGGGCGACGCTGACAATCCCCGAGGGCTGGATGGTCGCGGGGGCTCTCAACGCCGAAAATGTCCGGAATTTCGCGCTGTGCTTTGGAAAGCGCTATCGCGTCACTGAGCGGGAAACAATCTCCGGCGTAAAGGTGCGCGTGTTCTCCGGTCGCCGGGACGCGGGCAGGATCGCCGCTATGGCGGTCCGCACCATCGAGCATTGCGAGGACTGGTTCGGCCCCTATCCGGTGAAGCAACTGGACATCGCCCAGTCGGACTACCCGCTGGGGACGCTGAACTATCCGGGCTTGATACTGGTGTCCTCCGGACTGATGGACGATCGGGACGGGCTGGAAAAGGCCCTGCGCTTCTGCACCGCCCAGCAGGTGTTTGGTATGGCCGCTTATGTGGAGCCCTCGGCGGACGCCTGGCTGTCGGACAGCGTGTGCGAGTATATTTCTTATCTGATGCTGGAGGCCGACAGTGGGAGGGACGCCTTCCTGAAGGCCGTCAACAGGGACTGGGTCAGCGCCCTTCAGCTTACCATCCCCGGCGGGCTCCGGGTCACCAGCGATGCCAGCCTCTTTGATTCCAAAACCTATGACATCGTAGTGAAGAAGCGCGGCGCGGTGGTCCTCCACGAGCTTCGCAACGCCATGGGCCTGGAAAACCTGCTGGCCGGTCTCGCCGAATTTTACCGCATGGGACGGGACGGCCACACCCTCACCGAGATGGATTTCGTCCACGCCATGGACGCAGCCACCGGCGGGAGCTGGGAAGACTTCCTCACGGACTGGGTGTTCAATGTGGGAGATTATGTCGAGCAGCGGATCGATGTGTATGATTGATATAGGCATTTATCAACACGGGCACCTGACAAGGGCCTGCTGGCCCCATCTCACTGAAAACAGTCCACTGGACTGTTTTCCGGGCGCTCGATGCTCCTCAAGGGGAAGGCAGGGGGTGGGCTACCGGGTAACCAAAAGCCTTCCCCTTGAGGGGAAGGTGCCCCGAAGGGGCGGATGAGGTGGCCTCGAACAAACATCCCGACAAATCCCCATTTACCAAAAAACTGACTAAAAGCCGGGAGGGCATAGGATGAAGGATACGGAACAACTGTGGGACTGGCGGCAATTCTTTACGGGCAATGCGCTTCAGCAGGGCCAGCATGATTATAATATGGGGAAGATAGGCAGCATCGTCATCGGTGAGGATGGACGCAGCGCCAAGGGAATCACGGTGAACGGCTTTGTCCCGCAGGTCAAATCCATTCCCACGACCTATGAGGAATACCAGAAATACCCGCGCTGGGACAGGATGACCCTGGGCAGCTACTATGACGGGGAAAATGGCATCAAAAATTACTATTCCTGCACCTGTTCTCAGGGGTCGAATGGCGCGCGCTGCCGCCATCTGGTCAATCTCATGCTGTGCTGGGAAGAGATCCACGGTCCCTTCACCATCTACGAGAGCGAGGAGGACCGCGCCGCGCGACTGAAGCGGGAGTGGGCGGAAAAGGAGAAGACCCGAAAGCAGCAGATCAAGCGCAAGGCCGTGGATTGCTTCAACGCTTTGGACAGCCACCGGGGCAAGCTGCACTTCGATCCCGACGTCATCCTTCGGAACTCAGATTTTGATACCGACCAGTACGAGGTGGATGAGTCAAAGCGCCTGCTGGCGGAAAATTCCGACGCACAGATAAAGCTGGAGCTCACCTATGATCGCAAGGATGAGCAGAATTTGAGCGCCTCTCTGTCTGTTGAGGAGAATACAGCGCGGTTAGTCTGTGATCGGGAATTCATCACGGACATGGCCTGTAACTGTAGTCGGTGCAGAAAGTCGAATTACTGGTATAGTTATGGCGGCGGTAAGATGTGCGCCCACGCCCTCGCGCTCTGGTCGCTGATGCGGCAGCGCATCGCTAAGGAGAATCCAGGCGACAACACGGATGCTATGGCCAACAAGCTGCTGACGCTCATGGCAGCCGGCTCAAAGCGGGAGGAGGCGGAGGATGTTGCGCCGGTCCGTCAGAGGAAGCGGCAGGTCATCGCCTTGCAGCCCCGCATCGTACGGGACAGGAACAACCCCGCCGACCTGAAGCTGGGCTTTGACATCGGCTATGCCGGCAGCCGCCTCTTTGCCGTCAAGAGCATGGGGAGCCTCGTCAAGGCGGTGGACGGCCAGACGCCTTATAAGCTGTCTCCCAAGTCCGAGGTGAACTTCGCCGAGGAGGATTTCAACGAGGATGCCCGGAAGTGGTATGCCCTCATCACTCCCAGGGTGCGCCAGATGGACCGGGTCAACGAAAGGCTTCAGCAGAGCTATTATATCCGCCCGATCTCCGCGGGCGAGGGCATCCCATTGGAGGACACCGACCTCGACCGCGTGTATGACATGACCAAGGGCGGGGAAATCCTCTATCAGTATGGCACTCGTACCGAGGTCACCCTCGTGCCCGTGGGCCGGGCCAAGCCCCGGGCGGAGGTCACCGTCGACCCCATCGGCGGCAAGAAGAAGCTGACGGGCATACAGGTCAGCGGCAGTATGCCGAGGCTGCTCAGGGGCAGCCAGCACCAGTACATACTGGATAAAACCTGCTTTGGCCAGGTGGATGCCGCCGAGCTTTCCATATTGGAGCCCTTCCGCGCCATCGCCGACGTCAACGGCGATTTCCGCTGCACCATCGGCGAGAAGAAATTCGCCGAGTTCTACTATCGGGTGCTGCCGAAATTGCAGGACGCCGGGCAGATCGTCCTCACCGACCATGTGAGCAGCCGACTGGAAACGTTGGTGCCCCCGGAGCCGGAGTTCACCTTCTACATCGACCTCACCGACGTCATCACCTGTAAGACGGAGACGCGCTACGACGGTGTCAATGCTGCCGATTATGCCGGCCCCCGGGACGCAGATCAGGAGAAGCGCGTGACCGCCGCGGTGGCGGAATACTTCCCTCGCAAGGGCAATGAACCCGATACCCGCTGGGCAGACAACGACGATGACAACCTGGTGTGCATACTCACCGAGGGCGTGGTGGCGCTGTCCGCCTACGGCGAGGTCAAGGGCAGCGACGCCTTCCGCCGGGTCCATGTGCGGCCCATCCCCCAGCCCAAGGTCTCCCTCCGGGTGGACGGCGGACTGCTGGACCTGTCCATACAGACCAAGGACTATTCCAGCGACGAACTGCTGGACCTGCTGGACAGCTATCGCCTCCGCAAGCGCTGGCACCGGCTGAAAAACGGCGATTTCGTCGATCTGAACAACCCCGAATCGCTGGACGAGCTCATCGAGACCATCGAGAGCATGGACGTCACCCCCGAGGATGTCATCAAGGGCGGCGCACAGGTGCCGAAGTACCGGGCACTGTACGTGGACAAGCTGCTGGAGGCCCACAATGACATCGCCGCCTCCCGGGACCGCCAGTTCAAGGCACTGATCCGCTCTTTCCAGACCATCCGGGACTCCGACTTCGAGGTGTCGGAGAGCCTGACGGACACCCTGCGCCCCTATCAGGTCTATGGCTTCCGCTGGCTCTCCACGCTGAGCCAGTCCGGCTTCGGCGGCATACTGGCCGACGAGATGGGCCTGGGCAAGACCCTCCAATTGCTGGCCTTCATCGAGGCGCAGCGGGAGGCGGGGGAGACCCGGCCGTCGCTGGTGGTGTGCCCCGCGTCGCTGGTGTACAACTGGCGGGAGGAATGCAGGAAGTTCACACCGGCGCTGACCGTGGAGACATTGGACGGCACGCTGCCCTATCGCAAGAAGATATTCAAGGCCATGGGGGAGGAGGGCCACGCCCTGCTCTACATCACCTCCTACGACCTGCTGAAGCGGGACATCGAGCTGTACGACGGCATGACCTTCGCCACCGTGGCGCTGGACGAGGCCCAGTACGTCAAGAACCAGCGCACCGCCGTGTCGAAGGCCGTCCGGGTGCTGAAGGCGGAGCACCGCTTCGCGCTGACGGGTACGCCCATCGAGAACCGCCTCGCAGAGCTGTGGAGCATATTCGATTTCCTGATGCCGGGCTTCCTCTACTCCTCCCAGGAGTTCTCCACACGCTTCGAGAACCCCATCATGAAGCAGAAGGACCCCGCCGTGACCCAGCGCCTGGCCCGCATGACCGAGCCCTTCATCCTCCGCCGGAAGAAGGCCGACGTCCTCAAGGACCTGCCCGAAAAGTTAGAGGAGACCCGCGCCTCCGCCATGGAGGCCGAACAGCGCCGGGTCTACGACGCCGAGGTGGTCCGCATGAAGGAACTGCTGGCTGCTACCGGCGATTCCGGGCAGGACAAGCTGCGCATACTGGCCGAGATCACCCGGCTGCGCCAGCTCTGCTGCGACCCGTCACTGGTCTATGAAAACTACGAGGGCGGATCCTGCAAGCGCGACGCTTGCCTGGAATTGATTCAGAACGCGAGGGACGCCGGTCACCGGATGCTGGTGTTTTCCCAGTTCACCTCCATGCTGGCCCTGCTGGCCGACGATTTGAAGCAGGCGGACATCCCCTTCTTCACCATCACCGGCGCGACCCCCAAGCAGGAGCGCCTGAGGCTGGTCAACGAGTTCAACGCCGGGGACGTCCCGGTATTCCTGATCTCCCTGAAGGCCGGAGGCACCGGCCTGAACCTCACCGGCGCGGACGTGGTGATCCACTATGACCCCTGGTGGAACCTGGCCGTCCAGAACCAGGCCACCGACCGCGCCCACCGCATCGGCCAGACCAAACAGGTCACCGTCATCCGCCTCATCGCCGCCGAGACGATTGAGGACAAGATCATACAGCTCCAGGAGGCCAAGCGAGAACTCGCCGAAGCCATCATCACCGGCGAGGGCGGCTCCCTCATGTCCTTCACCAGGGAAGAATTGCTGGCGCTGCTGGGGTAAGACGATTCTGCAAAAGAAGCTCGCGGGAACGGCGTTGACTGTTCCCGCGAACTTTGTATATTGTCATATTATTGTCATTGACCTACAAGTATTGATTCGATACAATATAAGAGCCCGCAAGGGCCGAGGGCGAACACAAACGCGCAGGCGGTTGCTCCTACATCTCCGAAAGGAGGTGGTATGGATATGCGCATTACATTCCATATCGGAGAGTATGCGGTGACGATCATTGTATACAAGCGCAAAAAAAGCAACCGCCGCTCTGCCAAGTGACGGTTGTTTTCGTAGCTGAAAGGCTACACAAGAAAATAAGTAGATCTTGAGGAGCAACCGCGTGCGTGGTTCGCCCTTCGTCTTAATTATAGCGTTCCCCATACCATTTGTCAAGCATCTTTTCAGGTTCGCTCCGGCAGCGGCGGGGCGAACTTTTCCATGTGCATTTTGAGGTTGACGTAGCTCCGGAACTGCCGCGCGGCCTCGGGCCAGTCGGGGTGGCCGTCCAGCAGGGTGAACTTATCGAAGGCGGTGCGGGGGAGCTTCATCAGGATCCGGCGGGCGCCGTTGGAGATGTCCGGCGCGGTGGTGGGGCAGGTCAGGCAGACCGCGCCGCCCAGATCGGGGTCAAAGCGGGCGTCGCCGTCGATTTTGCGGCCGCAGCGGACGCAGGCGTCCATCCGGGGCTGGAGGCCGTTGAGGGCCATGAAGTGCATCTCAAAGGCCATGGTGACCATCGCCGGAGGCAGCTCCCCCCAGTTCAGGTGGGCCAGCGCCCGCAGGGTCATGATGAACAGGCCCCTGGCCGGGGTTTCGGGCAGCACGGCGGCGTCCAGCAGGCGCAGCCAGTAAGCCCCGTGGACCAGCCGGTCGTAGTCCGTGCGCAGGGCATAGTAATTTTCGGAGATCTGGCACTGCTCGATGGAATAGCGTCCCCGCCGCTCGTAGAGCTGGAATTCCCCGCTGGTGAAGGGCTCCACGGCGTTGACCAGCGGCGACTTGGGCCGACGGCAGCCCCGCGCGATGGCGTCCACCCGGCCCCGGTCCGGGGAGAAGAGGGTCACCATCCGGTCGTAATCCGAATAGTCCGCGCGGCGCAGCACCAGGCCGGGGATGATGAGCTGTGCCATGCTATTCCTCGTAGCCCAGGGTGCGCAGATCGAAGGCCTTGTTGCGCCAGTCCTCCCGGACCTTCACCCACAGCTTCAGGTTGACCTTCGTGCCCAGCAGCCGCTCGATGTCCATGCGGGCCTCGGAGCCGATCTTTTGCAGCATCGCGCCCTGCTTGCCGATGATGATGGACTTGTGGGAGGCCTTTTCGCAGTACACGTCCGCGTGGATCTCCGTCAGCCGGTCGGAGACCTTCTTGATTTGCAGCATGTCCACGCCGATGCCGTGGGGGATCTCGTCCCGCAGGTTCCGAAGGGCCTTCTCCCTGATGATCTCGGCGCACATCACCCGCTCCGGCTGGTCGGTGATCATGTCGTCCGGGAAGTACTTCGGTCCCTCGGGCATGGCGTCGATGAGCATGTTTTTCAAAAGGTCCACGTTCTCCCCGGTCCGCGCGGACACGGAGACGATATTGTCAAAGTGGATGTCGTTCAGCGTGGCGAGCTGGGGCATGAGCTGCTCCTTCTTCACGATGTCGATCTTGTTCACCGCCAGGAACTTCGGGCAGTTCATCTTCGCGATGTCCTCGATCACCGCCATGTCGCCGTGGCCGATGCGCTGACCGTCCACCACGCAGAGCACCGCGTCCACGCCCTCCTTGGCGTCGTCCGCGGCCTTCATCATGTATTCGCCCAGCTTGGTCCGGGGCTTGTGCAGGCCGGGGGTGTCCACAAACACGATCTGCCAGTCCTCGCCCGTGGCCACACCCAGCAGCTTGTTCCGCGTGGTCTGCGGATGGTTCGATATGATGGCGACCTTCTCCCCCACAAACCGGTTCATCAGGCTCGATTTCCCAACGTTCGGCCGGCCCAGTATCGCCACAAAGCCGGAACGGAATTTTTTATCAGACAAGTATATTTCCTCCAATGGTTATCATTCACGATTTCGGTATATTGAAGTTTATCGAGGAGACAAACTATCCCTGTAGGGGCGCCGTTTCGGCGCCCGCCTTGTACGATGCACATCGTTCTACCCGGCGGGCGGCGCAACGCCGCCCCTACAGGAGAGTGTGCATCTCCCCGACAAATCCCTGTTTATCTACACATCACACCGTGACCCCAAGGTCCTCCGGCCTCAGCCCCTCCGGCAGCAGCTCGCCCAGCGTGCGGACGGTGTAGCCTTTGCCGAACTGGCCGACGATGACGGGGAGGCTCTCATCGGAGAACTCCCGAAGCACCTGACGGCAGATGCCGCAGGGCCAGGCCACGGCGGTGGAGCCCACCACGGCGATGGCGGCAAACCGCCGCACCCCGTGGACGATGGCGTTGCCCGCCGCGCAGCGCTCGGCGCAGATGCCGGCGGGATAGGAGGCGTTTTCGAAGTTGCACCCCTCGAAGGTGCGGCCGTCCTCCGCCAGTATGCACGCGCCCACCTGGAACTTTGAGTAGGGACAGTAGGCGTTTTTCATGGCCTCGCAGGCCTTCGCGAAGAGGGCATCATAGTCGATCCGGGTGATGCCCAGGCTGCCCAGGGCCTTTTCCTCCATTTCGCGCATGACCTTCTTCTCCTCCTCTTCCATGTGGTCGTAGCCCATCAGATGAAAGGCCGAATGGGCGGTGAGATAGGCCAGCTCCCGCGTCAGCGGGTGGCCGTATTCCTCCGCCTGCTGCATGGCGCGACTCAGGTTGATGACGCAGTCGCCCAGATTGACCTTCCCCAGATAGGGGTCGTATTCCCGTCTCAGGCGCTTGGGGCAGTCCTTTGCGGTCCTGCCCGTTGGAAATTGCACAGTGGGGAAGGACAGCACGTCCGTGGCACTGTCGATGTTCCGCATGGTCCGGTTCAGTTCTCGGATGCCCTCGTCGTCGGTGATCCGCACGGCAAAGGCGGCGTTCTCAATGCCTTCGGTTGAAAAGCACGCGCCCGCCACCCGCTCCAGCAGGGCTTCGACATCCGTCAATCCGTCGGGCACCGAAATTTCCCATTGAAGCTCAATGTTCATCTTCCGCCGCCTCCTCTGGTTCTTCGGGAGGCGTTTCAACCGCTTCCTCCTTCGGTTCGGCTTCGGGCGGCGTCTCGGCAGGCTTTTCCTCCTGCACCGGCGCGGGCGCTTCCTTGCGCGGGGGAATGGTCACGTCGGGGTACTCGATGCGCTTGTGGAACACGCCGGTCAGCACCGTGGAGAAGGCGCTGCAAATCTTTTCCAGGTCGCCGAAGGTGAGGTCGGACTGGTCGAGCTGGCCGTCGTCCAGCTTGGCGCGGACCAGCTTGCGGATCAGGGCGTCCACCTTCTCAGGGTTCGGTTCGGGGATGGAGCGCACGGCGGCCTCGATGCTGTCGGCCAGCATCACCACGGCGGCCTCCTTGCTGTGGGGCCGTGGACCATCGTAGCGGAAGGCAGCGATGTCCGTCTGGTCCGCGCCGTAGAGCTTCACGGCCTTGTCATAGAACCACAGCACCACGCCGTCGCCGTGATGCTGGCGGATGATGTCCAGCACCGGCTCCGGCAGCCGCGCCTTCTGGCCCATGGCCGCGCCGTCCCTGGGATGGGCGGTCAGTATGGCCGCGGAGACCCGGGGGTCCGTCCGGTCGTGGGGATTGTCGCCCATCTGGTTTTCCTTGAAATAGGTGGGGCGCTTCAGTTTGCCGATGTCGTGGTAATACGCGCCCACGCGGGCCAGCAGGCCGTTGCCGCCCACCGCCTCCGCGGCGGCCTCGGCCAGGTTCGCCACGATGATGGAATGATGATAGGTGCCCGGCGCCTCCATCAGCAGCCGGCGCAGTATGGGCTGGTTGGGATTGGAGAGCTCGATGAGCCGGGGATTGGTCGCCAGGTTGAAAATCCACTCCAAAAGCGGCTGAAAGCCGATGCACATCACGCCGCAGATCAGGCCGCTGGCCATGGCCCAGAGGGCGTTGGTCAGCGAGGTGGACATCTCCGCGGAGTTGATGAGGCCCACAGCGAAGGTGACCAGAAAGTTCGACACGCCGATCAGCATCCCCGCCAGCAGCGTGGTCGTGCGCTGCATACTCCTTGAGAACAGCAGCACCACCACCGGCCCGGAGGCCAGGCTCATCAGCACGATGGAGAACATCGCCACTGTAAACAGCCCGTTGGAGGCCCCCGCCAGCAGCGAGGCCGTCATGCCCAGCGCGATATTGAAATAGAGGGCGACGCGGGGATTTACCAGCAGCGCGATCAGCAGCATCCCCAGCGAGACCGGCATCAGATAGGCGCTCCACCGGCTGAAGGCCAGTGAAAGACCCACCACCAGCACGAATATCACGCACAGGAGTGACAGCGGCTTGGGATTCAGCAGTTCCTTGTGGTAACGCGCCAGATACATGCCGAGGCTTGCCAGCACCAGCGCCAGTGTCAGCGCGATGCCCGCCATCAGGGGGATGTCGACACTGTCCTCTTTCAAAAGGCCGAGGGAGGAGAGCATCTGATACTGGGCGTTGGTGACGATTTCGCCCCTGCGGACGATGACCTCGCCCTTGACGCGCACCACGGTGTCCACCGCCTCCCGGGCCTTCTCCCGGTTCTGCTCGGTGGCTTCCTCGTCGATGAGCATGTTGGGGCGGACGCTCAGCCGCATGATCTCCGTGGCCGCGGCCACCAGCGGCGGCGCGTAGCCCGCGGCGGAGAGGCTTCGGGACATCGTGGCGATGGCGGCGTTCTCCTGACCCTCCAGCAGGGTGGTGTTCATCAAATCGCGCACCTGCTTGCGGGTGTCCTCCGCCAGCTCCCGCAATAGCGCGGGGTCTGATTCCAGCAGACCGGCGTACTGCTCACGGGTCAGCGTCAGGCCGAGACCGGTGTTCAGCGCCTCAAAGTCCTGATCGTTCATGTCCAGCACGCGCTGGGAGGTCAGCCCCGGCAGCGCGTCGGCCAGGGCGGCGAAGCGGGTCTCCAGCTCGCTCAGCACCTCGGACGTCACCCCGGAGTCCGCGCTCTTGTAGCTGGGCTCCACCTGGGCGGCGGCGGCCTCCTTCTTCTGGTCGGTGGTCACCGTGTCCTTCACGTCCTTGGTGGCTAATATATCCATGGCGGCGGGCAGGCCTACGCGGATGTCGTGCTGCTCCGGCGTGACGCCTAAAAGCAGCAGCGCCGCCAGTATCGCGTAGGTCACCACCACGATGCCCGCGGTTTGCAGCGCCGGCGCGAGGCGCGAAACCATCGCCCCGGTCTTTTTGTTCTTCATGGAAGGGCTCCTTTGTTGAGAATGAAAAATGGGAAATGGAAAATTGGAAATGTCGGGCATGTTCTAAATTGCCCATTTCCAATTTCCCATTGATTCAGCGCGTTCTCGGCCTGAACGTCGTCGGACGGTTCTGCTGGGCGGCCTTCTGCGCGTGCTTTTCGTAGGCGCGGACGATGGCCTGGACCAGCTCGTGGCGGACGACGTCGCGGTGGGAGAGCTGGACGATGGCGATGTCGTTGACGCCCTTGAGCACCTCCAGCGCTTCCACCAGGCCCGACCGCTTGCCGGTGGGCAGGTCGATCTGGGTGACGTCGCCGGTGATGACCATCTTGGAGCCCATGCCCATGCGGGTCAAAAACATCTTCATCTGTTCGCTGGTGGTGTTCTGGGCCTCGTCCAGTATGATGAAGGCGTCATTGAGGGTCCTGCCGCGCATGTAGGCCAGCGGGGCCACCTCCACCGCGCCGCGCTCCAACAGCCGCTGATAGGCGTCCACACCCATCATCTCGTGAAGCGCGTCGTACAGGGGACGGAGATAGGGGTCCACCTTCTGGGCCAGGTCGCCGGGCAGAAAGCCCAGCTTTTCACCGGCCTCCACAGCGGGGCGGGTCAGTATGATCTTTTCGATCTCCTTGTTCTTCAGCGCCACCACGGCCATGGCGATGGCCAGGTAGGTCTTGCCCGTGCCGGCGGGACCTACGGCGAAGGTGCAGGTGTTCTGCTTGATGGCGTCCACATAGGTCTTTTGTCCTAAAGTCTTGCACTTCACCTGACGGCCCCGGTAGGTGATGGCGATGACGTCCCGCATGATCTCGCCGATGCGGTCCGCCTTGCCCTCAGCGGCCAGGCCGATGGCGTAGCGTATGCGGGTGCGGTCCACCGCCTCGCCCTTCGCCACGATGTCGCAGAGGGTCTGCAGGGTCAGCTTCGCCAGAGAAACCTTCTCCGGTTCGCCCGTGATGGTGATCTCGTTGCCGTGGGCGTACAGCTCTACGCCCAGCTCCTCCCGGAAGATGGGCATGTTCTCCTCGCGGATTCCAAATATGCCGATGAATTGCTCCGGGGTGTCCATCGACATGCGCTCAGTCTGATTCAGCGCGGTGTTCTCCAATGTATTTAGCCTCCCTGACGCGGCACTTCTCAGGTTGCCGCGATGTTGGTGTATATCACATCAATAGAAATATAGATTCTTGTCTATTACAAATCCTTGTTTTATCCCTCCCGCAGCGCCTCCCAGGGCACCGCGGCGTTGGTGTATATCTCGCAGACGGCGTTGGCGCGGAGCAGGTCGTCTCCGGGTTCGGTGTAGTTGATCCAGCTCCGGGCGACCTTGTATTTCAGCGGTCCCGATGTGGTCAGCTTCGCCTGGGCGTCGGCCATGGCCAGCGCCACCAGGCGGGAGGACAGCAGTTCCCTGTCGCCCCGCTCCATCACCAGCCGCGTCTCCCGCGCCGTGACGCGGCGGAGCTTCACCGGCAGGAACAGCCCGCCCACGGGCAGGTCGTCAATGCTTTCGGATTGATGCTCGAACTGCTCCCCCTCGGTGACGGGGATCTCGAACCAGGGCGTCATTAGCGTGGAAGCCGAGGCGCTCCGCCCGGTATAGCGCACCTGGGCCGAGGTCAGATGTCCCTCGGCGCAGCCCACGAACCAGGCCCGGATGACCACCTCGCCCAGTGCGGCGATGCTGCGGGTCTCCTCCTTGCCGATCTTCTCCGTGCCGCGAATGAGGAGCTGGCCCCGCTGGACGGTGTCGCCGGGCTTCACGCAGGGCACGCCCGACTCGGCGCTGACGGAGACCACGATGCCCTGCCGGTCGGCGTAGAGGTTCCGGGCCTCGTCCACGTCGTAGACCTCCGGGGCGGGCAGCTCCGGCGCGGCCTCGATTTGCAGCGTCACGCCCTTTACACGGGCACCCACATAGCTGTAGTCCCCGGTCTCGGCCAGCAGTTCCTCGGAGAGCCGGTTGGTGTCGATTGCGCGGCCTGAACCGGGACGGATGCCCTTATCCTCCAGCAGATCCATGAATACCGAGGCGTCGCCCCGTTCGGCAGCGTCGCCGGTAAAGCGTATGTCGATGCGCCATAGCCGGCCCAGAAACAGCCAGCACAGCGCCCCTGCCGCCAGCAGACCGATTCCCAGCGTCCAGCGCCGGTAGAGCCAGCGTCGAAACGCGCTGCCGCCCCGCCGGGAGACGACCTCCACGGGGATGGAGAAGCGTTTACACAGCTTCATCAGCTTCCGGGCGTCATGTTCGCTGACGTCGACGATGAGCACGTGTTTATCACCCGTACCCACACGGGCGAAGCGTATACCCATGTCCATCGCCCTTTGAAGCAGCTTTTCGGGCATCAGGCCCCGTATGCGCAGCCGCACTTCACCCTTCATGGCGCATCGTCACCTCCCGCGCAGGGAAGCTCCACCCGCTCAAGCTGGCCGGTGATGATCAGCGTGCCGCGCCGGGCGTCGCACAGTTGAAGGTTGCGGCCCGTCACCGTGATGGGTCCGCCGCCGGTGGACAGGCGCACACGGGCGTCGGTCAGCTCCAGTATGCCGGTATAGTTCTCCACCAGCAACCGGTTTGAGCCGATGGCCGTGGCCCGGGCACAGCGCCCGGATAAGTCCCTCGGCCATTCCAGCGCCCCCGGACGCGGCCCGCGCCGCCCTCGGAATATCGTTCGCCGGGGAAAACCGGCCCTCTCCCGCTTGTCCTTCATGGCATGTCCTCCGCAGATCACCGATTTGACGGGCGCGGCCCAATCAACATACCATATGCAAACGGGCGTCATTTCATCCAAATGGGCAAATATATTTTTACCCAAATCTATTATACACGAATATGGGATTAAAATGCAAGTCACTTGGGTACTGTGATGTGAATAATTACGTTGAGGAGGTGGAAAGGGGGAGGGGGAGGGAGGTATACTATTCGGTAAATTGGAATTTGTTGGACAATTCATAATTCATAATGCGTAATTCGTAATTATGAGAATGCTGACACGATAGGTATTTTCCAATTACGCATTATGAATTATGAATTACGCATTACCCCGATAAATCCCTTTTTTATCGACGAAATCACCGGGAGGCTTATCATGTTTTCAATCGACGAACTGACCAAAAAGACCGGCGCGGGGCTCGCACCGATGGCGGGGGTGACGGACGCGGCGATGCGCCTTTTGTGTCACGAGCAGGGCGCGGCCTGGGCGGTGAGCGAGATGCTGTCGGCCAAAGGCTGGATCTTCTCGAAGGGGAAGAACCGGAACGCGCTGGACCTGTTGAAGCGCCTGCCGGGGGAGGGCGTCGCGGGGCTCCAATTGTTCGGCTCGGAGCCGGAATACATGGCCGCGGCGGCCCGTGAGCTTCAGGACTGGGGCTTTCAGTTCATCGACATCAACTTCGGCTGCCCCGCTCCCAAGATCACCGGCAACGGCGAGGGCAGTGCCATGCTGAAAAACCCCGCGGGCGTGGCGGCGGTGGTGAAGGCCACCGTGGAGGCCACGCGCCTGCCGGTGACGGTGAAGATACGCTCCGGTTGGGACGAAGACAACATCAACGCGCCCGAAATCGCCAAAATCTGCGCGGACAATGGCGCGCAGGCTGTGGCCGTCCACGCCCGCACGCGGATGCAGCAGTATGCCGGGGAGGCCGACTGGTCCGTCATTCAAAAAGTGAAAGAAGCGGTCAGCGTGCCGGTGTTCGGCAACGGCGACGTGCGCTCCGGCGCGGATGCCCTGCGAATGATCGACGAAACCGGCTGCGACGGCGTCATCGTGGGCCGCGCCGCTCAGGGCAACCCCTGGCTATTCCGGGAGATCGCCGCCGCCCTGCGCGGGGAGACCGTCGCCCCGCCCACCCCGGAGGAGCGCGCCGCCATGGCGCTCAGGCACTTCGACCTGGAGGTCTCCCTGTTCGGCGAAAAGCGCGGCGTGCTGGAGATGCGCAAACACATTGCCTGGTATGTCCACGGCATGAAAGGCGCGTCCAAATTCCGGGAGAGTGTCAATCAGCTCTCAGGTGCCAGCGACGTCAAGGCCGCGTTGCTGGACTTCGCAGCGTCTCAGAACACACTTTGATGGGCTTTCCGCACGAGCTGGGCGATCTCCTTGTCTGTAATCATGGGCAAATCCGGTCCCATTGGACACAGGTCGGCCAGAAATTCGAGGTTGCCGCTGCCGCCGGCGATGGGGGAGAAGTCCAGTCCCCGAACCACCCAGCCGAGGGAGGGCACAAAATCGACGATGGATTTCAGCACCTCCGCGTGGGCCGCGGCGCTGGAAACGATGCCCTTCTTGCCGATCTGCGTCCGGCCTGCTTCGAACTGGGGCTTGACGAGGGTCACCATGCGCCCGCCGTCCCCAAGGATGCTCAGCGCCGCGGGGAGAATGAGCTTGATGGAGATGAAGGACACGTCCATCACCGCCAGCGTCGGCGGCTCGGGGAACATGTCTGCTGTCAGCGTCCGGGCGTTGGTGTGCTCCATGCTGACCACCCGCGGGTCCTCCAGCAGGCTGGGGTGCAGCTGTCCCGCACCCACGTCGATGGCGTACACCCGCCTGGCGCCGCTTTGCAGCAGCACGTCCGTGAAGCCGCCGGTGGATGCACCTATGTCCATGCAGACCTGCCCCACAGGGTCCACCCCGAACACCTTCAACGCCTTTTCCAGCTTGAGCCCGCCCCGCCCCACATAGGGATGGGCCGCGCCCAGCACCGTCAGCATGTCCGTGGGCTTCACCTTCTGTGCCGGCTTGGCGATGACCGCGCCGTTCACCGCCGCCAGCCCCGCTTCGATCAGGCCACGGGCCTTTTCCCGGCTCTCCGCCAGTCCCCGCGCCGCCAGCGCCGCGTCCGCACGCATCAGATCGTCCATGTGCCGCACTCCCTTTCCGGTGAATTGCCTGTGCGATAAATTGGAATTTGTCGGGGAGTCAATTCGGCGCCCGCCCCCAACGAAACGCATCGTCCTACCCGGCGGGCGGCGCAACGCCGCCCCTACAGGAGCGTGTGCATCTCCCCGACAAATCCCTGTTTGTCTATCCCTGTTTTTAATTATACCAGTCCCGTGTTTAGTTCATTCGAAACAGGCTTCCTCCATCTGGGTGGATTGGGAATTTGTGGATATTGCACAAAACAGGCTTGACAGATTTAGCAATTATGTGTATATTATCTGTGAAATATATTTCAAATCTATTTCACAGAGGAGATGAAAACGTGAAGAAACGAAAGATACTCGTAATGCTTGTGGCGATGATCGCGGCGCTGTGGATGACGGCGCTGGCGGAGGGACATCTGTCGGGCAGTCTGGACGGCAGGACGCTGTACGTTTCGTGGCGAGTGCCCGAGGGCAGCTATGAGCTGACGGTATCCCAGAACGACTGGCCCATATGCCTGAGGAATGTCACCGGCGGCGAGGGCAATATCAGCCTGAAGGTGGATGATCCCGCCGCGGCCTACAGCCTGCGTCTCCGGAACGAGATGGGCTGCTGGACGGCCAAGGTGAGCGGCAAGCCCGCGGCGACAGAAGCGCCGACGGCAATCCCCACGGCGGAACCGACAAAAGATCCTACAGCCGCGCCCACCGCAGAACCGACAAAAGTCCCCACAGCCGCGCCCACCGCGGAACCGACAAAGGCCCCCACCACCGCGCCAACCGCGGAGCCGACAAAGGCTCCCACCGCAGCGCCTACTGTGAAACCCACAAAAGTGCCGACGACAAAGCCCACGGCAAAGCCTACAGTCAGGCCCACCAGTGCCCCAACTCAGTCAGTGAGCGTGAGCAACCGGGAGGACCTGGCCAATCAGGTGCTTAAGCTGGTCAACGAGGAACGGGCGAAACAGGGCCTCGGCGCGCTGCGGATGGATGCGGAGCTTACCCGTGCGGCCTGTGTGCGCGGCGGCGAGCTGCTCCAGAAGTTCAGCCACACCCGGCCCGACGGCTCCCGCTGGTCCACCGTCAGCGCAAGCGCCTTCGCGGAGAACATCGCCCGGGGCCAGCGCACCGCCGAAAAGGTCATGGCGGCCTGGATGTCCTCCAGCGAAGGACATAGGGAGAACATCCTCCGCCCCTCCTATGGCTCCATCGGCATTTGCGTGTTCAATCACAATGGGGTGATGTACTGGGTGCAGTTGTTTGGAAGATGAGAATGAGTATTCAATTTCCTCGATAAACAGGGATTTTTCGGGATAATCTGAATCATCATCGCTGATATACAGCGACAGGCCGTTCCACACTGAACGGCCTGTCGCTTTTGGATTACTGTGCTTCCTCCTCGGCCTGACGGGGCTTTGGCGCGTTCGCGCGGCGGCGCTCGTCGGCCATGCGGCGGAGGGCTTCGGCGGAATACTGGGTGTCCTCGGTGTTGTGGCGAATGGCCTCAGTGTCCTCGATGAGTTGTCCGAAGCCATAGGTGTACAGCGCCATGATCCACGATCCAATGCAGCCCAGCGCCCCGGCCAGCAGCCCGTAGACGAACACCGTGAAGCCGCCGCCCCGCCCGGACAGCCCGCCGCCTGTGATCCAGATGCCGATCATGGCGATCAGGGATATCACCAGACCCACCAGCAATATCAGCCGTGCCGCGCCTCTGATTTTCCCTGCGATATTATCAAACATGGTTGCATCGCCTCCATCATAAACATATGGTATATGCAACCACATTATACCTCTCATTCAAATATTTGTCAATGATTATTAATAATTTTGCATCACTTATGCATAGTGATTCATATTTTTGTAAATAAAAACTTCTGGTTCATGCCGTTGCAGTCGGCGAATATGGTCATGTTGTCCTCATCCCGGACCTCTATGGTCAGCTCGGCGTTGTCGTTCTTCAAGAGACTGCGCACATATTCCACCGGGTCGTCAGTCTCGATCTCATCGAAAAACACGTCCCGCATCTGATTGCCGGAGCAACTGTTCTGAATCTCCCGCACCACTTCATATTCGGCCATGGGGATACCTCCTGAATGATATAAAAATCAAGTTTGTCGATCAGTCAATCGAAAAAACAGGGACGGCGCATGACCCGTCCCTGTATGCCAATCAATTTACGAAGCCTTCGGGCGCACGACGACCGTGCCGCCGGTCAGGTCGGCGGAGGCGATCTCGCCCTCGATGACCTCCTCGCGGCCCAGGATGTCGGTGAGGGTGACGAAGCCGTTCTTGCACTCGATGAGCATGACGTTCTTCAGCACCTCATTTTCGGGGCGCTTTTCCAGCTTGTAGACGGTGGACAGGCACATAGATATCAGCCTCCTTACTGCTGTACGGGACCCAGTGCGGCCAGCACGGTGGACAGCCGCATGTTGCCCTTCTCAAAATCGGACACGGCCTGCATGACCTGCTCATAGGCGGTGTTGTCGCCCATCTCCTTGAGGCGTCCGGCAAGCTGGGCCAGCTCGTTGGCGTGGGCGGTGTTGTGGTTGACCATGTAGCGCATCAGCGCCACCACCTCGGCCCGGGGATCGCAGTTGGCACAGTCGGAGCCGCAGCCCGCCTGGCCGGGACAGCCGTGGGGATGCTCGTGGCCGTGGTCGTGGCCGTGGGGATGCTCGTGGTCGTGGTCGTGGGGGTGGGTGTGGGTCGTGCCGTCGGCGTGGGTGTGCTCATGGTCGTGGGGGATGTTGTGCTCGTGCATATATTCGTGATCGTGCTCGTGGCTCATGAATGGTCTTCCTTTCGGCTTTCTGTTACACTATATTATACCCCATGCGGGCCCTTTTGTAAAACCCCCGCCGGGGGATACCAACATGAAATTATTTTTAACTTAACCGGCGGCCTCTCCCTCGGCATTGCAAAGGCAGCTCATATCGGTTAAAATGGATGGAAGAGGTGAGAACTCAATGTCCGAAATCCACGACCATGAACACGACCATGAATACATGCACGCCCACGGCATTCCCCACGAGCACGGCCCCCACGGCCATGTCCACAGCCACGAGCACACCAAGGCGGTGCTGAACCGCCTCTCCCGCGCCATCGGCCACCTCCAGTCCGTCAGGACCATGGTGGAGGAGGGCCGGGACTGCACCGAGGTGCTGGTCCAGATCGCCGCCGTGCGCTCCGCCATCGACAATACCGGCAAGCTCATATTGCAGGATCACTTAAAGCACTGCATCGTGGACGCCGCCGTGGAGGGCGACCAAAAGGCAATCGACGATCTCTGCCAGGCCATTGATAAGTATATGAAGTAAGACAGATGCCCTGGTGATAAAAGTCCCTGTACCGCTCCGAAAACGCCCGCAGCCCCTCCCGGAGGCCAGGGGCGGGCGTCGAAACGGCGCCCCTAATGCAATAGGACTCAACGTTTTTTCAAAGCTTTGTCTGTTCTGGGGGAAAGCATGGCAAAGAGCTGACTCAATGATAATCAATTTCAATAAAATGAGACTCGCAAAGGTGAGGGTTTTCTATCCTCGGCCGGTGCGAGTCTCTGCTTTTATGCGATTAAACTGCCGTGTGCCGAAGGGCACACGGCGGTGGTGTGAGTGCCTGAATGCGCTCGATATGGGAGGGATCAGCCCCAGATTTCGTTCCAGTATTCCGCGATGGTGCGGTCGGAGGAGAACTTGCCCGCGCCGGCGATGTTTTCAAGGCACATCTTGGCAAATGCGGTCTTGTCCGCGGTGGCGCGGAGGGCGGTGAGCTTGGCCTCCATGTAGGATTCGTAGTCCTTGAGGATGAAGTAGTGATCCGGGCGGTGCCAGCTTGCGCCTTCCAGGAGGGACTTCTTCAGCTCCACGAGCTGACCCTCCTCCATGGGCGCGTCGGCGGGCTCGAAGGTGCCGTCGCCCAGGGCGTCGATGACGCGCTTCAGGCGGGGGTCGGCCTCATAGTATTCTTTGGAATCGTAGGTTTCTTTGATGGCGTTGATCTCGTCCACCTTCGCGCCGAACACGAAATTATTTTCAATGCCGGCCTGCTCGAAGATCTCGATGTTCGCGCCGTCATAGGTGCCCAGGGTCACCGCGCCGTTGAGCATCAGCTTCATGTTGCCGGTGCCGCTGGCCTCGGTGCCGGCGGGGGAGATCTGCTCGGAGATGTCGGCGGCGGGGATGATGTGCTCGGCGTAGGAGCAGTTGTAGTTCTGCACGAACACCACGCGCAGGCGGTCGGCCATATCCGGATCGTTGTTCACCAGCTTGGCGATGTGGTTCACGAACCTTATCACGGCCTTGGCCCGACGGTAGCCGGGGGCCGACTTCGCGCCGAAGATGAACGCCGTGGCGGGCAGGTCCTGAAGCTCGCCGTCCTTCATTCTATAGTAGATATCGAGGATGGACAGCGCGTTCATGAGCTGCCGCTTGTACTCGTGGAGGCGCTTCACCTGCACGTCGAACACGAAGTGCTCCGGAATCTCGATGCCCTCCCGGTCGCGGATCAGCGCGGCCAACTGGCGCTTCTTCTCGGCCTTGACCTCGATGAACTCCGCGGCCAGCTCGTCGTCGATCATCGGGCGGATGCCCTCCAGCTTGAACAGGTCGGTCATAAAGCCGTCCGTGCCCAGCTTCTTCGCCAGCAGGCTCGTCAGCTCGGGGTTGCACAGCCCCAGCCAGCGGCGCTGGGTGATGCCGTTGGTCTTGTTGCCGAAGCGCTCGGGATAGAGGGCGTACCACTCCTTGAACACGTCGTCCTTCAAAATCTGGCTGTGGATGGCCGCCACGCCGTTGGTGTAGCTGGAGCCGTAGACCGCCAGGTTCGCCATGTGGACGCGCTTGTTCCCGTCGATGATGTACATCGATTCGGGGCTCTCCACCTTCGCCTTCTTCAGCTCCCGCGCCAGCCTGGTCTGAATCTTCTTGATGATCTTCACCAGCTCCGGCGACAGCTCGTTCATCAGCTTGAGGTCCCAGCATTCCAGCGCCTCGCGCATGACGGTGTGGTTGGTGTAGCGGAAGGTCTTCTGGGCGATCTTGAACGCCTCGTCAAACTCGATGCCCTCGCCCTGGAGCAGGCGGATCAGCTCGGGGATGGCCATGGTCGGGTGGGTGTCGTTGAGCTGGATGGCGTGCAGGTCCGGGAACTTATCGAAGTCCTCGCCGTACTGGTCGATGAAGCTGTCCAGCATGTCCTGGAGGGACGCGCTCACCAGCACGTACTGCTGCCGCAGTCTCAGCAGCTTGCCCGCCTTGCCGTCGTCCTTGGGGTACAGCACCTTGGTGATGTCCTCGGCGGCGTTCTTGTTTTTGCTGGCCTCGTCGTACTTCTCGGCGTTGAACTTGTCGAAGTCCAGCTCGCCCATGGCCTCGGTCTGCCACAGGCGCAGGGTGCCGATGGAGGCGCGGTCGTAGCCGATGACGGGCATGTCGTAGGGGATGGCCCACACGATCAGGTCCTTCATGAACACAGGCTGGGCCAGGTCGTCCCGGCGGACGCTCCACGGGTCGCCGTAGAGGGTCCAGTCGTCCGGCTCCTCGCACTGGGCGCCGTTTTCGTCGAAGCTCTGCTTGAACAGGCCGTACTTGTAGCGCAGGCCGTAACCGTCCAGCGGGATGTCCAGCGTGGCGGCGCTGTCCAGGAAGCAGGCGGCCAGGCGGCCCAGACCGCCGTTGCCCAGGGCCGCGTCCTCGATGTCCTCCAGGTCCGCAAGCTCCACGCCCTTCTTCGACAGCCGCGCCTTCACCTCATCCAGCACGCCCATGTTGTAAAGATTGTTGTATACCGCGCGGCCCACCAGGTATTCCGCAGACAGATACGCGGCCCGGCGACCGGCTAGATGGCACTTGAAGTCGTCCGCCCACTGGGGCGCGATGTCCAGCATGGCCGCCTTGGCGATGGCGTCGTGCAGCGCCGGCGGGTCGCACTCCTGCAAGGTGGCGTGGTAATCGCACATGGCGATCTCCTCCGCCCGGGCGATGAGCTGGTCCGCGTCGGCGTGCTTCAGCGTGCCGCGATAGCCCAGCCGGTTCATGTGGCGGATGCGGGGCGCGATCTCATTGTAATCGCAATCGGGCATACGCCAGAGCCAGTTGCCGCCCACGGTGCCGGGGAAGTTCATGCGGCATTCCTCGCCCAGGCCCAGCCAGTCCTGCATGGGCACGATGGCCGTATTCGCCTTGGACAGGAACGCGGCACGGATGATATAGGGCAAAATGTCCTCGCTCTTCGGCGGCATCCCCAGCGCCTTGCGGGCACGGGCCTTCGATTCCTCGGACGCGCCGCGCCACCAGCCGAGGGTGGTGTTGTTGTCGTGGGTGCCGGTGTAGACCACGCAGTTCTCCACGTGGTTCTCCGGCAGGTCCGGGCTGTCCTCGCCGTCAAAGGCGAATTGCAGCACCTTCATGCCCGGATAGCCGCAGGACTCCAGCAGCCGCTTCACCCGCTTGTTCTGAACGCCCAGGTCCTCCGCCACGATGGACAGGTTCGGCAGGGCCTTCTTCACCCGGTTGAACAGCTTCTTGCCCGGCCCCAGCTCGTACTTGCCGTTGCGGGCGGTGGGCTCGGTGGCGGGGATGGCATAATAGTTGGCGAAGCCGATGAAGTGGTCGATGCGCAGTATGTCGAACAGCCCGCCCAGCGCGGACAGCCGCTCGATCCACCAGGCATACTTCGTCTCCTGATGCTTCTTCCAGTCGTAGAGGGGATTGCCCCAGCGCTGGCCGTCCGCCTGGAAATAGTCCGGCGGCACGCCCGCGATGCGAATGGGACGGCAGTCCTCGTCCAGCTCAAACAGCTCCGGGTTCAGCCACACGTCCGCGGAGTCCTCCGCCACGTAGATCGGCATGTCGCCCATCAGCCGGATGCCCTGCTCCTTCGCGTAGTCGTGCAGCCGCGACCACTGGCGGAAGAACATCACCTGCTCAAAGATATAGTAGTTGATCTCGTCCGCAAGCTCGTCCTCGTACTTCGCCACGGCCTCCGCCTTGCGCAGGCGGATGTCGTTGTCCGGCCACTCCATCCAGGACTTCTCCCCGAACTTCGCCTTTACGGCGCGGAACAGGCCGTAGCCCTTCGCCCAGGGATGGTTCTCCACAAAGGCGTCGAACTCGCCCTTCATATTATTGAAGGAAAACGCGAAGGCCTTCCGCAGCAGCTCGGACTTCTGCGCTTTTACCGCTTCGAAATCGACGTTCTCCTCCCACTCCAGCGGCTCATAGCTTCCCTCGGGGAGTATGCCCTCCACCTCCAGCAGGTCGAAGTCGATCATCAGCGGGTTCCCCGCGAAGGTGGAAACGCTCTGATAGGGGGATTCCGCGTAGCCCGTTGGCCCGATGGGCAGCATCTGCCAGATCGTCAGCCCCGACGCCTTCACGAAATCGATGAAATCATAGGCCGCCTGCCCCAGCGTGCCGATGCCGCCGCGGGAGGGCAGGGACGTGATGTGCAGCAATACGCCGCTGTCTCTCATGCTGATTCACTCCTTTTGAGAGGTATACGCTTCTATTATAGTAGTAACGCCCCTGTTTCACAAGTTTTTTTTAGGTTGCGTAAAAAACCAATTCCCGGAGTGGTTACAGCTCAGTGTCGTCTTATAAACGGGGATTTATCGGGGTAATGCGTAATTCATAATTCATAATGCGTAATTGGAAAATACCTATCGTGTCATCATAATGCGTAATTGGAAAATACCTATCGTGTCAGCATTCTCATAATTACGAATTACGCATTATGAATTATGAATTGTCCAACAAATTCCAATTTACCCGTGACTCTGAGCAGTAACCCGGCAATGGCAGACCGTGGAACTGGGCGTGAAAAAGCCTCAGAATCAAAGGTTGCATCAATCGCCCTGCCTATTTCCTTATGTTTTCAATATTTTCCGTGCTGCCGCCGCCGTTGTCATCGGGATCACGGAACTCACCCCTGTCCACCAGCCGCAGGAAGGCATCTACCACGTCGGGCGTCAGCTGGGTGCCGGAGACCTCCCTGATGATGGAGACCACCTTGTCGAAGTTCATGCGGTTGCGATAGGGGCGGTTGGAATACATGGCGTCAAAGCAATCCGCCACGGCGATGATCTGGGCCACACGGGGAATTTCATCTCCCTTCAAATGGTTGGGATAGCCCCTGCCGTCCGGCCGCTCGTGGTGGGCCTGAGCGCCAACGGCCAGTTCCGGCATGATGGTGATCTGCTTGAGCGCCTCATAGCCCAGGGAGGTATGGGACTTGATGATCTCAAATTCCTCGTCCGTCAGCTTGCCCGGCTTGTTCAGCACCTCCTGCGGCACGCCCACCTTGCCAATGTCGTGCAGCAGCGCAATGTGGTAATACTTCTCAACCGTTTCATCGTCATAACCCATTTCCTTCGCCAGCATGGTCGTATACTTTGCCACGCGGGAGGAATGACCGTTGGTGTACTTGTCCTTCATATCAATGACCTTTGCGAAGGCCTCCGTGATGCCGCCGACAAGGGCCATGGTCTCCTTCTGCTTCTGTTCCATTTTTTTCGTCTTGCGCTGGACATAGAAGCGGACGATCATCGCCAGCGCGGCAAGCAGGACGAGCCCGGAGAGGATCAGGAACCAGGTCTCCTCATAAAGTTTCTTCTCCTTGATGATCTTAACGGAGACCTCCTTGCTGCTCTGTCCCATGGCGTCCAGAAGTTGGAGTTTAAAGGTGTAGCTGCCGCCGCGGAGGTTGGTATAGTTCACAGGCACCATTTTGGTGCGGCTGGTCGTGGTGCTTTGAGTTTCAAAGCCGTCCAACCGGGTGCTCACCTGGGGATTGGTGAGCAAATAGTTGAACACATAGCTGTAGATCGTGAGCTTCCGCGTGTCCTTTGAAATGGTAAACGACCCGTCCGCGTCGGGATAGACGCGCTCCCCATCTGTTTCAATGTAGGGCACCGCCACATTCAGCTCGCCCACGTCCTCAAAGGGCTCTTCGATGTTGACCTGGGTCACACCCGTGGTAGTGGCAATGTACAGGTCTCCCTCCGCGGTCAGCTCGCAATAGGAATTGGCCGTAGAGATGGCGTTGAAGCCGCTTTCGTGGTTGTAGAAAACCGGAGAAAGCGCTCCGTTCGCCAGCAGTTCCTCCGCGGGCAGCACATAGATGCCGCTGCCCGACAGCACCCAGACATCGCCCCGGCTGTTTTCGTACAGGTCGAAGTTGTTGGGGTCGGGGAACTTGTGGATCGTCGTCGCGTTGTAATCCGCGTCCATATACGCAAGCGAGTTCGTGGTGACGATCCAGAAGATGTCACGGCAGGGATCGCGCTTGACACGCAAGATGACCTCAGAGGCGAGTCCGTCGTGGACGCCGATGTGCCGGGTGCCCTCGCTGCCGATGATGTAAATGCCGCCGCCGTCCGAGCCCAGGATCATATCACCGTTCATGCCCTCGGTGACGGTGAGGATCTCCCCGTTTTCGATCCCGGCCTCCGCGCCGTAGGTATCGGTCACCCGGCCGTCCTCGATGACGCACACGCCGCCGGTATTCGCGGCCACGATCGCGCCGTCCGAGCGCTCGCACACGACGCGCACGCGGTCGGAAAAGAGGCCGTCGTCCTCCGTATAGGACGTGACCTGCCCATGGTCGTAGCATATCAGGCCGCGCTTCTGCCAGGTGGCGATCCACAGCCTGTCCTTGCTGTCGCGGATGATCGAACGGATGCGCGCGCCGTCCAGATACTTCAGCAGATCGTCGGTCTCCAGTGCCAAGCCGGAGGCCGTTGCGGCTCCGGTCAGAGGCAGGCTGTCCAGTCTTTTCCCGTCCTCGATCACGGTGAGTCCCAAATCGGTGGCGACAAACAGCCGGTTCTCCAGCAGACAGGTCGCGTTGACCACCGCCTGGGGCAGGTCATAGCGCTCGTAGAGATTGGAAAACTGGTTCGGGACGACCTTCATCACTCCCTGACGGGTGGAGGTAAACCAGAGATTCCCCTCGTAATCAGTCATGACATGAGTGACGTTATTTTCCATTGGCAGGTTGTCCAGGCGGTGGAAGCCCGCGTCATTGATGTTGCCGATGCCGTTCTCCGCGCAGAGTCAGATCTGCCCGTCGATGTATTCCAAACCTTCCACATAGGAGAGCGGCGCGACGTCCGTGGTTTCCGCGTTCTCAAAGTTGTCCTGGAAACCGCCGTGATAAACCACAGAACCCGATGTCCCCAGGTAAAGATCGCCAGGCCGTTCCGGGTCGGGCAGCATGCCCAATACGCCCTGTACACGGCAGTCGTCCCGGGACAGCCAGGTTTCCAGCTTCCCGTCCCGCAGGGTGAACAGATCGCCGGGCCATGTCAGGCCATAGATCAGCCCATCGCAGCCCAACCGAAGATCACGGATATAGGCATTTTCAAGCTGGGAATCGGCGAGCATCGTCATGTTCATGTCCGCGTCGATCCTCGCGACGCCGGAGGTCGTCGCCACATAGATGTTCCCACCGTCGTCCTCGGCAAAGGCGCGGATGCTGGAAGATTCCAACCTGTCATACATGTCCCAGATACGATATTCGCCCCGATTCATCACCGCAAAGCCGTTGGCATTGGTGCCGATCTACAGGCGATCCCGGCTGTCCACAAAGAGGGCTCTCACGCTGGTGATGCCGTTGGTGGAATCCATGCGCTCAAAGGTGTTGCCGTCATAGCGGACGAGCCCTCCGTAGCTGCCGATCCAAATAAAGCCCTCGCCGGTCTCCGCAATGGCGTTGGCGCCGGAGGTGGGCAGTCCGTTGAGGTTGTTGTATATCACTGCGGAGAAGCCCTCGCTGCGCCCGGTGGGATCGACGGAAACGGCTCGGTTCGGGGTACCATAGGCGTTCAGCGTTGTTATGCCGCCCTCACAAAACGCCGCAAGCGGTATTGTCAACGCAAGCAAAAAAGCAAACAACAAGCAGATAGTATAGCGGAATAAATCAGTACCTTTCCGGAAACAACCAAGTTTTTTTGAATCGTATTCATTCTCAAAAACCCTCCGAAATAAAAGATCCACTTCTGCTGGCCCCGCTTCATGTAGGTCTCCAGCAAGTTCGGAAAGATTATTATATCACAAAACCGGTGGAATCGTCTATCTCCAAAAAGCAAAAAGGCGGGACGCCACCAATTCCCGGACATTAAAATCGCCTTTTTCGCCCATTATTCGTGAAAAATCGACCTTTGTGACGCAAATAAACAGGGATAAGTTAGAAATTTGTATAATCGAAAAAAGGGGGTTGACAAAGAAAGGGGTTTTTGATATACTCTACAGCTGTCAGCGCGAGACACACTGAACTGAGCCGAGCGCGGACGGCGAACCTTGAAAACGATACAGAGAATGATAGAGAAGTTCTTTGGAGCTTGCGAAGATCGGCTGGGAAAGTCGGGAGCGAGTGAAGGAGGATGAGCGGG
>CACZXF010000058.1 GCA_902785105.1 uncultured Eubacteriales bacterium | reverse complement strand
TGGGGCCTCACGATTTGCCTGTTTTGTCAAGAACTTTACTGTAATTTAACGCTTTCAAAGAGCTCTAATTCTGGGGTGTGCATCAGCTTAATGACATTGGACTGTGAATAGTAACAATCAAGCCGTTTGGTCTGTAGAAAACTTCCGACCTTCACGCCCCTTTGGGCAAAGGTCGGAGGATTTCTACAGACCTTTTTTGTTATGATGAATACAGAGCAAGGGAAGCCAGTCTTCCCACGGGACCGCAGCGTCTGACAAGGAGGTACTCATCATGTTCACACCCAGAGGATATTTCACGCAGGAGGGCTACATCGGATTCCTGCCTGACGGCACACGGCTTAACTTCCCGACCTACGATGAGTACATCGAGTACGTTGAGGAGGCGGCGGCATAATGTTTGAAATCACCTATCTCGTGTTCATCCGCTACCGGGGGCCTTTCAGCATTTCGATTCCCCTCCCCCGCCTTCGGACGGCCCATGTCGACCGCCCCATGCGGCCGTTTCAGTCCTTCAACCCGGCGGACGTCCTCCTGCCGGAAAGGGCTGTTCGCAGAGAACCCGCCATTCCCTGTTATCATGAAACCGCGAAGGAGGCGATCTCATGATCTACATCACCATCACCGGAACCTGTCACTACTACGGACAGGAATTCATCGAGCCCGGCATGACCATCCGTCTCATCAAGGAGCCGGACAACGAGCACGACCGGGAGGCCATTCGCGCAGAGATGGACGGCCTCGGCAAGGTGGGCTATGTCGCCAATTCTCCCCATACGGTCATAGGCGAGAGCTACAGCGCGGGCAGGCTTTACGACAAGGTTGCTGATACCTCGGGAGCCACGGTTCTCTATGTGCTGCCGCGCGGCATACTCTGCAAGGTGGAGCCATAATACAATGCCCCTTCCCGGTTGCTTCCGGGAAGGGGCATCACAATATCCGCTTACGCGGCCGCGTCCACGGACAGCGCCGCGGCGATGCTTTCCGCCGCCAGCTTGCCGGAGGTCACGGCCCAGCCGTTGTTGGCACCGGAGGGAGAGTCGTCACCCATGACGCCGCCGACGACCTCGCCCGCCGCGAACAGGCCGGGGATGACCGCGCCGTCGGTGTTGATGACCTCCAGCGCCTCGTCGATCACCAGGCCGCCCATGGTGGTGGCGAAGCGGGGCTTCTGCTCCACGATGTAGTAGGGGCCGTCGCCGATCTTCATGGTCATGTAGTCGGCGGCGCGACCGAACTCGGCGTCCTCGCCGGCTTCGACATAGCCGTTGTAGGTCTCGACGGTCTTGGCCAGCGCCTCAGCGTCGATGCCCGCGGCCTCGGCGGCCTCGGCCAGGGTGTCGCCATGGCCGAACACGGGGGTGGCGGTGCCGTTCAGCTCAAGGTAGGCGTCCACATCATAGCCCAGGGCGCCCTTCCAGGTGTCAAAGGTCTCCTGATCCATCACCAGGAACAGCTCCTGGCCGGTCTGCTGGAGCTCGGTCTCCAGGATGGTGCGGTTGCTGGCCTTCTCGTTGACCACGCGCACGCCTTCCTTGTTCACCAGGATGGCGCTCTTGGTCCAGGCGGGGATGTTGCCGTTGATGGTGGACTTGGCGATGCCCTCGGACACCTCGATGCCGTTGGGGTAGCGCTTGCCGTACTCCAGCAGGCGGGTGTCCGCACCGATGGCGGTGGCCATGATCAGGCCGTCGCCGGTGGAGGACACGGGGCCGTAGTACAGGGCGTTCTTCATGTCGCCCTCCAGCAGGTCCTTGTTGTTGCCGTAGCCGCCGGTGGCCATCAGCACGGCGTCAGCCTTGATGGTGTAGACGGTCTCGTCGTCATTGGCGATGACGCCGGTCACCGCGCCGTTCTCGGTGATCAGCTCGGTGGCGCGGGTGTTCAGCAGCACCTTCGTCCCGTTTTCCGCGATGATATTGCGCATGGCCTCCGCCGCGCCCGCGCCGCTGCCGGTGTAGGCCAGCTCGCGGTCGTGGGAATACTCGGCCAGCTTGTGGAGGCCGCCCTCCAGGTTGTAGGTCACGCCGATGCTCTGGAGCCAGTCGCTGGTCTCGCCCACATTGGTCGCGTAGAGGGTGATCAGCTCGGGCACGTTCAGGTTCGCGCCGTTGGCCATGAAGTCTTCAACCATGCTCTCCACGCTGTCGTCCGTTACGCCCAGGTCCTTCTGCATCTGGGAGCCGGAGACCACCTGGTTGCCGCCGCTGATGGAGATCGCGCCGCCCATGAAGGCCATCTTCTCCAGCAGGACCACGTCCAGGCCCAGCTCACGGGCGCGGATCGCCGCGGCCATGCCCGCGCCGCCGCCGCCGATGACGACCAACTGGGTTTCGATGGTTTCTGCCTTGGTGGGGACCTTCTCGGCCACTTCCACCGCCTTCAGGGCCTCCACGTCGCCGCCGGCCTGGGCCACGCAGTCCGCCACAGCGGCGAGGATGGCGTCGGAGGTCAGGGTCGCGCCAGCCACGGCGTCCACGCCCAGGGACTGGGCCTCCACGATGGCGCCGGGAATGGCGTCCACGGCCAGGGTGCCCACGCCCTCGGTCTCCACATGGTCAATCACGCTGACGCTCTCGATGGCGTCGCCTGCGATGGCGACCTCAACGGTCACGGGGCCGTTGCGGCCATCGGCGGTGCCGGTGTAGGTGCCGTCGGTCATGGCGAACGCCGCCATGGAGCTGAGCAGCATCGCCAGGGTCAAAATGAGAACCAATGTCTTCTTCATGCTTCTTCCCATCCTTTCATATCATTGCGCCTCGCGCATTATGCCATATTCATTATACTCTATTCATTGTACAAAGAACCAATACTTTTTTGGTCGAAAATGATAGCCTGAGGCTATGAATCATGGTATAATGGATATGGAACAGGAGATGATGGCGTGACATTGAATCAGTTGATCTATTTCTGCCGACTTGCGGAGACGGAACATTATGGGCAGGCGGCGAAGGGATTGTACATCTCCCAGCCCTCCCTGAGCAAGGCAATGGCCCTGTTGGAAGGAGAGCTGAGCGTGGCACTGTTTGAGCGCCGGGGCCGCAATGTGGCGCTCACCCCGGCGGGGCGGGCCTTCTACGATCACATCAGCCCTGCCCTGCGGCAGATCGATTCCGCCCGGGCGCTGATGCAGCAGTTCTCGGACGTCCACCGGCTGCCGGTCATCGGGTGCGTCTCCCCCGCCGTGACCTCCGTCCTCGCGCCGCTGCTGGACAGCTATCGCATGGAGGGGCACAGCTATCCCCAGGTCGTTCTGAAAGTGGATACCTCGGAGGCGCTGGTGGAGGCGCTCGACCGCAATGATTGCGACCTGGCCTTTTGCACCCGCGTTCCCGGAGCGAGGGACGTCGCCTTTCTGAGCGTCGCCACGCTGCCCTTCGTGGTCGTGCTGCGCGAGGACGACCCGCTGGCGGCTTGCGAGACCATCAGCCCGGAGCAGCTCCGGGGCCGTCCCATGGCCTTCTCCAACGCCCCGGCTTACAACGCGATATTGGCGCGGATATTTGAGCGCTACGACGTTAAGCCCGTCGTTCACAGCTATGCCAACGACGATACCGCCATGTTCGGCATGGTACGCGCCGGGGCGGCCATATTCATTACCAGCGATTATCCACAGATTTACAGCAACGGCCTCGCCATCCGCCGCCTCGATCAGGACGTCTGCCAGCGTGAGATATGTATGGCATATACGGAGCGGGGACTGCTCCACCCCGTCATCGCGTCGATGGTCGAATTCATCAGGGTGCGCGTGGAGTGCCAATGAATGCCTGCGTGCTCTGCACGCAGGCATTGGGAATGCGGACTCAGGCGGCCTCCTCCATCGCGGGGAGCGCCTCCAGGATGTAGTGGAAAAACGAGAGCGCGGTGTCGTAGTCCATATAATCGGCCTTGTTTTCAGCGTCGTCCAGGTTCTTCACCAGCGCGGCTTCCGGGTGGAATTGCAGGCCGACGGCGAAGGTCTTGTCGGTGCGCTCCACAGCCTCGATCATCTGAATGCCGGCGGTCTCAGTGGTGCCGGTGACCGCGAGGCGGGTGTTGTCCACGTTCTTCACCGCCTGATGGTGCCAGGAGGGGCAGCCGGTGAGGGTGGTCACACCCACGATGCCATTGAGCAGGGAGCCCTCCGTCACCTGCACCTCGTGGGCCGCGTAATCCCGATAGGAATCGGGCGTGGCCTTCTGGTTGCGGTGCTCGTAATTGTACTCCAGGCCGTTCTCGGCAAAGTAGGCGGGCACGTCCTGCATCATCTCCGCGCCGGAGATCACCGACAGCATCTGCATCCCCCGGCAGAAGCCCATCACGGGAATGTCGTTGTCCAGGCAGTAGGACATGGTCAGGTAGTCGGACACATCGCGCTCGGCGTTGTAGTCGATCTCCGCCACGATGCCATGCCAGGGTTCGGGCGCATAGAACAGCGTGGAGCTGATGTCCTCGCCGCCGGTGAACAGCACGATGCTCACCGCGCCCACGGCCTCCGCGGCGTTGGAGCCGCGCCAGGTGTTCAGGCGCACATACTTCGCCGCGGCCTCGTCCAGCGCGCCCAGCGCGGTCACGCCCTCAGTCAGCTTGCCATTCTCATCATAGGCAAGATCCGCTGAGCAGACCTGGTCCAGCATCACCCATGTGCCGCCCGCCGCCTCCACGGCGCGGCACATATTGGTGAA
Organism: uncultured Eubacteriales bacterium; assembly: GCA_902785105.1. GTDB lineage: Bacteria > Bacillota > Clostridia > Christensenellales > Aristaeellaceae > UBA2862. Next base: position 10,920 of record CACZXF010000058.1, on the reverse strand, counting down.
GAACTCGGAGTCGGTATCCGCCCGCCAGGCGATGCCCACCACCGGTGCTCCGGGCATGGCGGTGACCTCGGCGGAAGCCGTGCAGACCACGGCGGTCAGAGACATGAGCACGGTCAGCAGCACACACATCATTCTCTTCATCTTGTAATCCTCCATTCCTTTATATGCAAAAATCATTCGCCCTGTGGGACATCCTGATTCAAGCTCTTGTTTCGATAGTTCAGATTCGTGCGCAGGGTATAGCCCTGCGCCTCCCAGAAGGCGTTCGCCGCATCGTTGTCCCGGAACACCAGCCCAAACACCTTGGTGATGCCCTCCGCACGCAGCGCCGCCTCCGCTTTTTGGACCAGCGAACGGGCGATTCCCCGGCGGCGAAAGTCCGGATGGACACACATATGATGCACGATGGCGCGCCTGCCGTCGTGTCCGGTCAGTATAACGCCGATCGCCTTCTCCGATTGATCGCTTTCGCAGGCCAGAAAGCAGGTGGTCGGGTTTCTCTTCAAATACCGCTCGATGCCCTCTCTGCTGTCGTCCACCGGATTCAGCGCCCTTCTGGATTGCTCCGCGCTGTTCCAGAGCACGTAGAGGCTGTCGTAATCCTCTATCGTTACGGGTCTTATGATTATGCTCATACTCAAATTCCTCAAATACGGTGTTTCGGTTTCAGTTATAAAAAGGTGTCCCTGTCCACTATCACCACGGTGGCGAGGGTAATCACGGCGATGTCCAGGGTGGTCCACTTCCCAAGATTGACTGTATTTTATCACGATATAACGCCGCAAGCAAGGTGATTTTTCGTGTCTTTTGTGGAGTTTATTGAGAAGACAACTCCCTCAGGCGCTTCGTACCAGCTCCCTCTGGGAGGGAGCCTTTTGGGAGCCTGGCTTCAGGATCCTTCACTATGATTTCCCTTTTATGACTTAAACAAAATGTTTTATTGCAAACAATACATTATTGCTGAATCACAAGGGCTTCGACGAGTCAGGAATTCATCGGGCATCTGTTCAAACCCTTCGAGCGGGAGCACACCTCCACGGTCAGGGACACGGAGGTAACTGTCCAGCTCACCCTGCCGCTGATAAACGTTCCTGCCCCTAAAGCGCCTATAACAAAGGAAATTGAAGGCGAGCTGAGCAAGATCGGCGCGCTGCTGGTCGAGGTCAACGCCATCAACATGGAGATCGCCGTCATGATACTGGAGCAGAACGGCATCACCGTGGAGCGGGCCGAAAACGGACAGATCACCGTCGACATCATGGAGCACACGGAGCCGGGCTATTACGACATGATTCTGATGGACATTCAGATACCCGTGATGGACGGCTATGAGGCCACGCGGGCGATACGGGCGCTGGAGGATGCGGACAAGGCGTCTATCCCCATCGTCGCCATGACGGCCAACGCCTTCAAGGAGGACGTGCGCAGCGCGGAGGAGGCCGGCATGAACGGACATATCGCGAAGCCCATAGACGTCAACGTCATGCTCAAGGCCATGACAGAGGTGCTGCGCGCACACAGGGAGGATTCATAGCGTTATAATATTGAAAGTCGAAGGGAGGCTGCAGCGCCCCCTTCGATTTGTTATGGTTGTAAACTGACTTTTTTATCCACTTCGATATACTGGGGATTTGTCGGGGAGAGCTTTTTCCCAAAAGCCTTCCCCTCTGGGGAAGGTGCCCTGAAGGAGCGGATGAGGTCCTCGTCGTTAAAAGTTCGCAATTTGTAGAGCGTATGGTGCAATAGGGAACTTTATCTGACCTCGCTTCAAGGTCGCAATCCGAAGGATTGCTGGTTTCGCCCTTCGGGGCGAAATTGAAGGGGCTGTCGCAGATGATAAAAAAGCTGCAACAGCCACGATGTTTTTTCAGAAGGAATCCTATTTGAGTATCTTCGACCGGTCGCCGAAAAATATGATGGCCGCCATGCCCGGGCCAGTGTGGGTGCCGATGATGGGGCTGAGCATGCAGCAGGTGATCTCGGCCTCGGGGTTCAGCCCTTTGACGCCATCCACCAGCCGCGCGGCGGTATCCGGGGCGTCGGCGTGGACGATGCTGATGTCGTTGATCTCCGATCCCCGGCTGCGATCGTAGCGCGCCAGCAGATCGCTGATGGCCTTCTTCTGTCCGCGCTGCTTGCCCACCACGCTCAGCTTGCCCACCTCGTCGATGACGAGTATCGGTCGGATGCCCAGGGCGGTTCCGATCATGGCGGAGGCGGCGGAGACGCGCCCGCCTCGCTTCAGATACATGAGATCCTCCACCATGAAAAAGTGGCACACCTTGTGCCTCTTCTCCTCGATATCGGCGGCGTTTTCCCGGACGGTCATGCCCGCCTGCTTGTTCCGCACGGCCAGCCGGGCCAGCAGCCCGATGCCGCCGGTGGCGCAGAGGGAATCGACGGCGTAGACCGCCGCGTCCGGGTACTGCTCCGAGAGCTGACCGCCGGCGATGCCTATGCTGTCATGGGAATTGGTCAGCCCACCGGAGAGGGAGATGTACAGTATGTCCTTCTTTTCCGCCAGTATGGGGGAAAAGGCGTCCATGTACTGCTGGGGGGACACCTGACTGGTGTGGGTAAAATCGCCGTGGCGCTGGCCGTCGTAGAAGCGCTTTAGCGTGGTCTCGTCCTCCATCTGAGCGCATTCGCGATTTTCGCCGCCCAGCGTGTAGCTCATCGGCACGATGCGTATATCGTTCTCACTGACAAAGCGGGCTTCCATGTCCGCGGAAGCATCCACAAAAATGACGTAATCGTTCATTATACACCTTACCTTCAACTCTCATCGGCTTTTTTCTTGGCAACCGTATTTTACAGGCACCGACATACCGTCCCGTATATTCAGAACATCACATTCATAAGTGCCTTTTGATTTCCCATAAGAGTGATTATACATGAGAATTGCCCGATTATCTACAGGCACTGCTCCAAAATAAACGGATTTACATGATTTCCAGCAGCTCCTCCAGCCTGTGGATGATGTAATCCGGGGCGCTCTCCTTCACCAGGTAGTCCTCTGAAAAGCTCGAGGCGATGCCCACAGCCTTCATGCCGCCCGCGTGGGCGGCTTTGATGCCGCTGGGCGCGTCCTCCACCACGAGGCAGTCCTCCGGGGCTACGCCCACCAGCGCCGCGCCGGTCAGGTAGATCTCCGGATGCGGCTTCAGATTTTTGATCTTGTCGCCGGTCACGAAGGCGTCGAAGAAGCCCTCCTCCACGCCGATGGCCCGGAGGTTGTGAACCACCTTCGCATAGTCGGCGGAGGTGCAGACCGCCGTTTTTAACCCCTTTTCCTTCACAGCGGTGAGAACCCTGTGGACGTCCTCGGGCACGAAGGCCTCCTGCTCCACATATTCCCCGTAATAGCGGTAGGCCAGCGCCTTCATCTCCGGGGTGTAGGTCAGCCCGTATTTTTGGGCCACACCGCCGATGTATTTATCCTCCCCGCAGCCGACGAAGGGGATGAAGTCCTCCGGCTTGGGGTCGAGGCCGTAGTCCCTCAGCGCGAGTATGCCCGCCTTGGCCATCAGTTCCTCCGAATCGATCAGCACGCCGTCCATGTCAAAAAGTATTGCCTTCATATTTATTTATCTTCCTCTCCTGTTGTCGCAAATGTATTGTAACATAAAGGGCGAAGCTCGGCAAGCCGTAATTTTTACGCTTCGGTTGCCGACCATTCGCTTTTATGGTAGAATACAGTTATTGCAATTTATCTCTATAGGGAGGCAAAGCCATGCCGTTTGAAATCGTTCGAAATGACATCACAAAGATGAAGGTTGACGCCATCGTCAACGCGGCGAACCGCTCCCTGCTGGGGGGCGGCGGCGTCGACGGCGCGATCCACCGGGCCGCGGGGCCCCAGCTTCTGGCGGAGTGCCGCACGCTTGGCGGCTGCGAGACGGGGGAAGCCAAGATCACCAGGGGCTACCGCCTCCCGGCGAAATACGTCATTCACACGGTGGGCCCTATCTGGCACGGCGGCGGGCACGGGGAGCGGGCGCTGCTGACGTCCTGCTATCGCAATGCGCTGACACTGGCACAGGAGCACGACTGCGAGAGCGTGGCCTTTCCGCTGATCTCCGCGGGGGCCTATGGCTACCCCAAGGACCAGGCCATGGCCGTGGCCGTGGAGGCCATCACGCAATTCCTGTTCGACCATGACATGCAGGTCTATCTGGTGGTGTTCGGGCACACGGAATTTAATACAGGTAAAAAGCTGTTCCGGGAGGTCCAGGAATACATAGACGACGTCTACGCCGAGACCCACGTTCAAAAGAACATGGAGCACTCCCGCAGGTCGCTCTGGCAGCGGGATGAGGCGGCGGCGCTGGAGCTCGACAAGGCGCTGAGCACCTGCTTCCGCGACGCCGCCATGCCCTCCCCCGCCGCGCCCGACTGGAACGCGCTGCTGCGCCAGACGGACGAAGGCTTCTCCGAAGCGCTGCTGCGGCTCATCGACGAGAAGGGCATCACCGACACACAGTGCTACAAGCGCGCCAACGTGAGCCGGAAGCTGTTCAGCAAGATCCGCTCCAATCCCGGCTACCGGCCCAGCAAGCCCACCGTGTTTGCCTTCGCTGTAGCGCTGGAGCTGTCCCTGCCGGAGACAAAGTCCTTCCTCAACAAGGCCGGCTTCGCCCTGTCACATAGCAGCAAATTTGACATCATAATGGAATACTTCATACTCAACCACCGGTACGACGTCTTTGAGATCAACGAGGTGCTCTTCCAGTTCGACATGCCGCTGCTGGGTTCCGGTGTGAATCCGTAATTGTCGCCTGCCGGGCGACCTCTTCCCCGCCGTTTTTCGGTATAATATGACCATCAAAACGAACGGAGGGGATTTAACATGAAAAAGAATCTGACGGAAATGGTATTCATACTGGACAGGAGCGGCTCCATGGCGGGCCTCGAGGCTGACACCATCGGCGGCTTCAACGGCATGATCCAGAGGCAGAAGCAGGCGGAGGGCGAGGCGCTGGTCTCCACGGTGCTCTTCTCCAACGACAGCGTGGTCATTCACGACCGGGTGGACCTTCGGAGGATCGAGCCCATGACGGACCGGCAGTATTGCGTCGGCGGCTGCACCGCGCTGATCGACGCCATCGGCGGCGCGATCCACCACATCGGCAACGTCCACAAGTACGCACGGGAGGAAGACCGCCCGGAGCACACCATATTCGTCATCACCACCGACGGCATGGAGAACGCCAGCCGGTACTACACGTCGGATGAGGTGAAAGCCATGGTGCGACGGCAGAAGGAGAAATACGGCTGGGAGTTCCTGTTCCTCGGCGCAAACATCGACGCCGTGGAGACCGCCGCCCACTTCGGCATCTCAGAAGACCGGGCCGTGACCTTCTTAAATGACTCCATGGGTCAGTCCCTCAACTACGCCGAGGTCAGCGCGGCGGTGTGTCAGGTCCGCGCCAATGTGACGCTGGGCCGGAAGTGGAAGGAGAAAATCGAAGCGGACTATAAAAAACGCGGGAGGTGAAGCCTCATGAAGAATAAATGGAAATCCGGCATCATGGGCGTCGTGGTCGGCGATGCCCTCGGGTGCCCCGTACAATTCAGAACACGGGAAGAAGTTGCCGGGACCCGGTCACCGGGATGCGCGGCTATGGCACCTTCAACCTGCCCGCCGGCTCCTGGACGGACGACAGTTCGTTGACACTGGCCATGCTGGACAGCCTCAACCGCACCGGCGATATCGACTATTTTGACATCATGGACAGCTTCGTCCAATGGCTGGACGACGGCGCCTTCACGCCCTATGGCTACGCCTACGACGTCGGTCGGGCCATGCGGCACGCCATCAACAAGTATAAGCACAGCCACAAGCCCCACCGGGCGGGCAGCTATGACGAGCGGAGCAACGGAAACGGCAGTCTCATGCGGATACTCCCCGCGGTGCTGTACTGCTACGACCGCGCCTTGCCCGACGACGCGGCCATCGACATCATCCACAAGGTGGGCAGCCTGACCCACGCCCACATCCGGTCCAACATCGCCTGCGGCCTCTACTATTTCATGGCGGTGTCCATACTGGATGGCTCCGGGACGCTTGCGGACCGGCTGAAGGCGGGGCTGGACAGGGGCTTCGATTTCTATGAGAAACATCTGTCCGACCACGAAAACCTTGAGTATTACGACCGCCTGCGGGACCTCGATGGCTTTGCGGCGCTTCCATCGGAAAATATCTACAGCAGCGGCTATGTGGTGGATACGCTGGAGGCGGCGGTGTGGTCGCTGGCAAACACGGACAGCTTCCAGACGGCGCTGCTGAAAGCCGTCAACCTCGGCGAGGACACCGACACCGTCGGCGCGGTGGCGGGCGGCCTCGCGGGCCTGTATTACGGCTATGACGCCATCACGGCAGATTGGCTGGCAGCCCTGAAAAAGCGCGACTGGATCGAGAAGCTATGCGACGCAGTTGAAATACAGTAAAGCAATGGGCCGCCGCGCACGGAAGGCCCATTCAGAAGGAGGAAGGTTCTATTGAATATCACGGTATACCTCGGCGCGAACCCCGGCAATGATCCGGCGCTGAAGCGGGCGGTACGGGCGCTGGGAACCTGGATCGGCGAGAGCGGCCACGCCCTGGTCTATGGCGGCTCGAAGTCGGGCCTGATGGGCGAGCTTGCGGAGAGCGTGCTGATGGCCGGCGGAGAGGTGACGGGCGTGGAGCCGCAGTTCTTCATCGACGCCGGGTTTGAATACGACGCCATCACGCGGCTCATCGTGACCCACGACATGTCCGAGCGCAAGGCGAAGATGATCGAACTGGGCGACGCCTTCATCGCCTTCCCCGGCGGCACGGGCACGCTGGAGGAGATTGCCGAAGTGATGTCCAAGGTCTCGCTGAGCCATCTGGACGCGCCGTGTATACTCTACAACCTCAACGGCTATTACGACGGCCTGAAGGCCCAGCTTGAACACATGATCACCATGGGCCTTTCCTCATCGGAAAAGCAGCGGGGCATTGTCTTCGCCGATGACCTTGCGGCCATCCGGGCAATACTGTCCGGCGACAAGACGTGAAGGTTTCAGACGATGTCGATCTGACAGCTCCCCATGGTTTCCAGTGCGGCGCGGTGCTTTTCGGGCGTCACCCCGGCGCAGCAGCGCTCATTGACGCTGATGGCGGCGTCGGGAAAATGGGCCTTCAGAAGCAGCGCGTTTGACACCACGCAGATGTCCGTACACAGGCCCAGCAGTTCAATGGCGAACGCCTTCTCGCCGCCCGCCAGTGCTTCAATGATACCCGGCAGGCGCACGCTGCCGAAGGTGGGCTTTTCCACCAGGGCACAGCCCCGCATTTCCCGGGCGATGTCGCCGTTGAGCCGCCAGCCCTCTGTTCCCCGGATGCAGTGGCGCACCGGAAGCTTCCGGCCCTCGGGCGTGTCCAGATAGTTCTCGCCGTGGGTGTCCAGCGTGCCGATGACGGTCCAGCCCGCCTCCCGGCATTCCCGGATGCGCGCCGCGGCGGCTGGCACGATGGCCTGGGCCTCTGTCGTGCCCAGGGAACCGTCGATGAAATCCTTCTGCATATCCACCACGATCAGAAATCTCTTTTCAATCATTTCATAATCTCCTTTCTGAGAACATAATGAATCATTTTATATATCTCACTCCGCCCCTATAAACAGGGATTTGTCGGGGAGATGCGCGGCGTTGCGCCGCCCGCCGGGTAGTACGATGCGTTTCGTTAGGGGCGGGCGCCGAAACGGCGCCCCTACAAGATTGGTTTGACTCCCCTACAAACTTCAATTTATCGGGGCAACTGGATAGTTATCATCCCACGAAAACGGAAAAGGCGCTCATGCGCCGCTGTCGCGCATACCCAGCGCTGTGGTGACGAAGAAGCCTACAATGAGCACCAGATAATAGGTGATGAACCGCCAGCACAGCAGACCTGAGAGCAGCAGACTGTCCGGCAGGAGCCCGGCGAAATAGAGGCCGAATATGCCCTCCTGTGCTCCGGAGGCGCCGGGCAGGGGCGTGTAGGCGGCGGAGGTGTACTGCAAGCAGCCCATGGTGACGATCTTCCCATAGCTCGCTGCGGTCTGGCCCAGACCCCGATAGATGAAGAACATGACGCTCATCAGCAGTGCGATGCGAACGGCGGCGCAGGCGAACTGGCCCGCGAGCTGTCGTCCGTCTGAGGCCAGCGCGCGCATGGCGTCGTAATAGCCATCCGCGAGGCCCGTCGCCAGCTTTTCCAGCCGGTCCGGGTCACGGAACCGGAGCTTTCGCAGGAGCGCGCCACCGACGCGCAGCAGAAACCGCACGGGCCGCTGATAGAAGGCGATCATCAGCGAGCCGATGACCAGCGCGGCGTTGGCCAGGAAGCCGATGACGAGAAACGGCAGGTTCGGACCGATCTGGGCCGTGATGAAATCGCGGTAGACGGCGTAGAGTATCAAGTCGAGGCTCAGCAGCACGATTTGAAAGCACTGAAAGTGGATCGTCAGTGCCGCCGTTGCGTCCCCCGCGGGCAGATGGTCCTTGTGGAACTGATACACCTGCATGGGCTGACCGCCGGAGGCGCCGGGGGTGATGTAGGAGTAGAACTCGCCCAGCAGCATGATGGCGTAGAGCCGCCCGAAGGGCATGGCATGGCCCAGCCTGATGAGGGCGAGACGACAGCTCAGGGTCTGCATCAGTATGCTGCCAAAGACGCACAGCACGCAAACGATGACATACCGCGCCGGTATTTCAGAGATGGCCTTCAGCGACGCGGGCAGGTCGCCGCTGCGCATACCGATGTAAAGCACCACTCCGAGGGTCAGCAGTATCAGCCCTACATACAGGAGCTTTCGGAGCCTCATGAATTGCGCCTTTCCCCGAAGCCCAATGCGATGGCGGCATGGGCGGCGATGAGGTTGACCATGGCGGCTTCGTCCGCGATGAAGCGGGGGCTGTGGATGGGATATACCGCGCCGATCTCAGGATTGCGAACCCCTATCTTGTAGAACGCGCCGGGGACCGCCTGGATAAAATAGCCGAAGTCCTCCGTGCCCATGGTAGGCTCCGTCAGCATGACCACGTTGTCAGCGCCCAGCAGCCCGGCGGCGGTTGCACGGGCAAAATCCACCATCCGGTCGTCATTGACGATGCCGGGATAGCTCTCGCGCAGCGCGATCTCCGCCTCTGCACCCATGGCCCCGCAGATGCCGCTGACGGTCTCCCGGAACAGCCCCCGAACTTTCTCACGGGTAGCCGGGCCGAGGGTGCGGATGATGCCCTCTAATGTACAGGTCTCGGCGATGGCGTTCATCTGCGTCCCACCGTGGAAGATGCCGAAGGAGACTACCACGGCGTCCGTGGGCGCGACCCGGCGGCTTACGATCTGCTGGACCGCCGTCACCACCTGGGCGCCGATGGCGATGGCGTCGATACCGTCGTTGGGCGACGCGCCGTGGCAGCCCGCGCCGCGGATGGTGATTTTGAAGGTGTCCGAAGCGGCGTACATCTTGCCGTATTTGAAGCCGATGGCCCCGACGGGCAGGTCGGGATCGACGTGGGCTCCGAACACCGCGTCCACCCTCGGGTTTTCGAGACAGCCCGCCTCGATCATGCGCCTCGCGCCGCCGTCGCCCTCCTCGTCGGGCTGGAACAACAGCTTCACATTGCCGCACAGCGCTTCCCGGTACTTCGACAATACCATCGCGGCTCCCAGCAGCCCGGCGACGTGGAAATCGTGGCCGCAGGCGTGCATCATACCCGGGACCTCGCTAGCAAAGGGCAGGTTCGTGGCCTCCTCGATGCGCAGGGCGTCCATATCAGCCCGGAAGGCCACTGTTGGCCCCGGCTTCCCGCCATGAAGCGTCGCCACCACCGACGTGCCCATGGGGCGCTCCACCGTCCAGCCCAGCGCATTTAGGGTCTGCTCGATTAGCGCCGAGGTCTGCCGCTCGGCATTTCCAATTTCCGGGCAGCGGTGTATTCTTCGACGCAATTCGATGGCCTCCGGCACAGCCGCCTTCGCCATTTCATAGATAGCTTTCATGAATATTCCTCCAAAGAACGGATGAAAACAGAATACACCATTTCGGGAAAAAAGTAAAGCACAGGCGCGAAGTTAGCCTGTACTTCATTTTTATATTGTGATACACTGTATTTGAGCAATGTTTACAGGGGGTATCCACATGCGCTATGACTGGATGGACGAATATCTGCTTTCCAAACGTGCGGTGACGAAGGATCTACAGCCGGAATGGAATTGGATACGCTACAAGATCGGCGACAGGATGTTCGCCGCGATTCTGCTTGACGACAGCGATGTGCCCGTCTACATCAACGTGAAACTGGACCCCGTGGAGGGTTCGATGCTCCGGGAGCAATACGCGGACATCATCCCCGGCTACTATTCGGACAAGCGCTGCTGGAACTCCATATCGCCCGACGGCGAGGTTCCCGACGCGCTGGTGAAATCGCTGCTGGATCGCTCCTATCAACTGGTGCTGGCCGGGTTCCCGAAGAAGAAGCAGCGGGAGATTCTGGGGCTGACCGTCTGCGGCATGGACTGCGCCATATGCGGGCTGTGCCAGGGCTGCAATGCGCTGAACGGCAAGGTATTCCACGCCCCAGCGGGCAAGCCCTGCCCCATATACGCCTGCTGTGTGAACCGGCATCACCTCGCCACCTGCGGCCAATGTGCGGAAATGCCATGCCCGACCTGGAAGGCCGTCCGGGACCCGGAGCTGACTGATAAGGCTTTCGAAGAATCAATAGAGTCACGTATGCGCAGGCTGAAAGGGAAATAAAGAATGATCCTCTTATCTTAGCAAATTGGAATTTGTCGGGGTGAGCGGAAGTCCACCTCATCCGCCCTCACGGGCACCTTCCCCTCAAGGTAACCTCTAAAAACCCACGAAGAAATGTGGTATAATAGAGGAAAGGGGGCGAAGAGAT
>CACZXF010000057.1:12977-26014 GCA_902785105.1 uncultured Eubacteriales bacterium | reverse complement strand
TCGGCTTGTTTGTTGTGCCTTCTTTTTTCCTTGTTTTCCTTGCCTTCACATTCCATCTCATTCTTGCTGTTCCGTATGGGGTTGGCTTAATGACATTGGACTGTGAATAGTAACGTGGTGAGAAAAGGCAGAGCTTTATCGTTATGACTCATTGTTTTCGATAAACTGAAATTTGTAGGGGTAATGGGGGTTACGACCTGCTTATCGTGCAGGGTGAAAGGCACCAACACATTTCAATGCTGCGCTTATCCGATTTCATTTTGCTATTGTTTTCGGAAAAAACATGTGATAAAATAACAATATTCCAAAACAGATACTACAGAACCGAATGTCTGAGCACCGCGGGAGGTTATATCAGACCGGGGCGGATTATTTCTTACTATTAGGGGACGGAATACACTGTATGAAGCATAGCAAATGGTCCACGCGCATCCGAATATTGGCTCCGCTGTTCATCATCTTCCTTGTGATGTCTTCGGCATTTATCGGCATCAGCTACAAGTCCTTCAGGGATTTTACCATTGAGGATTGCGTGAATTATGCCTACGGTCTGAACAGTCTGATCGCGGACAGTCTGGATATCGACCACATCAACGATTATATCGAGCAGGGACACGCCCATCCCGATTACGATGACATTGAGCGCCATCTCTACAAGCTGCGGGACGCCTACCCGGATATACGCTTTCTGTATGTCTACCAGATACGTGAGGATGGCTGTCACGTGGTGTTCGATCTCGACACAGACGACTTGCCCGGGGAGGAACCTGGGGAAATTGTGGATTTTGACCCCTCTTTCAGTGATGTCATCCCAGATCTGCTGGCGGGGCGGGAGATCAAGCCCGTCATCTCCAACGATTCCTTCGGGTACCTGCTGACTATCTATACGCCCCTTCATGACTCTCAGGGCCAATGTCAGTGCTACGTCGCCGTGGACTACTCCATGGACCTGCTGACCGCCTATGTCTGGGACATCATTCGGCAGATCATACTCTTCTTCCTGGTCGTCGTCGTCATCATTGGCATCGTGAGCGTGCTGGTGACGGACAGGGGCATCGTCAAGCCCATGGACCGGCTGGAAAGGCGGGCCTACAGGGATACGCTCACCGGCCTTCAGAACCGAACCGCCTATTATGAGTACACCCAGGGCCTGGACCATCATATCACTGAGGGAACGGCGGATTTCTCCACGCTCATGGTGGATGTCAACTTTCTCAAGCGCATGAACGACACCCACGGGCACGAGAAGGGCAACGAATACCTGAAGAACGCTTCCAATCTCATCGGCTGGGTATTTGGCCGGGATTATCTCTATCGCACCGGCGGCGATGAGTTTGTGATCGTCCTGGAGGGCGCGGCGCAGAGCCGGACTGGGGAAATGATTTCTCAATTCAAAGGTGCCATCGCCTGGCTTCAGTCCGATTCCAGCCTCGAGCCCTGGCAGAGGGTCTCCGCCGCCGTCGGCCTCGCGAAATACGAGCCTGGCCGGGATTCCTGCGCGGAGGATGTGCTGAAGCGCGCCGACGCGGCCATGTATCAGGACAAGGTCGCCATGAAGGCGGAGCGAAGGGATTGAGCAATAGGGAGGCCGAGAAAATATGAGGACAAAGACAAACATCATCATCTGCCCCGGCGGGGCTTACAACCATCTCTCCCGGCGGGAGGGTGAGCCCGTGGCCCGGACCTTCCGGGACATGGGATTTGAAGCGGAGGTTCTGAAATATCGGGTCCGGGAAGCAGGCGACGCGCCTCTGGGCCTTGAACCGGTGCGGCAGCTCTCCGCGGCTGTGGCGGAAAAGAAGAAGATAAATCCCGGCGTTCCCGTGTTCGTCTGCGGCTTTTCCGCCGGGGGACACCTTGCCGCCACGCTGGGCGTGCACTGGCGGACACTGGGTCTTTCAAGGCCCGACGGCCTGATACTGTGCTACCCGGTCATCACCGCGGAGGAAGGACTTTGCAACGCGGAGAGCCTTGAAAACATTGTCGGGGAAAGAGAACGGGATTTCTTTTCGCTGGAGAAGCACGTCACGCCGGACACGCCGCCGACCTTCCTGTGGCACACCGCCTCGGACGAGAGCGTGCCTGTTGAAAACTCGCTCATGTTCGCTGCCGCGCTCCGCCGAGCCGGGGTGCCCTTCGAGCTGCACATCTATCCCTTCGGGAAACATGGTCTTTCCCTGGCGACGGAGGAGGTCGCCCAGCCCGAAAACGGGCGGTTCCCGGATGGACACGTCGCCGGGTGGATTCGGGAATGTGGAGAATGGATCGGACAATTATGATTGAAGCCCCTTTCCGATGGAAATCGGAAAGGGGCTTCATTATACGATTTACAGCCTGATGCACTCCACGGCGGCCTTCTCGATGGGCAGGCCGGCCTTGAAGCGGACGATGTAATCGTTGAAGGCCTTGGCGTCGTCGGGGTTGGGCTCGACGGTCTCGCAGGGCATACCCTTGAAGACCTTCTCGTCCAGGTAATCCTCCAGGGTGAGGCCCTCCTGCTTGTCAGCCATATAGGCGGCCAGCAGCGCGATGCCCCAGGCGCCGCCCTCGCCGGCGGTCTCCATGACGGACACCGGCGCGTTCAGCGCGGCAGCCATGACGGGCTGGGCCACGCCCTTGGTCTTGAAGATGCCGCCGTGGCCCATGATGCGGTCCACCAGCGCGCCTTCCTCTTCAATGAGGATATCCATGCCGATCTTCAGGGAGGCGAAGGCGGCGTTCAGATGGGCACGCATGAAGTTGGCCAGTGTGAAGCGGCTCTCGGGGGTGCGGACGAACAGCGGGCGGCCCTCGGTAAAGCCGGTGATGTGCTCGCCGGAGAAGTAGTTGTAGGCCATCACGTCGCCGATGTCCGCGTCAGCCTCCATGGCCTTGCGGTACAGCGTGCCATACAGCGCGTTGGCGTCCAGCTTGAAGCCCGCGGCCTCGGCGAACTCGCCGAACAGCTTGACCCAGGCGTTCAGATCGCTGGTGCAGTTGTTGCAGTGGACCATGGCTACCTGCGCGCCGGAGGGGGTGGTGATGGTCTCCAGCTCGGGGCGGACCTTGGAGAGGGCCTTTTCCAGCACGATCATGGCGAAGATGGAGGTGCCGGCGGACACATTGCCGGTCCTCTGACGGACGGAGTTGGTGGCGACCATGCCGGTCTGGGCGTCGCCCTCGGGCGGGCACAGCGGGATACCGGCCTCAAGCTGCCCGGACACGTCCAGCAGCTTTGCGCCCTCGGCGTTCAGCGCGCCAGCATTCTCGCCCGCCAGCAGAACCTTGGGCAGTATGTCGCGCAGCTTCCAGGGGAAACCCTTGTCGGCCACCAGCTTGTCGAACTTCTCCACCATCTCGGCGTTGTAGTCGTTGGTGTTGCTGTCGATGGGGAACATGCCGGAGCCCTCGCCGATGCCCAGTACCTTCTGGCCGGTGAGCTTCCAGTGGACGAAACCCTCCAGCGTGGTCATGAAGCGGATGTCCGGGACGTGTTCTTCGCCGTTCAGTATCGCCTGATACAGGTGGGCGATGGACCAGCGCTGGGGGATGTTGAAGTTGAACAGCGCGGTCAGCTTCTCGGCGGCCTCGCCGGTGATGGTGTTGCGCCAGGTGCGGAAGGGCACCAGCAGCTCGTCCTTATCGTTGAACACGATGTAGCCGTGCATCATGGCCGAGAAGCCGATGGCCGCCAGCTTTTTGATGCCACAGCCGTACTTCGCCTGCACGTCCTTCAGCATGTCGGCATAGCAGTCCTGGAGGCCCGCGATGACGTCGCCCAGGTCATAGGTCCAGATGTTGTTGATGAGCTGGTTCTCCCAGTCGTGAGCGCCTTGCGCAATGGGCGCGCCGGCCTCGTCGATCAATACCGCCTTGATGCGCGTGGAACCAAACTCGACGCCCAGACGCGCCTTGCCCGCCTCGATGGCCGCGCGAATCTCATTCATGCCCATGGTGATTCATCCTCCTCATTCAAACGCCGCTTTCATTACCGCGGCGCATCATTTCCTGTCGATGATTTTTAACCAATCATCACCAATTAACATTATAACACGCTTTTGCCGACTTGACCAGTATTATTAGAAAAAAACTGTAGGCAGAGGCGGATGTAAAATTATGAGTATGCTATTGACTTTTTTATTTGCGGCATATATAATATATTTCGTTCGAAAGAACGTAGGGGCATGGTGTAATGGTAACACGTGGGTCTCCAAAACCTTTGTTGAGGGTTCGAATCCTTCTGCCCCTGCCATCATATAAAATGCAGCTTCATTCTGGAGGCTGTATTTTTTTATTCGACTAACCATAAATCCGTCGCTGTATGCGCTGTAGATTAGTTATCATTCACTCTGCGCAATAATCAGGGATTTGTGTGGTGATGAATATGAAGCAGAGGGAGGGTTTATCATGGCCGGCAAGCAGAAGAAATATAAATGTCTGTATCTGATGAAAATCTTTCTGGAGGAGACGGACGAGGACCACGGCCTGTCCCTGACTCAGCTCAACGAACACCTGGCCGGCTATGGCTTTGACCCCGTCTCCGCAAAGACGCTGTATGAGGACATCGACGAGCTTCGGAATTTTGGCATCGACGTCGATTACAGCCATGAGGGGCGCTATTACTTCTATCGGGTGCTCAACCGGGATTTTGACATTGCGGAACTGAAGCTGCTGGTGGACTCCGTTCAGGCCTCGAAGTACATCACGGAGAAGAAATCCAACGCGCTGATCGAAAAAATCACCCAGCTCGCCAGCCGTCACCAGCAGCGGGAGCTGACCCATCAGGTGCTGCTGTCCGGCCGCATCAAGAGCATGAACGAATCGATATTTCTGAATATTGACGCACTCAACAGCGCCATCAATCTGAACTCGCGGATCATGTTCCAATATTTTCAGTACGACCGGGAGAAGCAGGAGGTCCTTCGCCACAACGGGGCCTGGTATGAGGTCAGCCCCTGGGCCCTGATCCTCAGCGATGAATACTATTACTTGGTTGCCTTCGATGAGAAGGAGAGGACGATGAAGCACTATCGCGTCGACAAGATGCTTCGCATCAAGGCCACGGGATATCCACGCAATGGCGAGGCGGACTATCACGCCGAGGACTACACCCGAAACGCCGTCTTTGGCATGTTCGGAGGCCGGGTCACGCGGATAACGCTGGAGGCCGAAAACCGCATGGCCGGGATATTGATCGACCGCTTCGGCAAGGAGCTGAGAATGGTTCCCATCGACGATGAGCACTTCGAGGCCGGTGTGGACGTCGCACTGAGTCCCCAGTTCTTTGGCTGGCTGTTCGGGCTCGGCGCTGGGATACGCCTCACCGGACCCGCCCCGGCCGTCAGCGCGTTCAGGGAGCATCTGAGGCAAATGAGTGAGTATTATTTAAAATAAGACAAATTTGGGCCTGAATTAAGCGTTACTATGGAATCTTTCTCGGAACGATTACGGTATTTCTTGACCCACAGCTCTGCTTGTGTATCGGCTGACTCCAACTTCATCAGCGATCGCTGTTGCGGATTTACCAGCATCTTTTAGAAGCAGGATTTTCGCCCTCTGGGCAATTACGATCGGGGTCATCCCCGAACTGGAAAGCTTTTCCAACTCAGCCTTGTGGTTGATATCGAGTGTGAATATCATACAGTCAATCTCCTTTGTACCTCTTCTATATGATATCATATCTCAAAATAAATGTATAGTTAATTAAAAAGGAATATACTAGCTTGGATAATGGATTCGTGTGTGTCTGCTTGCTCATCTGTATCCATGCCTTTCCGCCCTCTTCATGGATACATCTTACCACACAAATCTGTTCCTGGAAACTGTCCACTCCTAAGGGCGTCCCCCTAATCTGTATGTCTTCTGCATAGGGCTTCTCCTAAACTGGAGCTGTCCATTCTCCAAGGTACAGTTTAGTATGAGCGCCATTCGAAGCCTTTTGGGGACATTTTGGAGCTATTTTGACTGTGAATAGTAATCTCACTACAGATATTGTGAAACATTTGTGGCGAGTGTTTTTTACTGGACATTTATGGGTTAGGAAGTGCTATAATAACATAGAGGTATTATGGTTATACAAAGAGTGTGAGACGATAGGGGGTAAGCATTTTGACGAAGAAAACTGCGCTGCTGCTGATTCTGGCACTGCTGACCGGCGCTCTGGCCTGGGCGGAGGGGTCCCTTTCCGGGCTGAACGGCGGCCGCATCGGCGTGCAGACCGGCAGCAGCTTCGACGCAATGGTGGCGGAGAAGCTGCCGGACGCCAAGGTCGAATATTACAACACCAAGGCCGACCTGGTGGCGGCGCTCACCGGGGACAAGGTGGACGCCTTCGCGGTGGACGAGCCGGTGGGCCAGCTTCTGATGCGGGAATATCCTGAGGTGACCTGCCTCCCGGACTATCTGGACCAGTTTGAGTTTGCCTTTGTGTTTCCGAAGAGCGAAGCGGGGGAGGCGCTGCGGAAGCAGTTCAACGCCTTCCTGAAGCAGCTCTCCGGGGGAACGCTGGATGAGCTTGAGGCCAAGTGGTTCGGTGATAACGAAGATTCAAAGACCATGCCGGACATCTCTGCCCTGAGCGCCAAAAATGGGACGCTTCGCCTGGCGACGGAGTCAGGCTACGCGCCCTTTGAGTATGTGCGCGAAGGCGAAGTGGTGGGCTACGATATGGAGCTTGCCGCGATGTTCTGCGAATACGCCGGGTATGGCCTGGAGATCGTGGACATGAACTACGACGCCATACTGCCCTCCATCCAGGCGGGCAAGGCGGATCTCGGTGCCGCGGGCATCAGCATCACCCCCGAGCGGGCGGAGAGTGTGCTGTTCTCCGAGCCGAACTACACCGGCGGCGCGGTACTTGTGGTGCTGAAGGGTGAGGACGAGGCGATGTCCGGCAGCATCAGCGTAAAGGATTACAATGGCAGGCCCATCGGCGTGGTCGTCGGTCCGCTGATGGAGGGCGTCGCCAATGAGTTCTTCCCCAACAGTGAGCATCTCCTGTTCAACGGCTACCAGGACTGCATCGCCGCGCTGCTCGCAGGCAAGATCGACGGCTACCTCGGGGATGAGCCGGGACTGAAGATCGTCCACGGGGAGCAGCCGGAGGTGGACTACATCCACGAGCGCCTCACCCAGAACAACTACAGCTTCGCTTTCCGCAAGAACGACCCGAAGAGCGCGGCGCTGTGCGCGGAGCTGAACGACTTCCTTGCGCGGAAATGGGCGGACGGCACCATGCAGGAGATGGACGAAATCTGGTTCAACCTCGATGAGGACCGGAAGGTCGTGGACATGTCGGATCTTACCGGGGAAAACGGAACGATCCGGGTCGTCACCACCTCCACGGACGCGCCGTTTTCCTACATCAAGGACGGCAAGAACGTGGGCTACGACATCGACTTGGTGGTCCGCTTCTGCCGGGACCGGGGCTACGCCCTGGAGCTGGGGGACGTGGACTTTGCCGGCCGCATCCCCGCCATCGAGTCCGGAAAGTACGACTTTACCACGGACATGAACGTGACCCCGGAGCGGGAGGAGCAGGTGCTTTTCTCCGACCCCACCAGCTACGGCGGCATCGTCCTCGGCGTGCGGAGCAGCGATCTGGCGCAGGGCGCACCGAAGAGCGCTGACATCGCCGCGCTGAACGGCAGGCGTGCGGGCGTCATCACCGGCTCCTTCCACGATTCGGTGATCGCCGAGGCCTTCCCGGCCTCCGGGGTCAGCCAGTACAACGCCTACACCGATATGGTGGAGGCATTGAAGACCGAAAAGATCGACTACTTCCTCGCCTCGACGGAGGTCGCCGCCCATCTGACGGAGGCGGACGACGCCGTGACGGCGCTGGGCAGGCCGGTCAAGACGCTGGACATCGGCGCGATGTTCGCGAAGAATGAGAAGGGCGACGCGCTGCGGTCCCAGATGGACGAGTTCATCGCCAAAATCAAAGCAGACGGCACGCTCGACGAGATCTACCGCTACTGGAGCGATCCCGCCAACGAAGCCACCCCCGTGGATATGACCGGCCTGACGGGCGAAAATGGCACGCTCAAATTTGCCACCAGCGGCACCAAGGTCCCCATCTCTTTTGTGGCGGACGGCAAGATCGCCGGCACGGACCCGGACATCGCGGTGCGGTTCTGCCGGGAATACGGCTACGGCATCGAGGTCAACATCGTCGATACGTCGGGCATCATCCCCGGCATCGTCACGGGAATGTACGACTTCTCCCTCTCCGACATGGTCATCACCGACGAGCGGAAGGAGAGTGTCAGCTTCTCCATACCCTATCACGAGACGGAACTCCTGGCGCTGACCCGCAAGGCGGACAGCGTCAAGAAGGAGACCGTGGCAGCGGCGGCGCCGGGCTTTTTTGAGCAGATCAGGATCAGCTTCGAAAAGACCTTCCTGCGGGAGAGCCGCTGGAAGCTGTTCGTCAGCGGCGTCAATACCACGCTGCTCATCACGCTGCTGACCATACTCTTCGGCACGGCACTGGGCTTTGTGGTCTTTATGCTCTGCCGAAACGGCAACCCTGCGGCGAACCTCATCACCCGCTTCTGCCTATGGCTGGTGCAGGGCATGCCCATGGTGGTGCTGCTGATGATACTCTATTACGTCATCTTCGGCAGGGTCTCTATCAGCGGCGTGATCGTGGCGGTGATCGGCTTCACGCTCACCTTCGGCGCGGCGGTGTTCGGCTTGTTGAAGATGGGCGTCGGCGCGGTGGACAATGGACAGTATGAGGCGGCCTACGCCCTGGGCTACTCCAACCACAAGACCTTCTTCAAGATCATACTGCCCCAGGC
The DNA here is from genome assembly GCA_902785105.1 of uncultured Eubacteriales bacterium. Classification (GTDB taxonomy): domain Bacteria; phylum Bacillota; class Clostridia; order Christensenellales; family Aristaeellaceae; genus UBA2862. The sequence goes on along the minus strand of CACZXF010000057.1, from coordinate 17,231 downwards.
GCTGCCCCACGTGCTGCCCGCCTACAAGGGCGAGATCGTTGGCCTCATCAAGGCCACGGCCATCGTGGGCTACATCGCGGTGCAGGACCTGACCAAGATGGGCGACATCGTCAGAAGCCGCACCTATGAGGCGTTCTTCCCGCTGATCGCCGTGACCGTCATCTACTTTGTGCTGGAAGGGCTGATCGGCTTCCTCATCGACCGGCTCACCTTCAGCTTCAACCCGAAGCGCCGCAAGCCGGCGGACATATTGAAGGGGGTCAGGACCGATGATCAGAATTGAGCATCTGAAGAAGGAATACCCAAACATCACGCCGCTGAAGGATGTGAGCGTGGAAATCCACGATGGCGACGTGATCTCCGTCATCGGCCCCTCGGGCACGGGCAAGAGCACGCTGCTGCGCTGCATCAACCAGCTTGAGAAGCCCACCTCGGGCAAGATCTGGGTGGACGATACAGAGATCACCGATCCCAGGTGCGACATCAACAAGGTCCGTCAGAAGATGGGCATGGTGTTCCAGTCCTTCAATCTGTTCGGCCACAAAACGGTGATCGAGAACGTCATGATGGCCCCGATGGACCTGCTGGGGAAATCGAAGCAGGAGGCCTACGACACGGGAATGCGCCTGCTGCGCACGGTGGGCCTGGCGGAGAAGGCACTGAACTATCCGGACGAGCTGTCCGGCGGGCAGAAGCAGCGCATCGCCATCGCCCGGACGCTGGCCATGGACCCGGACGTCATACTGCTGGACGAGCCCACCAGCGCACTGGATCCCACGATGGTGGGGGAGGTGCAGGCCGTCATTCGCGACCTGGCCACCACCGGAAAGACCATGATGATCGTCACCCACGAGATGAACTTCGCCAAGGCCATCTGCAACCGCGTGTTCTTCATGGACGAGGGCGGCATCTACGAGGATGGCACGCCGGAGCAGATCTTCGACCATCCCCAGCGGGAGAACACCCGCCGCTTCGTGCAGCGCCTGAAGGTGCTGGAGCTTTCCATCGAAAGCCGGGACTACGACTTCCTGGGCATGGCCGCGCAGATCGACGCCTATTGCAGAAAGAATCAGATCCCCAAGAAGCTGGCCGGTCGAATCCAGCTCACCTTCGAGGAGGCGGCCCAGACGCTGGTGCCCGCGCTGGATGATCCGCGCATGACCGCCGTCTGCGAGTATTCCGAAGCGGAGGAGACCGCGGAGTGGGTGATCCGCTATGCCGGTTCCGCCGGGGATGTCACCAAGTCGGACAACGATCTGTCCCTCGCCGTCATCAAGGGCATGACCGAGAACATCGAGTATAGCTGGCAGGCGGACGCGGAGCTGCCCAATCGACTCTCCCTCCTGGTCAGGCACGGATAAAGGCAGCGCAATCGTAGGTAATTAAATGGCCGGTATACTTGACGGGATGTCAAATATACCGACCATTTCTTTTGCAGCGGAATTGTGTTCAGTCCTGTTTATAAACAGGGATTTGTCGGGAAAACGGGGGTTCACCTCATCCGGCGCTTCGCGCCACCTTCCCCTCAAGGGGAAGGCTTTTGGGACCCGTCGTTCCCAGCCCCTTGCCTTCCCCTTGAGGGGAAGGTGCCCGTGAGGGCGGATGAGGTGGTTTACCTGCTCTCCCCGACAACTTCCAATTTTTCGAATAAGGTGGTTATACAGGCCCCAAAGATGCGGTGTTCTAATTGCGGGCGATGAGTATCGCTGTGGAGCGCGGCCCCAGCGTGATGCCGGTCTGATCCTCGCGCCAACATTCGCCGCCCGGTTCTGTGGACAGGCCATAGGCCTCAAAGGCCAATTGCCAGCGATACCCCTCCGGAAGTACCGGCAGGGTATAGCGCTGCTCCTCCCAATAGGCGTTGACGGCGATATAGATGAAGGCGTCACGCTCCGTCCCATACCGGCTATGGTCCTCCGCGTACATATAGGCAAAGCTCAGCCCCGGCGCGTGTTCATTGAAATCCCACGCCTGCGTGCCGTGGAAGGAGAGCTCGGGATACCCGGTCCCGTTGTGGGAGAAATCGTAGTGCTCTGCGCGGAGGACGGGGTGGGCCTTTCTGAAGGCGATCAGCCGCCGCACATAGTCGTAGAGCTCCCGGTGCTTATCCAACTGCGCCCAGTTCAGCCAGGAGATCTCATTGTCCTGACAATAGGCATTGTTGTTGCCGCGCTGGCTGTTGGCGAATTCATCCCCGGAGAGCAGCATCGGTACGCCACGGCTGGTCAGCAGCACGGTCAGCAGGTTTTTCATCTGACGCAGGCGCAGCGCGTTGATGGCCGGATCGTCGGTATCGCCCTCCGCGCCGCAGTTCCAGCTTGAATTGTCATTGGAGCCGTCGCGATTGTCCTCGCCGTTGTCCCAATTGTGCTTTTCGTTGTAGGACACCAGATCATAGAGCGTGAAGCCGTCATGGCAGGTGACGAAGTTGATGGAGGCCGACGGGCCGCGCCGGTGATACAGATCGTCGGAACCCCGTATGCGCGATATGAGATCGGGCAGGCATTCCGCGCCGCCCTTGATGAAGCGGCGCAGGCAGTCGCGGTACATGCCGTTCCATTCGGACCACCGGTCGTAGGCGGGAAAACTGCCCACCTGATACAGCCCGCCCGCGTCCCAGGCTTCCGCGATCAAAAGGCTCTTTCCCAGTATTACATCATTCGCGATGCTCTCCACCAGCGGCGGGTTCATCATCGGCACGCCGTTCTCGTCCCTGGAGAGTATCGAGGCGAGGTCAAATCGAAAGCCGTCCACATGATAGGCGGCCACCCAGTAGCGCAGGCAGTCGAGAACGATATTCCTGACCACCGGATGATTGCAGTTCATGGTATTGCCACAGCCGCTGTAGTTGATGTAACCTCCATCCGGGGTCAGCAGATAGTAGGTTCGATTGTCGATGCCCTTGTAGGAGATGACAGGACCGCCCTCTCCGCCCTCCGCGGTGTGATTGAACACGACGTCCAGTATCACCTGTATCCCGTTTTCGTGCAGGCAGCGAATCATGGATTTCAGCTCGTCCGCCTCCATGCCAAAGCGCGCGGAGGCTGCGTAACCCGCCTTCGGCGCCAGGAAGCCGACGGTGGAATAGCCCCAGTAATTGAGCAGACGCCGCCCGTTGACTTCCCGGGTATTCTCAAATTCGTCGAATTCAAAAATGGGCATGAGCTCCACGCAGTTGACGCCCAGCGCCCTGAGATAGGGGAGCTTCTCCTTCAGCCCCGCGAAGGTCCCCCGATGGCGCACGCCGCTGGACGGGTGTTGGGTAAAGGAGCGCACGTGCAGCTCATAGATGACGAGGTCACAGGTCGGGATCTCCAGCGGCTTGTCGCCGCGCCAGTCGTAGTCCTCGTAGATGATCTGCCCCCTGTGGGGAAAGGGATCGCTGAAATCGGGCTCGACGCCCCAGACCGTACGGCCGGAGATGGAGCGCACGCAGGGGTCCAGCAGAACGCGGGTTTTGTCGAAGCGCAGACCCCTTTGTGGATCATAGGGGCCGTCGATGCGATACCCGTATTCCGTCGTCTCGATATTCAGACCATAGACCATCATGGTATACACATGCCCGATTCGGAAGGATTCGGGAAAAGGGATCTCCAGGAAAGGCTCTCTTTGCCCATGGTGGAACAGGACCAGGGCGCAGGCCGTCGCCTCCCTGGAAAAAACGCTGAAATTGACGCCCTCACCGATGAGCGTAGCGCCAAAGGGGAATACGTGGCCCGGCCCGTATTCTATGTCGCCCACGCGGTTGGTAGGGGCCTGATTGAATATATCCATGCTGAAAATGCTCATTTTGATTTCCTTTCGCTGGTCCTTGAGGGTTAGTCCCTTGAAGCATTGCACGGGCTGTCCTTTCGCGCTTCATCTTCCGCTATATACCTGTATTATACCATTTCTTCTCCGACAAGAGACAGGAAGAAGAACTGCAAACATTAAAATTAACGATTGGATAACAATTATGTCTCGACCCAGGAGGGGTTGAAAAATACTATCGGTTTTGAAATTTTTGGAGTGTATGGTTGTAAAAAACATGGTATAATAAAAATGTATATATGTGTTTTCAAAACCGGGAGGGCAGGAAGCGGATCACGTCAATCAGCAGACGTCTGGATACCTGACGTCGTCTGATTTGTTATTGTTCACCTTGCGCGGTAAATGGGGATTTGGCGGGGTGAATTGAAAATGGAAAATTGAAAATTTATGTTAGTGGCGTATAGCTTCAATCAGCAGCATTGCTGTAGGGGCGGCGTTGCGCCG
>CACZXF010000057.1:0-12947 GCA_902785105.1 uncultured Eubacteriales bacterium | reverse complement strand
GCGCCGAAACGGCGCCCCTACAGGGTAGTGAAAGTCCCCATTAGTTTTCAATTTTCAATTATCAATTTTCAATTCAACTGCCCTACAAATTCCAATTTGCAGTGCCGTACATAAACAGATGCCCGGAAACAACGATTTCACATGAGGGACAGGGGGAAGAATAGTGATTAAGGATGGATTTACCTATGTGGCCGTGCTGCTTTTCATGGCGGGCGTGCTGGTGACTCTGGAAAAGACCGCAAAGGGGCCGCTTCAGCGGTTCTTTAAGTATGTGCCCTCCATGGTGCTGTGCTACCTGCTCACGATGCTGCTGTGTACGCTGAAGGTCTGGGATTTTGGGGAGACCAAGGCCGCCTACAGCGCGCTCAAAAACAATCTGACCTACGCGATGATATTCACCATGCTGCTGCGCTGCGACATTCGCAAGGTGCTGCGCCTGGGGCCCAGGATGCTGCTGGGCTTCTTTTCCGCGACGCTGACCATCATGCTCGGCTTCATTGTCGCCTTTCTTGTGATGAAGCGCTTTATCGGTCCGGACGCCTGGATGGGCCTCGGCGCGCTGTGCGGCTCGTGGATCGGCGGCAGCGGCAACATGGTGGCGGTGCAGGCGGCGCTGAACATCTCGGAGGCGGACATGGGCTACGCGCTGGTCATCGACTCCATCGACTACTCGCTGTGGGTGATGTTCCTGCTCTGGGCCATCCAATTGGCCCCGCGCTTCAATAGATGGACCCATGCCGATACCACTCGGCTGGACGAGGTCTCCCTTCGGCTGGAGGACGAGGCGAAGCAGAACGCAAAGCCCGTCACGCTGCAAAGCCTGCTGCTGCTCATTGGCTGCGCCTTTCTGGTCAGCGCCATTGCCACGAATGTCGGCGCGAGTCTCTTCAGCCTGACGGGCTTCTCCGACAAGGCCACCTGGACGGTGTTGTTTGTGACCGCCGTGGCGATGGTCTGCGCGCTGACGCCCCTGGGCAGGGTGGCGGGCTCCAATGAGGTGTCCGGCCTGCTGCTCTATGCGGTGATCTCCCTGCTGGCCTCACGGGCGAGTCTCCTCGAGCTGGGCGACGCGCCGGCCTGGATACTCACCGGCTTCATCGTGCTGTTCATCCACGCGACGCTGATGCTCGTGATCTGCAAGCTGTTGAAGTTGGACCTGTTCACCGCGGGCGTGGCCTCGCTGGCCAACATCGGGGGCACCGCCTCCGCGCCAGTGCTGGCGGGCTCCTATGCTGGGTCATTGGTGCCCGTGGGCATACTGATGGCGTTGATGGGCTATGTCGTCGGTACGCCGCTGGCCACGCTTTGCGCCAACATCATGAGGCTGCTGGCCTGAGGTTGCAGCTCAGAGTCTCCGGTAAATTGGAATCTGTACGGGTGGACTGGATAGATACCATTATTCATCAATATGAATATAAACACAAGAGAAATAGCTCCTTTATCCGTTTATATGAACAGATAAAGGAGCTAATCTTGTATCGAAGACGCTTGTTTTTGATTGAACTAAATGTTAAATTTTGGGTTTTGAATATTTGATAGATATGTGAGGGATTGAATGATGGAATTTAGATGGATAATTTTTAGGTTGGATGTGATAAAATAATAATGATATATAATTACGTAAGGTATGGGTTTCAGAAGGGAGAATGCAATATGATGGTATTGCTGTCGTGTAGTGTGCAACGCGGCACTGGGCAAGTCGGAAGCCGTACCTACGGATTATGCCATCTGTATCGACTACGACGATGAATTGCTTCCAGCGAATCTAAGTCTGACCGGGATTTGCGGAATTTCCTGAAGAGCGTAATATAACAGACGGCCCCGGACTGTCGCGTTATCCAACGCTTTGACAAGGCGAATGCCGAAATGGGAAAAGGAGAGTAAACATGAAGAGGAATTCGAAACTGACAAGGCGCGTCACGGCCATGGTATTGACGCTGTGCATGATGCTCAGCTCATTGGCAAGCTACATCCCAGGCTGGTTCGCGGCGTTTGCCGAGGAAAGCGTGGAGGAGAGCGTGGCGACGCATGACGATTCTTCGTCAAACTCAGAAGAATCGAGCCACAGCTCCGAGTCGAGCGACAGTTCCGAGTCGAGTCATAGCTTCGATTCGAACAGCAGCACCGAGTCGAGCCACAGTGCTGAGTCGGACAGCAGCGCCGAGTCGAGCAGCAGCGCGGAGTCAAGCGACAGCTCTGAGTCGGACCACAGCGTCGATCCAAGCGTTAGCTTTGAATCAGGCGACAGCGCTGAAACAAGCCATAGCTCCGAATCGGGCAACGTTTCTGAGTCGAACTCTGCGAACGAAGTGCCGGTTGTGATATGGCCTGGGTCGGATGCTGAGTCCTCTGAGCCCGTCAGGGAAGGCGACAGCACTGAATCTGGGGGAGGTTCCGACACGGAAGTGCCGACTGTGGTCTGGTCCGAAACGAAGGATGTCGCCGGGACTTCCGACGCTGAGACCTCCGAGCCTGTCGGTGAAGCTGACAGCGCTGAATCGGGCGAGAGCTCTCAGCCGGAAGTGAGCGAGGAAGTGCCGGTTGTGGTATGGCCTGGATCGGATGATACCGACGAGGCTACTGTCGCCGTGCCTTCCGAGCCTGCCGGGGAGGAAGCGGTTGAACCGGAAGAAACTCAGGACGCTTCCGCCGTTTCGTCTGCCGAAACCGCTGAACCGACCGAAGTAAACGATGACGTGGACGCGGCGGCCGCACCCGCTGATGACGCTCAGGCGGAAGAAACCACCGCTGACGCGGAACCGGCGCAGGACGATGAAACTGTTATCGACGCCGAACAGCCCACTGAGGAAGAAAATATAATAGAAGAAACCGAGCCGACCGAGGTCGATAATTCCCCGGAAGCGGTTGCAGTGGACGATGAAGTTATTCAGCCGATGACGACTCCCATGACCGCCACCATTGAGGTGCCGGAAATCGTTGACGCGGGCGAAGACGCTTCCGAGAAGGAAGAGGTCCCCTCGGAGTCCTTCCGTCTTTCCGCCTACACCGCCCCGGTGATGCTGGCCGCCTCCGAGGAGGAGGACGCCCAGCCCGTCTGCATACTCCAGCAGAAGATCAACGACGCCATGGCCTCCGTCAACGGAACGCTGACGGGCAAGGTCCGCGTCGTGCTGGAAAAGAACACCACCTATGACGGCAATGTCACCATCGAGAATGGCGACCGGCAGGTCGCGGACGACTTCGAACTCGAGGTGTCCTCCGTGGACGCGGGCGACGACGGGCTCCAGGCCGACGGCAGCACCCTCTTCACCGGCACCATGACCATCCGCGGCGTCGCGGTGAAGATCGCGGGCGTGGGCCTGCCGGGCACCGTGACGGTGAACGGCACGGGCTCCAAGCTGGATTACTATGGCACCCGTGGCGATGACAGCGTCAACCTTTCCCTGGCGGGCGCGGAGGCCTCGCTGCACATGGGCGAGGGTGCGGATACCGTCAACGCCGTGGAGTGGGGCGGCGAGCTGAACGTCGATGGCGGCGCGGGCTCGGATACCGTACGAGGAATGGGTGCCCAAGCTGGAGGATGTGACGGTCGACGAGGACGTCTACGACCTTGAGAACAACCATCTGAAGGCCGCCAGCATGAACCTCTTCTCCGGCGTCGAAGGCGACGAGGAGACCGCGGCCCTGGCCCGCAGCGACGGCGCCAAGACCATCGGCTTTGCCACTGCCGGCAACCTGAAGGTCAACTCGGAGACCAAGGACAGCTTCAGCGTGCTGTTCGAGGGCATGACCGCCGACATCGACGGCGAGGCCAGGCTGAAGGCCAAGTCCCAGACCAGGTCCAACGCCATCGGCTACGCGCCCGGCAGTCTGGCCTTCATGAAGGGCGACATCGCCAGCGAATCCCGGGCCTCCGTCGGCACCGGCAACGACCAGCAGACCGTGGGCGTCGTCATCGGCGAGGGCGCGGCGCTGAACGCGGGGAAGATCAGCCTCGAGGCCTCCAACAACGGCAGAGCCAAGGCCGACCTCATCAAGGGCACCTCCTGGACCCTCGGCAACATCAACGTGAGCTCTGTGCCCACCAATTCCTGGTACAACAACGTGATCTCCATCGGCAAGGACGCCACGCTGAACGGTCGGGACAAGGTCTCCATCTCCTCCGAGAGCAACGCCAACGCGGAATCCATCGTGGAGGCCACTGAAAACGGCCTGCTCCTGAACCTCAACGTCATGATGGGCAAGAACTACGTCAAGCAGGACAACGATGTGGACTTCGGCGATGGCTCGAAGGTCATCTCCGGCGGCAACATCGACATCAACGCCCTCACCAATACCAAGGCAAAGGCCGAGACCAGCCTAAAGGGCGGCGGATTCCTGACGGGCAATGCCGCCAAGGCGCAGAACGACGTCGAGCGCACCGCCCGCGTGAACGTTGGCAAGGAAGTGACGCTTCGCAACAGCAGCGGCGCCCTGAACATCAACGCCAGGACCGGCGATGGCGCGGATAGAATCTCCGCCACTGCCGAAGTCAGCGGAGCGGGCTTCGTGAATGTCGGCGATGCCAGGGCCTTCAACAATGTGGATCAGTGGGCCGAGATCATCATCGCCGGGGGCACGGAATTCGACATAGCGGGCGACATCAACCTGCTCGCCAAGTCCACCGGCTATTTACCGAATACACTTGATAAAACGAGTAATTGGGCCGGCATCGGTTCATCTGTCACAGTGGACAGCAAGGCGGGCGTCCCGCTGCCCAACGGCGTGGCGAAGAATACGATCAGGGGCAATGCCTACATCGACATCAATCAGGCCCCGAAGGTCACCACCACCTATGCGGAGGCCGCCTCGAAGGTGCAGTCCGGCGATTGGGCCTATGACAGGCTTCAGGTGAGCTGGATCGAGAAGAACGGCAAAGCCTACTATGGCACCCGCAGCATGAAGGATCTCGCGGCAATGCTGGACAAGCTGGTTTCCGGCGATTACAAGAAGCTGCATATCCGGATCGATGACGGCGAGATCTTCGCCGAAGAGGTCGGCGCCGACCAGACCTTCTATGAGCTGTTGGGGGTCAAGCGGGTCAACATCCTGAGCGGGAAGAACATCAATATTGACGCGACCCACGAGTCGATGACGCTCAATGCCAACTCCGAGACCACCGGCAAGGGCCTCGCGGGCGTCTCCAACTCCACCGCCAGGAACGACGCCACGCTGACCAACGCTGTGTGGATCGACAACGCGACGCTCAAGCCCAAGGGCAAGCTGACCATCTGGGCGGAGAGCGGCGGACGGAACACCACCGGCGATAACAAGCAGAAGCTCCGCATCCGCTCCTATGCCTACTCCAAGCTCAAGGGCATCGGCAAGGCGGTGTCCGAGGCCAACATCACCGGCACCATGATCAACCAGATCCGCACCAACGACGAGTCGAGGGTCTCCATACCCACCTCTGCGGTCCACAAGACCAACAAGCCCGAGAACGCCGTCTGGCAGCAGGTCGAGGCCGAATCCAAGATCAAGAAGATCCTCGGCATCCCCCTGGGCAAGAAGAAGGAGAAGGAGGTCCTGAAGTGGTACGTCTGGGATCGCTGCGATTTCTGCCACGAGGGCAAGCAGTATGACCTGACCCACTCCGAACAGGATACCATCGAGAACCGGTACAAGGAGGCATTTGACCGCGCCATGCTGCCCATCGACACCGTGGCCAACGAGGTCGCCGGCCTGCGCAAGTCCCTGACCGCGCTGCAGGACATCAACCGCACCGCGGTGCGCCTGCCCAATATCACCCGCGCGCGCTTCGGCGTCGAGGACGACGTGCCCGTCGGCGAGCGCTTCGTGCTGGCGATCCAGAACCTGCTGAACAGCGATACCCGCTTCGACGGCGAGAAGCTGAGCGGCTATCAGCTCTGGACCAACACCGCCACCCGCCTGGATACCTACCTGCTGCCCAACGCCGCGCGGCTCTACGCCACCACCCGTGACAGCGGCATGGGCCTCCAGTACCTGGCCGAGGTCTTCCAGTACGACCTGATGAACAGCGGCAAGGATGTCGGCATCGACATCATCACCGCACTGACCGAAAATGCCTTCCAGAATCCCGTGATGCCTCTGGGCGATGTGGCCTCCCTGGACTTCGCCACCGGCACGCTGATGCTGCCGGCCCAGTCCGAAGACGAGCTGTATCTCCATGAGGTTTCCGCCAAGTGGATGCTGGATAAGCTGAACGAGGGCTACCTAAAGGCGATGCTGGCCGACAGCGCTGCCGCCACCGGCTTTGCCCTCACCGGCAGCGACCTGCCCGCGGCCAATGCCGCCGACCGCCCGGTCTACGGCGGCGTGGAAGAGGGCTGGAAGCTCTACTGGCTGGGCGAGACCCCCGAGACGGTGCAGGATCCCGACCAGACGCTTATCTTCCTGATGGTCAATGAACAGACCGACGAGGTCGACGCCTACCGCACCACCGCCAACATGCTGGAGCGCGGCGAGGAACCCGTGGACGTGTCCGTCTACATGTTCCGCGACGCCAGAGCCGACATGCGGGAGGAGGAGCAGTACGACCTGCTGTTCTTCGATACCCCCGAGGGCCAGCAGAGCATCGTCAAGCTGGTGACCGACCTGATGGACGGCACCGAGTTGGCGTCCCCCAGACCCCTGCGCATCGTGCTTCGCGCCTTCAATGTGAACGGCGCGGCCCTCAACGCCTACAGCCTGAACGACCACTTCTACGTGCTGTTGGATGGCTCCAAGGGCGGCGCGAGCCTGGCGGACCTGTACCGGAACACCTTCGACGGCGATACCTTCGAATCCGACTACATCCGCGTCGAGGGCATTGCCAGCGGCGACGTCTCCGTCACCATGAAGAAGGACCAGCCCATCTGGCCCGAGTTCACCGGCAGGGACGACGCCGAGGACCTCAACGGCGCGAACTATACCCGCGTCGGTGAGGCTTGGTACCCCGCCGGCCAGGCGCCGGTGCCCACCCCCATGCCCGAAGAAATGCGGGCAGCATGATCCAAAATGGACCCAAGGGAACCACGAATTGTGGTTCCCTTTTATTGGTTTTTGATGTATAATACTGTCGTAAACTCCGGGGAGGTGAAGAAATGTTAAAAGTGGTATCAACTCTGGTGGCGCTGGTCATGTTTGCGTCGTTTTCAGGGACATTTGTTGGGTCTATTTTGGAACTGCTGCCGGAGAAGGCGGAGTGGACCGTGCTCTTTTATATGTGCGGCTCCAATCTTGAATCCGAATATGGCTTCGCTACGGAAAACCTGACGGATATTTCCAGGTGCTTTGGACGGGATGCTTTTGAAGGCATTCCCCTTGAAGAAGATGACTGGCTGACGAAGCTGGTATCCATACTGTCCGATGACAAGGTCAATGTGGTGGTCGAGACGGGCGGCTGCAAGCAGTGGCACGCGCAGGCGCTGGGCATGGATATATCTGCCGAGTCACTGCAGCGCTGGTATTACGAATCCAATACGGATGGCATATCACAGGGCCAATTCAAATTAAAGCAGACCCTGGCCAGCCGCAGCATGGCGAACCCGGATACCCTTTCGAATTTCATACGCTGGGGCGCGAAGAACTATCCGGCGAACAAGTACGCCTTGGTGCTGTGGGATCATGGCGGCGGCAGCAAAACCGGCCTTTTCATCGATGAATTGTATTCCGGCGACATCATGCACCTGGATGAGCTGGGGCAGGCGTTACGGGATGGCGGCGTCCATTTTGAAACAGTTCTGTTTGACGCCTGCATGATGGCAAACTTCGAAACGGCCTATGCCATCCACGACAGCGCCAACTGGATGGTGGCTTCGGAGGAGCTCGTGGCGGGGAAGGGCACGGCCGTCGACGCATGGCTTCAACAGCTCTTTCTGATGCCCCACTGCGACGGCGAAAGGCTTGGCCGATGGATCTGCGATATGACCCAGATCAAATACGCCAACGAGGACAACGAGAGCGCCCGCCAATTGATGACCTGGTCGGTGATCGACCTGAGCAAGATCGAACGTCTGGCGTTTTATGTGGACCGGCTCTTCTCCGGCTTGTGTCTGGCCTATAAGCGGTCTCCAGAGGCTCTGGTGAAATTTGCGAAGTCCACCTTCCAAACCGAGCGCTACGGCACCGGTCTGGAAAACATGATGGACCTTTCGGGCGTATTTTACAACAGCAGCAGCAACACCGCGCTGGGCCTCGAGGGGCGCTGGAAGATGATAGAAGGGCTGATGGACGCTGTGGTCTACAGCGTGCGCGGCGCCGGACGACCTGCGGCGAGGGGCCTTTCCTTCTGCTATGCCACTGATTTTTCCCCGAAGGAGCTGGATGTCTATGCCCGCAACTGTCCCTGCCCCAGCTATCTCGCGCTTCTGGACGCCATCAGCCCCTGGACCGCGCCGGCATGGGTCTATAAAAAGGTGCGACGCCTGCCGGAAATGAACACCATTGACGCCTATAAGCTGAAGGTAACCCATGTGATACTGGAAAACGGTTCCCCGGCCTTCTGTCTGGAGTCGGGCAATGATCTCAATCTGGCAACCGTTCGATTTACGCTGTATCGCCGAAACGAAGCCACGGGCCAGATCATCAATCTCGGCACCGCCCCCGCCTATCTGGATACAGAGATCGACTCCCGCGGCATCTATCACATGCCCGGCCTGGGAACATGGCCCTCCATCGATGGCGATATCTGCGAAATGGAGGCCCTGTCCACCCCCTATAATGGCGATTACAATACCCTCTTCAATATCCCCATCCAGATTGATTCCGATGTCTGGAATCTGCGCTGCGGTTACATGGTCTCCGATAACACCTTCACCGTCTACGGCCTGTGGGACGGCTTTGACTCGGACAGCACCATGTTCAACCGCAATGTCCGTGCCCTCGCCCAGATGGCCGGACGGGAATATTGCCTGCTTTATAAGATTGACGACAATGGAAGAAATGCCCATACCGCCTACGAGATGGGCGCCCCCAAGACCCTCTATCGCAAGCTGATGGTGGAATCCGCCCCCCTTCCCGCGGGAACCTATTTTGTGGAATACACCATCTATGATGTCTTCATGCGCCCCATGAAGCTCCAGCGCGTTGAACTGCAATGGGACGGACAGAAAATGACCGCGCAAAATGACACCTGGAAAGGGACGGAAACGCTGAGCGTGACGGATTACTATGAACCCAAACAATAGAGCGTGTTTCCCGTTGTCACTCAGCATTCCCTCTGTCTAAACATTGAAACTTGTATGGAGGACTAAACATTGCCGCCCCTGCGGGAGAGCAGGTAACGTCCCGACAAAACCCTGTTTATCGCCAGGGTGAAGGGTATGACTGATAGAGTAATAATAGAAGTGAATATACATGGTTTTTTCACGCTGGAGGAGCTGTACACAGGGATTACTTTTAAAAGGAGATGGAAGATAATGATCAGAATCTATGGAATGCCCACTTGCCCTTACTGCGATTATGTTCACGAGCAGATCATTGGTCGGGAGAATGAGTTTGAGTACATCAATATCGGTGAGAACATCAGAAATATGAGCGCCTTTACGAGGCTTCGCGATACGAATCCCATATTCGATCGCTGCAAGGCAATAGGGGATGTGGGAATCCCGGCCTTTGTGTTTGAGGACGGAAGGGTATCCATCGACCCGGTGGACGCGGGGCTGATCGAATATGGCACACCCAATGCCTGCTCAATAGAGGATCACAGAAATGGGAGAAAAGGCTGCTGATATCGCTGCATAGTCGATTTCTTCCTGGCAAACGCCTCCGACTGAAGCTTTGTGGAGGGCGGAGCACTGTTTTTGTGCTAAATAAGAACTGAATCCTATCAGGAGAAGTAACTTTACAGTCCTCCCCTATAAACAGGGATTTGGCGGGGTGAGCGCCGAAACGGCGCCCCTACAGGGTAGTGAAAGTCCCCATTAGTTTTCAATTTTCAATTATCAATTTTCAATTCAACTGCCCTACAAATTCCAATTTGTCGGAATGGACTGAATGGTTACTTATTTTTAGCACTAACCATGATTTTCACATCATTGGAGGGGGCTGTCAGAAACACGAAGTGAGGCCATGTCCCATCAGCGCAAAATCTTTTCCATCGGTTTGCCCCTGGCCAGTTCATCCACCAGTTTGTCCAACTGGCGTAGCTTTTTCATCCGAGGGTCAGCGATGGCTTCCACCTGGATGCCGCACACCTTGCCGGTGATCTGTTCGGCGTGGGGATTCCATGCCGGCGCGCCGTCGATGAACGCGCCGTAGGTCGTGTCATCCATCTCCATATGTCTGAGCTGCTCCGGGGTATATCCCGTCAGCCAGGTGGTGACGATCTCCACTTCTTCCCGCGTCCGTCCCTTGCGCTCGGCCTTCTGGACAAGGCATGTATACACTTTGGAAAACGACATGTCAAACGCGGTCATTTGCTGTACTCCTCATAGCACCATCGGGCAATACTCTGAATCAAAGCCGCCGGCAGCTCGCGATTCCAGGGGATGCGGATGGTTCCCTTGCTCACGTCCCAGCCCTGCAATGCCTCCGCAAATACGGTCGTCGCCTCGCCGCCGGGATACAGGCCGAGGTGCTTCCTTGACGCGGCGAAGTGGATGATATTCCTGCCCTTCCAGAAGGTGGGCATCGACCAGGACATGCGCTCCTCCGCCTCCGGAATGGCGTCATGAATAATGGCGCGTACCTCGCGCAACCGCGGCTGAACCGCCGCGTCCTGCGCATTGATGTATTCGTCGATCGTCTGGGGCTTGCCGCAGTAATGCTGCTGGTCCTGCCGGGAAAACGCCCGGCCGCATTGGGGACACGTCCACATGAATTGTTCCTCCGTCGTTTTGTTTTCCCGACAAATCTCCGTTTATCGATAGGACTGAAATTTGCCTTTACCAATCAGAAGAATCATGGTATCGTCACCTTTACCACGGTTCCCCCTCCATTTCGGGGCGTGATCGTCAGCTTTCCGCCGCACATCATTTCCAGGCGCTGCTGTATGTTGGCGAGGGCGATGTGAGGCTCGTTGTCGTCGGCGGGCTCGAAGCCGGGGCCGTTGTCCTCTACGATGATCTCGCTGCCGGAATCCGTCTCACGGGTTTTTATGGAGATGTGGAGCGGCTCGGAATCCGGGTCCATGCCGTGCTTGACGGCGTTCTCCACGATGGGCTGAAGGGTCAGCGGCGGCACATGAAACTGGGTGTGGGGCGTATCGTAATCGACGAAAAGCCGGTCGTCGAACTGCGCCTGCTCCACGGCCAGGTAGGCGCGGGTGTGCTCAAGCTCTTCGGAGAAGGGAATGGGCTTTTCGCTGGCGATGGCGGTGGAGTTCTTGCGCAGGTAGGTGGTGAAATCCATCGTGACCTGCTGGGCCAGATCGGGGTTTTGCTTGCAGAGATAGTAGATGCTCATCATCGTGTTGTAGATGAAGTGGGGCCGCATTTGCAGCACCAGGATACTGGCGTGCTGATGGGCAATCTCCCGCTGGTGCCGCATATACTGCTCGATCTCGTCCAGCAGTATGATAGCGAACATTGAAAACCCGCAAAGGGCGATGGCGGCATCGACGAACAGAGGGATATATACGAACGAATGTATGAATATGCCGATCGTCAGAGGGGCCAGATAGACGAGCAGGGCGAAAAAGCGTTTCCCGGACAGCCTGTTCCTCCGACGGATCAGAGCTGTCAGGGTCAGGATCAGGATACCGTTTATGGGCGCCATCAGCAGGGGATGCCAGGGGGCGCGGATATATTCATCTTCCGGCGTTATATAATAAAAGCAAGTTGTGAACTGAGCGATCACCAGCAGAATGAAATAGAAGCTCCACAGGGCGACGACGGCGATAAACAGCGGGCTGGCGCGCCAGTTTTCCCCACAGCAATGCAACTGATAAACCATTATCATGGACATCAGGATCGACATGAGCAGATATTCGAAATAAGCGACTACTTTCCCTAACAGCGGCGAGAGCTGATTCAGGTAGATGATCTCGTCGGCCAGAAAGGAACTCATCAACGCTACGAAAACCGAGAAAAAGATGATAAAGAAGCGCTTGCTCCATCGATCCATGCCCGGCATGAGGGCGGCGAGCGCAAGCCCCAGCCCCGTCAGCAGGAGCATTGCGCCGGACATGAAGAAAGCGAACTGATCCAACCATGAGTTCATGCGCCAGCGCCTCCTGATGAAAACGGGTATCGAAGATTTTTGAGCTGTGCCCGGACGCCCTCCGGCGTGATGGGCTTGAGCATGAAGCCGCTGGCCCCGGTGCTCCAGGCGTCAATGGCGTACTCGCTGTAGGCGGTCAGGTACACCACATTGGTGCGGGGATTGATCTCCAGCAGCGCCTGGCACAGCTCCAGTCCGCTGGTCTTGCCCAGCTCGATGTCCAGGAAGGCCAGCGCGATACGGTTCGCTTTCGCGTATTCGATGGCCTCCGAGGGGCGGGTAAAGCCCGTGATGGTGGCGTTGGGCATGACCGCCTCGAGGACGGGCAGGCCCCCGGATAGAATGATCTTCCGGTCGTCCACCATGATGACGTTGGGCGATTCGTCGCTCACCGCCGCGGCGCTCAACAGCGTGTTGACATCCACGCCGAGGCCCTGGGAGAGACGGGAGATCATCGCGGCGTCCGGCAGGCGGCTCCCGCTTTCCCAGCGCGCCACCGTGGAGCGGGTCACGTACATGCGCCCCGCCAGCTCCCGCTGCGAAAGGCCCTTCTCCATCCTCAGCCTTTTCAGCGTTTCCGCAAAAAGCATACTCATTCGTCAGCACTCCATTGTTGATTGAGGATATTGGCAACTGAACATCCGGTTGATAAACAGGGATTTGTCGGGGTGTTTGTTCGAGGCCACCTCATCCGCCCCTTCGGGGCACTTGACAAGGGCCTGCCAGCCCCATCTCACTGAAAACAGTCCACTGGACTGTTTTCCGGGCGCTCGATGCTCCTCAAGGGGAAGGCTTTTGGTTACCCGGTAGCCCAGCCCCTGCCT
>CACZXF010000056.1 GCA_902785105.1 uncultured Eubacteriales bacterium | reverse complement strand
TCTGCCGTTTTACACTGCCGAGTATCCCTAACTGTTCCATCTCTTCGCCCCCTTTCCTCTATTATACCACATTTCTTCGTGGGTTTTTAGAGGTTACCTACAGGGGATAGTTTATCAGCACAACAAATTCCAATTTATAGGGGTTGACTGAACAGTTACAATGGGAAATGAATAGTGTTGCTACCGCATTGTAATTCCGGGCGGCGACTAACTCAATTTCCCATTTCCCATTGCCCATTTGACATTTCTCCCTGACAACTTCCAATTTACAGAGCTTGAAAACCATGAACTACGACATCATCATCATCGGCGGCGGGGCCTCGGGGCTTTTGGCCGCGGCGACATTAGCGGGGAAGGGGCGGAAGGTTGCCCTGCTGGAGGCGCAGGCCCGGGTGGGGCGGAAGCTGCTGAGCACGGGGAACGGGCGCTGCAACCTGACCAACCGAAACGCGAAGCCCTCGGACTACCACGGCGCACGGCAGGCGGCGCAATACGCCTTAAAATGCTGGCCGCCGAAGCGGATCGAAGGGATTTTTGACGATTTGGGCGTGCCCTGTGTGGCCGACGGAGAGGGCCGGGTCTATCCCATGAGCCATCAGGCGGCCTCGGTGCTGGACGCGCTGCGGCTGGCCTGCGACGAGCGGGGCGCGGAGACACTGACCGAATTTGAGGTCACGCGCCTCACCCGGCAGGGAAACGGCTACGCCGCGACATCGAAGGACGACCGAACGGCGACGGGCCGCTGTGCCCTCGTCTGCACCGGCGGGCTGGCCGCGCCGAAGTTGGGGGCCTCGGGGAAGGGGCACGACCTGCTCAAAGCGCTGGGGCACACCATCACCCCGCGATTCCCCGCCATCGCGGCGCTGGTCACCTCGCCGAACGCGGTTCGGGGTCTGAAGGGGATTCGCGCCGAGGGCATGCTGACCCTGCTGGCCGGGGGCAAGGCCGTCCGCGAGGAAGCGGGCGAGATACTGTTCGCGGAGAGCGGCGTCTCCGGCATCGCGGCCATGCAGTTGGCGCGGTGCGTGAACGAGGCATTGCGCAACAACAAAGCCTGCGCCGTCCGTCTGAACCTGTGCCCGGAGCCCGTCGATATTGCAAGACGCGCGGCAAATCTCCCCAGGCGGACCATGGAGGATTTTTTAAGCGGTATCGTCCCCAAGCGGCTGGGACAGACGCTGGTGAAAGCGTCGGGCATCGAGCTGACCCGCCTCGCCGGGAGCCTGACCCCCGCGGAGCTTCACCGGTTGAGGGACACGCTGACCGGCTGGACCCTGCCCGTCACCGGCACGCTGGGCTTCGACCAGGCCCAGGTCACCGCCGGCGGCGCGAGCATGAAGGACTTCGACACCCGCGCCCTCCGCTCCCTCCGCGCCCCCGGCCTGTTTGCCGCCGGCGAGGTCCTCGACGTGGACGGCGACTGCGGCGGCTTCAACCTCCAATGGGCCTGGAGCTCCGCCCTGCTGGCGGCGGAGGGAATAGAAAGGTATCTGTCGGAATGACAGAGCGACAAATTGGAATTTGTAGGGGAGACGGGGGTTCACCTCATCCGCCCCTTCGGGGCACCTTCCCCTCAAGGGGAAGGCTTTTGGAACCGCCGTTCCCACCGGAAAACAGTCCAGTGGACTGTTTTCAGTGAGATGGGGCCGGCAGGCCCTTGTCAAGTGCCCGTGAGGGCGGATGAGGTGGACTCGAACGACACCCCACCAAATCCCCGTTTATCCTGACGACAAGGAGCAAAGCCATGTCACACAACTTCCCCTACACCGGGGCGATATTTGATCTGGACGGGACGGTGCTGGACAGCCTTGGGGTCTGGCATCACGTGAACGAGCGTTTTTTCGCGGCGCGGGGGCTTGCGATCCCCGAGGACTACACCCGGACCATCGCGGGGATGAGCTTCTCGGAGACGGCGGCCTACACGGTAGACCTCTGCGGCACGGGGGAGAGCCTCGAGGCGGTGGAGGCGGAGTGGCTGGCGATGGCGGCGGACGAATACGCCTGCGACGTCCAGCCGGTGCCCGGCGCGCGGGAGTTCCTGCGGCGGCTGAAGCGGGCGGGGGTCCGGCTGGCGGCGGCCACGGCCAACCGCCTGCCCCTCATCGAACCCGCGCTGGAGCGGCTGGGCCTTATAGAGCTCTTCGACGCCATACTGACCACCGGCGACCTCGGGGACAAAAACAAATCGGACGGCGCCCTCTTCCGCCTGGCCGCAGACCGCCTGGGCATTGCCCCGGAGGCTTGCGTCGTATTTGAGGACACCTTAGAGGGCATCCGCGGCGCGCGGGCGGCGGGCATGGGGGCCTATGCCATCAAGAGCATCGCCTGCGCCCACGCGCTGGACGCCATCGGCGCGCTGGCCGACGGCGTGCTGTCCGATTTCACCGGGGCGGACCACATGTGGGACCTGCCCGAACATCCCTCCCGCTGCGTGATATTCACCGGCTGGTGCGAGGGCGATCCCTCAAGCGCATATCATCCCCTGCCGGGGGACCGGGTGCTCTGCGCGGACAACGGCTGGCGCATCGCCCATAGCGCCGGGGTGGTCCCGGACCTGGTGCTGGGCGACTTCGATTCCTCCGAGGCCCCGGCGGCGGGGCGGGTGGAGCGCTTCCCGGCGGAGAAGGACGACACGGACACCATGCTCTGCTTAAAGCGCGGCCTGTCCATGGGCTTCGATGATTTCCTGCTGGTGGGCGGCTTCGGCGGGCGGCTGGACCACACGCTGGCGAACCTGCAATCGCTCCACTACGCAGCGCGGCGGGGCGTCCATATCGAAATGCGGGATGGCCGCTGCTGGGCCACGGTGCTGGCGGACGGCGGCTCCGTGAAGGTCCCCCGCACACCGGACAAGCTCTCGGTGTTCGCCATGGCCGACGTGTGCCGGGGCGTCACCATCCGCGGCGCGAAGTACAACACCGAGGACGCCACCTTCACCAACGCCTTCCCCCTCGGCGCGTGCAACAACGTCGCCGACCCCTGCGCCGAGATCACCCTCCGCCAGGGCGCTCTGCTGGTCATGACCTGCCCCGACAGCTGAAATATTGCGCGGAATCGGGAGTTATGGTATAATCAGGGGGAGAGAGACAAATTGGAATTTGTCGTGCGCCCGCCCCTAACGAAACGCATCGTACTACCCGGCGGGCGGTGGGACCGCTCCCAGCGGCGCAACGCCGCCCCTACAGGAGAGGCGGGTAACTCCCCGACAAATCCCTGTTTATTGATAAAACAAACACCAACAAAACACGATGGAGGTATGCCCATGGGACTTTTTTCTGATCCCAACGAGCAGGCGCGCAAGGAGAACCTGCGAAAGCTGGAGGACAAGCGGCTGGCGCTGGCGGAGCGGCTGGACAGGCAGGGCTTCAAACCGGAGACGATGCTCTTTGCCCAGGCCGACAACGGCGGCTTTGTGGCCACCTGCCGCCATGGCGGGAAGCAATGGCTGATCGTGGGGCCGGGATTCGGCACGGACGAGGAATTTCTGGTGGTCGACAGCGACCACTTCGACGTCCGCAAGGAGGAGGTGCTGGTCAAGTCCGAGGGCATGGGCGGCATCATGGGCTTCGGCAAGAAGGGCGAGCACGGCGCGGAGTACGTCATCACGCTGCCTGATGGCCGGGAGGTCAAAATGCCCTTCGTGTTCGGGCGCAACGGCTGGGCCGAGTTCAATCTAAAGAAAAATCCCCTGCTCTCCACCAAGCGCCGCCGCAAGGACGCCAACATCGTCTGGGACCTCGCCCCCATCGACAACGCCCAGATCCAGCGGATCATGGCGCTGGCGGAAGAATACTTAATGCGATAATAAAGCCGCAATAAATTGGAATTTGTAGGGGAGAGCGGGTAAACCACCTCATCCGCCCTCACGGGCACCTTCCCCTCAAGGAGGAGCATCGAGCGCCCGGAAAACAGTCCAGTGGACTGTTTTCAGTGAGATGGGGCCGGCAGGCCCTTGTCAGGTGCCCCGAAGGGGCGGATGAGGTGGACTTCTAACGACACCCCAACAAATCCCTATTTTTTAGACCAATCCACTATCACATCGAGGGTCCACATGAAGCTACGACTGACGCAGGTTAAACAGAAGCTGGACGACTGGCGGCTGCCCGTGGAGGCCATTGCGGCGCGGGCGCTGCGGGTGAAGCCGGGGGAGATCCGCTCGGCGAGGCTCATTCGGAAATCGGTGGACGCCCGGGACAAATCGGACGTCCATTTTACGCTGACACTGGACGTGGAGACCGCCCGCGACGTGCGGCCATTGCCGCGGAACGGGGAGGTCATCGAGGAAAAACCCGTCGCGCCGACGGCGAAGGTCAACGTCATGCTGCCCCACCGCCCGGTGGTGGTGGGCATGGGTCCGGCGGGATTATTCGCGGGGCTGGAGCTGGCACGGGCAGGTCTGAGGCCGCTGGTCATCGAGCGGGGCCGTCCTGTGGAGCAGCGGGAGCGGGACGTCGAGAATTTCTGGAGGACCGGCAGGCTGGACCCGCTGAGCAACGTGCAGTTCGGCGAGGGCGGCGCGGGGGCCTTCTCCGACGGCAAGCTGAACAGCGGCATCAAGGACCCCCGCTGCCGCCGGGTGCTGGAGACGCTCCACGCCGCCGGGGCGCCGGAGGAGATACTCTGGGAGGCCAAGCCCCACATCGGCACGGACAAGCTAAAGGCCGCCGTGCGCGGCCTGCGGGAGGAGATACTGCGGCTGGGCGGCGAGGTGCGGTTTGAGACGGTCCTGACCGGACTTCGTGTGGAGGACGGCCATGTCACCGGCGCGGTGCTGAACGGCAGGGAGACATTCGACACCAACCACGTCATACTGGCCGTGGGACACAGCGCCCGGGACACCTTCGAGTGGCTGCACCGCATGGGCGTCAGCATGTCGCCGAAGCCCTTCGCCATCGGCGCGCGCATCGAGCACCGGCAGGCCGACATCAACCGCGCCCAGTACGGCAAATTCGCCGCGCACCCGGCATTGGGCGCGGCGGACTACAAGCTGAGCGTTCATCTTCCCAATGGCCGGGCGGTTTACACCTTCTGCATGTGCCCCGGCGGGGTGGTGGTGGCAGCGGCGTCCGAGGACGGCGGCGCGGTGGTGAACGGCATGAGCCTGTTTGCCCGTGACGGCGAGAACGCCAACAGTGCCCTGCTGGTCAACGTCACCCCGGCGGACTTCGACGGCGACGACCCGCTGGCCGGGGTCCGCTTCCAGCGGGAATGGGAACGCGCGGCCTTCCTGGCCGGCGGCTCGGATTACCACGCCCCCGCCCAGACCGTGGGCGACTTTCTGAAGGGCGTGCCCTCCACCCGCGGCGACGGGGTGAAGCCCAGCTACCGCCCCGGCGTGAAGTGGGGCAGTCTCGATGAATGTCTCCCCGGCTTTGTCACCGACGCATTGCGCGAAGCGCTGCCCCTGCTGGACCGGAAGCTCAAGGGCTTCGCCAGCCCCGAGGCGGTGTTCACCGGCGTGGAGACCCGCTCCTCATCCCCCGTCCGCATCGAGCGCGGCCAGGACTGCGTCAGCATGTCCCTCACGGGCCTCTATCCCTGCGGCGAAGGCGCGGGCTACGCCGGGGGCATCATGTCCGCCGCCGTCGACGGCCTCCGCTGCGCCGAAGCGGTGATGGCAAGCGGGGAGACGGGGAGATAAATTGGAATTTGTAGGGGAGACGGGGGTTCACCTCATCCGCCCCTTCGGGGCACCTGACAAAAGGGGAAGGCTTTTGGAACCGCCGTTCCCAGCCCCTTGCCTTCCCCTTGAGGGGAAGGTGCCCGTGAGGGCGGATGAGGTGGACTCGAACGACACCCCACCAAATCCCCGTTTATCTCGCCCATCATTCAAAAAGCAGAGCCTCACATCGAGACTCTGCTTTTATTTGCGATATCCTTGATCACCTCACCGGCGAGGATGAGGCCGGCGACGGCGGGGACGAAGGCGGTGGAGCCGGGGATGGGCTTTTTCCCGTCCTCGGGCCGGGGGACGGCCACGGGTTCCTCCCGGGAATAGACCACCTTGACGCCGGTGATGCCCCGCATCCGGCACTCCCGGCGGATGACCCGGGCCAGGGGGCAGACGGTGGTCTGATGGATGTCGGCCACCTCGAAGCGGGTGGGGTCCAGCTTGTTGCCCGCGCCCATGGCGCAGATGATGGGCGTGCCCGCCGCCTTGGCGCTGACGATGAGCTGCACGATGCCCGTCACGGTGTCGATGGCGTCCACCACGTAGTCGTAGGCCGCGAAGTCGAACCGGTCCGCCGTCTCCGGGGTGAAGAATACCCGGTGGGCCGTCACCCGGCAGTCCGGGTTGATATCCGCGATTCGCGCCGCGGCCACGTCGGCCTTGTACAGGCCCAGCGTGCTGCGCAGCGCCACGATCTGCCGGTTCAGATTGGAGGGGGCCACCACGTCGTTGTCGATCAGGTCCAGCGCCCCGACCCCGCTCCGGGCCAGCGCCTCCGCCGCGTGACCGCCGACCCCGCCCAGGCCGAACACCGCCACCCGCGCCGCTTGAAGCCGCGCCATGGCCTCGTCGCCCAAGAGCATCGCCGAGCGGATAAATGCTTCGTTCATGGGAACCTCCGAAGTGATCGTTCTGTTTGCACGGTAAATTGGAATTTGTAGGGGAGTCAAACCAACCTTGTAGGGGCGCCGTTTCGGCGCCCCTAACGAAACGCATCGTACTACCCGGCGGGCGGTGGGACCGCTCCCAGCGGCGTAACGCCGCCCCTACAGGAGAGGCGGTATTTCCCCTACAAATCCCTGTTTAATGTGCCATGCTGCTATACGCGTCCCCCGTCCAGCCATCCTTTGCGCGCCAGATGGCGCAGTAGTATTCGTCGGCGTAGATGAAATAGACGATCTCGCCGGTCTTGGCATTGGCTTTGGGGAACTTGCCCTCCCCGGCGAGGCCGTAGAAGGCGACGACGCCCTTATAGCCGTTGGTGGTGGCGGTGCCCCGCTGGATGGGCGGCTCCTCCTGGACGCGGACGCATTCGAGGGACTTGCCGTTCAGCGTGATCTCGACGGATTCGGGCTCCTCCTTGGAAAAGCGCCGCTCGTAGCGAAGGCCCTCGGCCAGCAGATCCTTGGCCCGGGAGGCATTCAGGCGGACGCGGAGGGGCTTGTCGTCGTCGTGGAGGCCGCAGACCGGCTCAAATATGCCGTTCGCGCCGCGGACCAGGTAGACCGTGCCCCCGGCAGGGCAGATGTTGGGCCGGGCGGGCAGCACCTCGTCCAGAGTGACCATGGCATCCTCCACGCTACCGGCGTCCCAGCGGGACAGAAATTCGATGATCAGCCCGTCCCGCGCCGATTTCATGGCCTGCTCGCACCCCGTCTTTTCCGACCGGTAGCGGAATATATTCCACGCCGGTATGGCGATGATCACCAGCATCACCGCGATCAGTGCCAGCAATACGGCGGTGGCCCGATTGACCCCGCCGCGAGTGTCGATTAGTTTCATAGCTTTAGCTTGTCCTGTAAAGATGAATTTGTCGGAGAGTTGCTCTCCAGCAGGAGCATGCGTCGAAATGGCACCCCTACAGGGTTGTTTTGTCTCCCACACAGATTTCCTTTTCCAATAGAAAAGTCACATCAAGTATAAGACGCAGTTTTTGAGGTCGTGCTTTTTGACCTCAAAAACGTCGCCTGCCGCCACGATATTATTAGAAACGTACCGCAGGTTCTGGGGGACTCGGATCTATGGTCCCCCAGAACCGGTGCCTCTCCGCGGCAGCAATTGCCCGCGGGCGCAGCCCGCTACATCGCCGCGTACATGCCGAACATCGCCATGTAAATCGCGATGACGATGAAGCCCGCGAAGCCGGCGAGGAATACCAGTATGGTCGGCTCCAGCTTGGCGAGGGCGTCGGCGGTGGCCTGTTCCAGCTCGGAATCGTAGTATTCGGCGGTCATGGTGAGGGTGTTGGCCAGCTCGCCGCTCTCCTCGCCCACGGCGGTCATGTCCACCAGAATGTCCGGCAGGCAGGCGGCGTCCCGGAGGCTCTTGCCCAGGGTCTGGCCCTCCTCTAACTTGGAGGTGATCTTGCCGATCTCGGTGGAGAACCAGTAGTTGGTCATGACGCGGCTGGTGATGGTGACGGACTTGGTCATGGACAGGCCCGCCTGGAGCATCATGGCCATGGTGTTGGCGTACTGCGACGCGCCGTTCAGGTTGGCGATGTTGCCCAGCACCGGCAGCTTCAATTGGAGCTTGGCGAGGTTGAGCCGCCCGGCCTCGGTGTTGCCGTATATCTTATAGACCAGCGCGAAGGCCGCGCCGATGCCGGCGATGACCATCCAGTATTGTCGGAAGAAATTTGACATGCCGATCAATAGCTGGGTGGGCAGGGGCAGTTCGGCGTCATAATCGGCGAATATGGCGGTGAAGGTGGGGACGACCCTGACCATCAGCACGATGACCACCACGATGGCGATGATGAGCACGAACACGGGGTAGATCAACGCGCCCTTGACCTTGCCCTTCATCTTGGTCTGCTTGGTATAGTGGGCGGCGACGGAATCGAAGGCCACGTCCAGCGAACCGGCCTCCTCGCCGGCGTGGATGGTCTCCAGGAACGTCACCGGCAGCATCTTCTTTCCCCGCTCCGCGAAGGACACCGACAGCGAGCGGCCCGCCTCCACGTCCTTCGCCACCTGCTCTAATATGCGCTTTAAGGGCTTGTCCGTCATCTTCTCCGCGATGAGGTCCACCGTGCGGCGGATGGGGATGCCCGCCTTCAGTATGACGGAAAACTGGCTGCACATCAGCACGAAGGCCTTGTCGTTGAGCTTGTTGCCGCCCAGGTCCGCGCTGAGGAACTGGGCCATCTTGCCCTTGTCCTTGACCTCGTTGACCTGTAGGACGATGGAAAACTGCTCCTTGATCTTCGAGACCGCGTCCAGCTCGTTGAACCCGTCGATGACCCCCGAAACCTTCTTCCCGTCCCGGGAGACGGCGGAATATTTGTAGGTTGGCATGGTGATTCTCCCTGTTTTTTTAGTTGGAAATGGGGAGTTGGGAGTGTGGAGTGGCGGTGCAAATCCCTACGGGATTTGATTGATTGAAAACGACCATTGTAGGGGCGCCGTTTCGGCGCCCGCCCCGTGCGATGCGATACGTACTGCCCGGCGGGCGGCGAAACGCCGCCCCTACAGGGATACTGGAAATCCGGAGGATTTCTACCGCAACTCCCAACTTCCAACTCCCAACTCCCAACTCACGAATTTTTCTTGACGTAGTCCGCGTCATGCGAATACTTCAGCGCCATTTCTTTTGTGATCTGGCCGCCGCGGACGAGGCGGACGAGGGCCTGGTCCATGGTCTGGCCGCCGATGGCGGCGCTGGTGGCGATGGCGTTGGCGATCTGGGGGGTGTTGCCGTTGCGGATGAGGTTGCGGATGGCGTCGGTCATCACCATCATCTCAACGGCCAAAGCGCGGCCCCCGGCCTTCTTCGGGATGAGCTGCTGGGTCATGACGGCCTGGAGGACCATGGAGAGCTGGAGTCGAATTTGCGTCTGCATCCCCTCGGGGAACACCTGGACGATGCGGTCCACGGCGTCCGAGGCGGAGCCGGTGTGCAGCGTGCCAAAGACCAAGTGGCCCGTCTCGGCGGCGGTGATGGCCGTCTCGATGGTCTCCCGGTCGCGCATCTCGCCGATGAGTATGACGTTGGGGTCCTCGCGCAGCGAGGCCCTCAGGCCGCTGGCGAAGCTCATGGTGTCCTTGCCCACCTCGCGCTGGTTGATGGCGCACTTGTCCGGGGTGTAGATGTATTCCACGGGGTCCTCCAGGGTGACGATGTGGGCGCAGCGGGTATGGTTGATGTAATCCAGCAGCGCGGCCAGCGACGTGGACTTACCGGAGCCGGTCTCGCCGGTGACCAGCACGATGCCCTTATGTAGATCCGGCAGCTTCATCGCCGCCGAGGGCAGGCCCAGGGTCTCCAGCTTCGGTATCTTATCGGACAGCAGGCGCAGCGCCACCGAGGGCATCCCCTGCTGGCGGAAGATGTGGATACGGCAGCGGTTCCCCGCGAAGGTGGCCGCCGCGTCCAGCTCGCCGGTGCGAACGTATTCCTCGTAAAACTGCGGCGTGCCGGAGAGCACCTTGGCGATGATCTTGCAGTCGTCCGCCGTCAGCCGCTCGTTCGACATGTCCACCACCTGGCCGTCCTTGCGGTATTTCGGCGGCAGATTGTATATCAGATGAATGTCCGAAGCGCCGTCCTTCCGCGCCTTCACCACCATCTCTTCGATCGTCATCATAGTGGGGGTTCCCTCCTGTTGCGGTTAATTGTAAAGCATTCTGGTAAATTGGAATTTGTAGGGGAGTCCTAACGAAACGCATCGTACTACCCGGCGGGCGGTGGGACCGCTCCCAGCGGCGCAACGCCGCCCCTACAGGAGAGGCGGTATTTCCCCTACAAATCCCCGTTTATCAAACCATTGCCCCTTAAATATCCTCATAGATCACGCGCAGCACCTCGTCGGAGGTGGTCTTGCCCGCCTCGACGAGCTTGAGCGCGTTGTCCTTCAATGACACAAAATCGCTCCCCGGCGCTTTCAGCAGCTTCTCCATCTCCTCGCGCCCCGCGCCCTTGGCGATCAGCCTTCTGACCTGTACGGACAGCGGGAATATCTCGAAAACCGCGGTTCGCCCGCGATAGCCGGTATCGAAGCATTCCGGGCAGCCCTTGCCGCGGTAGAACGTGCGGTCGGGCTTGTATGGCAGGCCCAGCTCACTCTGCTCATCCTCGGAGGGGTTATAGGGCTGGCCGCAATTGGGACAGATGCGGCGGACCAGTCGCTGTGAAAACACGCCCTTCAACGCGCTGGCGACGAGGTACGGCTCCACGCCCATGTCCACCAGGCGCTCCACGGTGCCCAGCGCGTCGCTGGTGTGGATGGTGGACAGCACGACGTGGCCCGTGATGGCCGAGCGCATGGCGATCTCGGCCGTCTCGCCGTCGCGGATCTCGCCCACGGCGATGATGTCCGGGTCCTGACGCAGTATGGCGCGCAGGCCGCTGGCGAAGGTCATGCCGACTTTCTCATTGATTTGTACCTGGTTCACGCCGTCGATGTTGTATTCCACGGGGTCCTCCAGCGTCACCAGGTTGACCTCACGGGTGTTCATGTCCCCAATCATCGTATACATCGTGGTGGATTTACCGGAGCCCGTGGGGCCGACGACGAGGATAACGCCGTTCTTGATGCGAATGAGGCGCTCGTATTTCTTCATGTCCTCTTCGCTCAAACCGATGTTCGCCCGGCTTAAACGCATCCCCGACTTGTCCAGCAGACGGGCCACGATCTTCTCGCCGTACACCGTCGGCAGCGTGGACACGCGCAGGTCGATGTCCTTGTCCCGGACCTTGACGTTGAAGCGGCCGTCCTGCGGCACGCGCCGCTCCGTGATGTCCAGGCCGCTCATGACCTTGATGCGCGAGATCACCGCCGCCTGCAATTCGCGCGGCACCGTCAGTATGTCGCGCAGCAGGCCGTCGATGCGCATTCGGATGGAAAATTCCGTCTCCCGCGGCTCCATGTGGATATCCGAGGAGCGCTCCGTCACCGCGCGCTCGATGATGGCGTTCACCAGACGAATGGCCGGGGCCTGACTGATGGAGTCCTCCCCCACCTGGTTCCCCGCAAAGGCCGTGTCCACCGCCGCCGTCGTCTCGCCGCCCGCCGCGGCCTCGCGCTTCATCTCCTCGATGGCCTTCGCCGCGCCCTCGTTGCCGTAGAGCACCTGTATCGCGCGATCCACCGCCGAGGTCATCGCCACCATCGGCACCACGCGCTTCTTCGCCGCCTTGCGGACCTCCTCGATGGCAAAGAAGTTCAGGGGGTCCGCCATGGCGATGTAAAGCTCGTCGCGGTTCAGCTTCACCGGCACCACCTGGTATTGCTTGGCGATGTTCTTCGGCACCAACTGCACCAGCTCCGTCGGAATGTTCACCTTGCTCAGATCGATGAACTCGATGCCCAACTGCATCTGCAGCGCCTCGATCAGCTCGCTCTCCGTGATGAACCCGTTCTCCTGCAAAACCGTGCCCAGTCGCTTGCCTGTGCCCTTCTGGAGCTTTAACCCTTCCTCAAGCTGCTCCTGCGTGATCAACCCCGCCGAAATCAACAGGTCGCCTAACCTCAGATAACCGCCCTTCTTCTTCTCCTTACCACCCGCAGCCGCCAAAGCCCATTGCCTCCGTTCTGTTCCAATTCATTCAAAATCAATCCGCCGACCCGGTATTAATAACCAACGCCTCCGGAGCCGGCCAGTCGCCATAATGCGTGGCGACAAAATCGCCATCGCCAACAGTCGCGCCCAACTGCGCAACAGTTTTCAGACTGTATTTATCCGTACCAAACAGCTTGTCAAGTGCCGTCTTGTCATAGGCCGAAGCATTTTCCCAGTTGCCCGGATTGCCAACAAATTTGTCATAAGACACCGCATCAGCATCCAGCGCAGTAACTCCCGTTACTTCACTATTCGACTTATTACCCACAGCCTTCAAATAGGGATAATCCCCACCGGCAACCTCATTGATGATTTCGTAGTAAAGATTTTTGCTATAAGACCCTGTCAAACTCCCAGCGAAAGCGCCTTTAGTCGTTCCTTCCACCAAACCCGTGGCATAGCAAGAGACAATTTCAGCGCTTGACTGACCTACAAAACCACCAACCGTACCGCCCGATACTGAGCAGGTAGAATAACAATTCTCCACCGTTTTCGTTTTCCCATTAACCTGCCCAATCAGACCGCCAGCGTTTACTGTACCAATGACGTTTATATGAGCCTTGTCCGATGTAACCTTCGAAGGCAAATATTCGCCATTAGAGGTATGACCGCCGCTATAGCTGCCAGTTACCTCGACATCAGATGTAGTGCCAATCAATCCACCAGCGTTTTTACTACCGTTGACATACAACGCTGCCGCGCACTTGTCAACACTGCCGCCTGTCATCGAACCCACCAAGCCGCCAGCATCGCCGCCGGTAGACGTGACATTTCTGTAAACCTTTGAATCGTCTGCCAAGGTAACGCTGAAATCCTTGCTGTGATAAACCACAACATTGCTAACCTTCGTATTCGTCAATGCTCCAGCCAATGCGCCAGCATTACCCCCGCCGTTGATATCAAAATCAATCAGTGCAAGGTTTGAAACGCTACTGTTACCCACATTTAATGCACCAAACAAACCCGCGTTTCCATCACAGTCAACTTTTATACCCGTTATGCTATTTCTTTTTCCATCATAATCCAGCTTATAGCCGGGATCGACAGGAACAAACAGCCCTTTATTAGAAGAATTTTCGGTAGTATCAGTTAGCCTGTAAACCGTCGCATTTGCCCATCCTTTATTCCAATCCTCTTTCCAGTCCATATTGTTTATCTGAACAGCCGATGAAACGGAGACTATATTTTCTTCTCCGCCCAATCCAGAGATGGCTTTATCCAAATTTTCCAAATGTCGGAAATTAGCAATATCAGCTTTATGATTGTTTACATCTGTGCCCTCCACAGTATTTCCCTCTTCGTCTTCATAAGTCGGGTCAGCAAACAAGCTGTTGGTGATATCCGCGCGCACACGATTAATACCATCAGCATAGACCGGGTTTCCCTTTGTTACAGTCTTTCCAGTAAAAATCGCCTCCATCTCTGCCTGTGAAACTACATTCCCTTCTGCCGCGACGATGATATTCTCGCCGGGAATGAAGGTCGGGAAAAGCTGTGCGAAATGGGCGTTTGCTTTGGTGATGCTGTCCAGGTCTATAGTGACATTCCCTTTTGTCCCAGTAGTATCCAGCAAAATCCCGGCACGACCAGACCAGGCTGTCAAATCATCGCCAGCAAGGTACTCATCCGCCGCTTTGGGAATCTTTGATATCGCGCTCAAAGTCGCTTTCGTCGCGTCCTTTTGAACTTCAAATACCAGATACGCAGTTTGGCCGCTGGTTTCGCCCTTGACGAGCATGGTCAATCTTTGCCCAATATCCTGCTTATCGAAAGCTACCTTTGCAGTCAGTTTTTCCGCGTTGAGAAGTGTCAAGTCCGTTTTCAAGTCCTCCGGCACCGACCAGTCACCGTAATGCTTGGTGATAAAATCGGGAATTGAATCCCTTGTAGATTCCTCCTCACCTTCAGCATCTGATGTTTTGGGCGGATTGAAGCCTCGCAGTTGTTCAATGGTGATAAATTGATAATTTGCGTCTAAGTTCGAATCGTAAGGCACAGCTTCCCCCAATTCATCCGTACTTGGAATATACGGTTTAGTTTTCTCATCGCCATTCAAATCCACAGAAGGCAAAATCTCCGCGACAGGAGCACCGCTGTTTACGGTGCTTCGGATGTCGCAAACTGAATAGTAAATATCTTTACTATCCGTGCTCAATTCGCCCGCTCCCAGAATAGCACCCGCTTTATCGCCCGGTTGAATAAGGCCGGTGGCATAGCTGTAAGTTATCAAGACATCTTTGTTGTCACCAGCAGAACCAATCAGGCCGCCGGTGGCGGTTGCGGCTTCGTCGGTGCAGGTGGCGGAGCAGGTGGAATAGCAACTGTTTATGGTGGTATTTTTGGCATCACCAATCAAACCGCCAGCGATAGTGCTGCCGATGACATTGAAATGGCCTTCACCTGTTTCCGCCGCTATGTATTTGCCCCCGAAGGTGTGGCCGCCGGAATAGCTGGCGGCGATGGTGATGAGGGGGGTGGGGGTGACTTCAGAGGTGACGTTGGCGGAGCCGAGGAGGCCGCCGGCGGTTTGGCCCTGGACGTAGAGAGCCGCCGCGCACTGTTCGACACGCCCCCCCGTCATATCCCCCACCAGACCGCCCGCGTTACCTTCAGAGGATGTAACATTTCTGTATACCTTTGTTGTGCCATCATCCAAAGTAACTACAAATCCGCTCTCATGACGCGCCAACACATTGCTGACATTCGTGTCTTTCAATGTCCCCGCCAACGCACCCGCGTTTCCACTGCCAACAATATCAAAGTCAATCAACGTGAGGTTTTTAATCGTAGCGGTATTTCCGTTTTTAGCCGAAAACTGCTCAAACAGACCCGCAGAGCCAGTCCAATTTGTCTTAACACCCTTCACAATATGATTGACAATATTCCCTTCTTCGTTGACCACAACGCCGCCATCATAAGTCAACAAATATAAGACATTAACAGGCTTGTATGTCCCTGCTTCTGTAGCTTTATCGGTAGAAATCCCTGTACTTCCAGTTGAAATATACGTAATTACAACATTGTCTGGGGATTCTTTATTAATTGCTTTTTTGAATTCATTCCAATCCAAATTATCAATTTGCTTGGCATGGTCAAATTCCAACGCATTTACATCTACTTTTGAAATGTCCACATCCAGATTTTCCAAATGCCGGAAATTCGCAATAATGGCCTCTTTTCCTGTCTTTGTAATATTTCCAATTTCATCTGTTTCCTTATATTCTTCAATACTTGCATATAGACTATTAGTAGTCCATGAACTGCTATATGCAATATTTGACAGTTCACTATTACTATACGCTACCGCATATATCGTTATATCTTCGCCGGGCCTAAACTGTATTTTTGAATTTGAATAAACATCTTTTGCCAATTCAATTTCTTCCGCTCCAGAGGTTTCACTGGTAGCTTCATTCAAATTGACGAAATGCATATCCTGTGATGTAATATCATCAAGGACTATTGTATATTTATTTGAAACATCGTTTTTTTCCGAAAATCGACTTCCTGCAACGAATGATGGGGTAACAAAGGACCCTTCCGTCACACCAGGTCGTTTTATTAGAAAAGAAATTTGCGCATGGCTATCATTACCCTCAACAATCAATTTCAATATTGGGTTTAGCTTCTGTATTTCTTCAATATTTGTATCATTGTTATCAGTAACTTCTACACTAAGCATTTCCCCATTGATGACCTTGATAGTTGGAGCATTAAGCATGTATTTTCCCATCGAAACGACTCCTACACCGCCATACCATCCAATCATGGGGTCATTATTCTTTCGATTATTAGCATTATCCCGTAATTCAAGTAATGAATTATTATAAGTAACATCTCCTGAAGCCCAATAGAATACATCCAAAACCTGTGCGGGATTGGTTTGAAATCGAATATAATAACGTCCACCTGCACGTATGGTTTCATCAATAGAGCCAAAAGGCAACATTAAACCAAGCATTTTATCATACTTGGATTCTGTATTAGTAACGACATGGATTTGTTGAGCTTTTTCTGTATCAATTGGGCTTAGCAATGTAGCTTCGTCAACATCAACATCCAAATAACCCTGACTATTTGCCATGGTCAAATGGTTTTGAGCCGCAACGAATATTTCCTTTGCTATAGTTTCGTTCTCCAAAAAATCAAGATTCTTTTTATGATTTTGCACGGCAATAAAGCCTACACTGCTTAGAACCGCTATGATTGCCACCACGATCAACAGTTCGGCCATTGTAAAACCGCTGATTTTTCGCGTTTTCTTCATATCAAACACCGCCCCCAGAGCTTAGATCTTTTACATCGTCTGAAACAACACTAATAATAACATCTGACAAATCTGCTAACTTGATACTTATATCATCCTTTAATACAACTTCCAATGTTTCTAAAACAATATTACCATTGCTGCATTTGAATGCCGAACCACGGACAAACATATCGGAATTTTTATCCGGTACCAAAGAATGGGGAGCATTTGGAGTACTGGAAAATTCCATATTCCCATTCGTTATAGTAACATATTCGGAAACTGAGATAGGGAGATATTCCCTCCCTTTGCTGTCAGTTGCAGGTTTCTCCATTTTCAAAGTCATAATAGATTTCCATCCTGTTTCAGCGCTATAATACCTGATATTATTTTCATCTAATATTTCAACTTTCCATGCAGTTCCCAATTCATCCCGCAGAGCGGTGACAGCCGTAGATAACATCACCTGAGCATTTGCACTAAGGACGGTTTTATAATAAACATTTCTTGCCACGGGTACACCTGTCGCCACTATACCAGAAACTAACAGGAGAATAAGCACTGCCAACAGAGTTTCTGCCAGTGTAAAACCATCCGGTTTTGTCAATCTTTGCTTCATAATAAACCCTTCTTTATAAACCGTAGGCAATTGGTGTTATGCTGTCAAATTCTTTATTTTTATAATAATTAACGGGAAATCCTTGGGCATGGGTTGCATTTGTATTATTCTCAATATTTACTGTTACACTGCCACTTTCTATTTTTTTTGCTTCTTCTAAGGTTCTGAGTTCAACCAATGCACGATCATTTATGTAATATTCTTTCATTTTGTTGTTGCTAACAGTTATCATACGAGATGCCGCACTGATAGCCCCTGCTAACATCAGAAGAGCTAATGAAGAAATCAATAGTGCAACCAATGTTTCACCAATTGTCTCACCGTTTTGCCTGATCAGTTTAATTCGTATTTTTCCCCACATTGCAGAACTCCTCCTTATTAGCTAAAGAAACTTAACTGATTTTTGTTTTTCTCATACTGTGGAACTGCCAGGTGAGCACAATATGAGTTTTATTTGGGTCAGTTGCAGAAATAGTCTCTTTAATATTCGGATAAAACACAATACAAAGGTTGTAAACACGAGTATCTTCGGGGTCACTATTTATATTGCTTATCCAAAAAGTTAGCATGCCGTCCTTTCCCAGAGTTTCCTTTATACTACATTTTGCTAAATCATCCATATCACTTAGAGTGACCTTGTACTCCTCTGACAAAATGTGTGTTTCATCGTTCAATATCTCTGCCATTTCAGTAGAAGCATTAATCAGCAGATTAAAAGAACTGCTTTCAGGAATCGTTACTGGAGTAGCATTGCCTTCCTTATCCAAAGATTCTAATTTAATAATTTCTGAAGTTCCGTCAATTTTGTTAAATTCCACTGACACTCTTTTTCTATCAATTTCGCTTCGCAGCAGGTTGGCGGCGGAGGTGACGGCGTAGTAGCGTTGGTCCATTTGGGGGAGTTGGCTCATGCGGCCGGCGGCGGTGGTGGCGGCGACGATGACGACGGAGCTGATCACGGCGCAGACCAGGAACAGCAGGAGGGCGAAGGTGATGGACGCGCCCTTTTGGGTCTTCAGTTTATTTCGGATCGCCTGCATGGCGCTGTCCCCCTTTGCCTGGAAATGTATAGATGTAGCCTATGATAAGACTATTTTACCCCATGAGCACTGGAAAGTCAATGGGGGAAATGTGGGGCTTTAGTGTGGCGGGGAATACAGCTTGGCGGGGAAGCCACCTCATCCGCCCCTTCGGGGCACCTTCCCCTCGGAGGGGAAGGCTTTTGGGAGTTACGGGGGACCTCATCCGGCGCTTCGCGCCACCTTCCCCAGCGGGGGAAGGCTTTTGGAGGACGGGGGCGGGCGGCGAAACGCCGCCCCTACAGGGATACAGCGGGGTTGAGGCGTTTTGTTTCTGGAGTCAGATGGGGGACGGGGGTTCAGATCAACCGCATCAACGGCATTCCCTTTGAGGCAAAGTTTTTTATGGGCGGGGAAAATTTAAGCGCGTCCCTGATTGATGCGGGACGCGCTTTTTTGTGGGTTGTCTATCAATACATGCCGCCCATGCCGGGGTTGCCGGCGGGAGCCGCGGGTTCGGGGGCGGGGATGTCGGTGACCAGGGACTCAGTGGTGAGGACCATGGCGGCGACGGAGGCGGCGTTCTGGAGGGCGGAGCGGGTGACCTTGGTGGGGTCAGCGATGCCGCGCTCCATCATGTCGGTGTACTCGTCCTTCGCGGCGTCGTAGCCGTAGGTCTGGGACTTGCGGGACTTGATCTTTTCGACGATCAGGCTGCCCTCGACGCCGGCGTTCTTGGCGATCTGGCGGACGGGCTCCTCCAGGGCGCGCAGGACGATCTGGACGCCGGTCTTGACGTCGCCGGTGGTCTCGGCCAGGAGCTTCTTCACGGAGGTGGCGGTGTTGAGCAGCGCGGTGCCGCCGCCGGGGACGATGCCCTCTTCGACTGCGGCGCGGGTGGCGGCCAGGGCGTCCTCGATGCGGAGCTTGCGCTCCTTCATCTCGACCTCAGTGGCGGCGCCGACGTTGATGACGGCCACGCCGCCGGACAGCTTGGCGAGGCGCTCCTGGAGCTTCTCGCGGTCATAATCGGAGGTGGTGACTTCGATCTGGCTGCGGATGGAGGCGATGCGGGCCTTGATCTCGTCGGCCTGGCCGGCGCCCTCGACGATGACGGTGTTTTCCTTGTCGATCTTGACCTGGCGAGCGGAGCCGAGCATATCAATGGTGGCTTCCTTCAGCTCGAGGCCCAGCTCCTCGGTGATGACCTGGCCGCCGGTGAGAATGGCGATATCCTGGAGCATGGCCTTGCGGCGGTCGCCGAAGCCGGGGGCCTTGACGGCGACGCAGGTGAAGGTGCCGCGCAGCTTGTTCAGCACCAGGGTGGCCAGGGCTTCACCCTCGACGTCCTCGGCGATGATGAGCAGCTTCTTGCCCTGCTGCACCACCTGCTCCAGCAGGCCGATGATCTCCTGGATGTTGGAAATCTTCTTGTCGGTGATGAGGATCAGCGGGTTGTCCAGCACGGCTTCCATCTTTTCCATATCGGTGCACATATAAGAGGAAGCGTAGCCGCGATCGAACTGCATGCCCTCGACCACGTTGAGCTCGGTCTTCATAGTCTTGGATTCCTCGACGGTGATGACGCCGTCCTTGCCGACCTTCTCCATGGCGTCGGCGATCAGATGGCCGACTTCTTCATCGCCGGAGGAGATGGACGCCACCTGGGCGATCTCCTGCTGGCTCTCGATGGGCTTGGACATGGCGGAGAGGGCCTGCACGGCGGTCTCGGTGGCCTGCTCGATGCCCTTCTTGACGATCATGGGGTTCGCGCCCGCGGCGACGTTCTTCAGGCCCTCGTGGACGATGGCCTGGGCCAGCAGGGTGGCGGTGGTGGTGCCGTCGCCGGCCACGTCGTTGGTCTTGACGGAGACCTCGCGCACGAGCTGCGCGCCCATGTTCTCAAAGGGGTCCTCCAGCTCGATTTCCTTGGCGATGGTCACGCCGTCGTTGGTGATCAGCGGAGCGCCGAACTTCTTGTCCAGCACAACGTTGCGGCCCTTGGGGCCCAGGGTGATTTTAACGGTATCGGCCAGCGCGTCGATGCCGGTCTGCAATGCCTTGCGAGCGTCCTCGCCGTATTTGATCTGCTTTGCCATTATTGTTTCCTCCTTCATGTCGGGGGGTTACGCCAGGGGGACGCCGTCCCCCTGGACCCCCTGCTCAAGGGACCAGTCCCTTGAGAATCCCATTTACCGCGCCTGACGGCGCGGGGAACGATTTCTTATTTATTACTCAACCCTGCCGCGTGAGCGGCAACTGGGGGTTTCCAAAGGGGATTCAATCCCCTTTGGCGGGGTTGTAAGGGGCAGCGCCCCTTACTCCACGACCGCCAGAATGTCAGACTGACGGACGATGATGTATTCCTCGCCGTCCAGCTTGACCTCGGTGCCGGCGTACTTGCTGTAGATGACCTTCTGGCCCTCGGCCACGTGCATCACGATCTCCTTGCCGTCCACGTTGCCGCCGGGACCTACCGCCAGGACCTCCGCCATCACGGGCTTCTCCTTCGCGGAATTCGTCAGGATGATGCCGCCGCGGGTGGTTTCCTCGGCTTCCAGGTTCTTGATGACCACGCGGTCGCCCAAAGGCTTGATCTTCATATTCCTCATACCTCCATGGTTTGAATGTCTGTTGGCTTGTTAGCACTCTTTAGTTTTGAGTGCTAACCCTTGCAGAGGATAGTTTAACCGTTTTATATGGGAAAATCAAGGGGTTTTGAACGGAAATAGCCGTTAAATATTGGTAAAACGGCATATCATGGGCGGAAATACAGCTTTTTGATTAATAAAGGGGGATGGAACGCGAACAAACCCTGTAGGGGCGGCGTTTCGCCGCCCGCCCGACAGCGATGCGACATGGACAAGTCATGGAATTATTTTTTCAAACGTTTACATAGGAAATGCGGTGTGTTATACTTAGAATAGAAACATTATTTATAGGGAGGTGCCCGCATGGACAAGTGGGATCAGCGGTTTATGGAGCTGGCGGGGGTCATTGCGAACTGGGCGAGCTGTTACAAGGCCAACCGGAAGGTGGGCGCGGTGATCGTGAAGAACAAGCGGATCGTGACCACGGGCTACAACGGCGCGCCGGCGGGCATCAGGACCTGCGTGGAGCGGGGGGAATGCCTCCGGGAGAAGCTGGGCATCCCCTCGGGCACGCGCCACGAGCTGTGCTACGCCGTCCACGCGGAGCAGAACGCCATCATACAGGCCGCCCGCCTGGGCAGCTCTATCGACGGGGCCACCCTCTACTGCACCCACCAGCCCTGCGTGCTCTGTGCCAAGATGATCGTCAATGCCGGCATCAGGCGCGTGGTCTACGAGCAGGGCTATCCGGATGAGTTTGCATTGCAGATGCTGACCGAGGGCGGGGTACAATTGGAGAGGTATAATGGGGAATGGGAAATGGGGAATGGGGAATGAAGGTGCAAATCCTTTCGGATTTGTTTTGATTAATATGGAAACCTGGTGACCCATTAATAAAAAGAAATCCGGAGGATTTCCTCATCCATTCCCCATTTCCCATTCTATTATCTCCACACCGACCTTGTCTGATGTCCCTCCATCATCGCGGCCCATGGCGCGGGGTCCTCGATGATCTTCGCCATGCCGCGGGCGGCGCAGGTGGCGGGGGCATCGGCGACGCGGCAGGGGATGCCCAGGGCCTGGCCCAGGCGGCGGTCCAGCTCGGTCATGGCGGCCCCGGCCCCGGCGAGGACGGCGCCCGCGTCGTTGAGGTCGGCGGCGAGGCCCTCGGGAGCGGCGTCCACCACGGCGGCGCACATCCGGGCGATCTCCGTCACCACGTCGTCGCAGGCATCCAGCACGGGCTGGGTCTCGATGTCAAAGGTCATGGGCAGGCGCTCGGCCATGTTGATGCCGATCATGTGCATGATGATGTCCTTGGGGGCCTTGTCAGGCATGGCGTTGCCGAGGGTGTGCTTGATCTCCGCCGACGCGGCCCAGCCGATGCGGCAGCCGTATTTCACGCGCATGATGCTCTTTATGCGGTCGTCGATGCGGTTCAGGCCGTAGGGGATGTAGCCGTAGGCCGCCACGCGCCCGTATGTAAACAGCGTGGCGGACACCTTGCCCGCGCCCACGTCGATCAGCAACTTGGCCTCGGGGGCGGAGATGTCCAGCCCCGCGCCGAGGGCGGAAGCCACGTCGGAGCGCACCAGCATGGCCTCGGCCGCGCCGGCCTCGATGGCGGCGTTGAGCAATGCGTCCCGCTGGACGGGCCGGGCGAAGGGCTGGCAGGCGATGATGGCCCGGTAGTGCCTGCGCCGCTTCAGGGCATCGGATTTCTGGAACAGCCAGTGGAACAGCCGCTCGGCATAGAAGCTGGATTCCAACACGCCGTCGGAGAGGGGATAGCAGACCTCCACGCCCTCGCAGCAGCGCCCGATGAGCCGCTGGGCGATCTCACCGGCGCAGATGGGGGAGACCCGCCCCTCCCGGAAGGCCATGCACGCCGGCATGTCCAGCACCGGCCCGTTTTTCAGCTCCGCCACGCGCACGTTCTGCGTGCCCAGGTCAATCCCGATGTCCCATCGCAATGTAATCACCTCGGGGGCTATTATAGCATACGTTTGTGCGTATAATGGGATAATGGTTTGACTTTCCGTGTGCGGTTGTTTTGAGAATTGAGTTTGAGTTATTGGATAAACAGGGATTTATCGGGGTAATGCGTAATTCATAATTCATAATGCGTAATTGGAAAATACCTATCGTGTCAGCATTCTCATAATTACGCATTACGCATTATGAATTATGAATTGTCCAACAAATTCCAATTTGTCAACGGAGGTAATACCTTTGCAGTCCTTTATAAAGAAGTACCGGGAGCAGCTCGCCTATCTCTTCTTCGGCGGCGTGACCACGGCGGTGAACATACTGACCTACGCCCTGCTGCACACGGTCCTTCACATGCAAAGCGACCTGGCCAACGCCATCGCCTGGGCGGTGTCCGTGGCGGTGGCCTACGTCACCAACCGGCGCTGGGTCTTTGAGAGCCGCAGCCGGGGAAAGGCGATGCTCCGGGAATTTGCCGCCTTCGTGGGCGGACGCGCGGTGACAGGCGTATTAGATGAAGGCATCATGCACGTCGCCGTGGAGGTCATCGGCCCCCGCCTCATCCCCGCCCCGGCCCGGAATCTGTGGGATTTGGGGGTAAAGGTGGCGTCGAACGTGCTGGTCATACTGCTGAACTATGTTTTCAGCAAGAGGTTCATATTTAAGAAGTAAACAGAGCGACAAATTGGAATTTGTAGGGGAGTCAAACCAACCTTGTAGGGGCTAGGGGCGCCGTTTCGGCGCCCGCCCCTAACGAAACGCATCGTACTACCCGGCGGGCGGCGCAACGCCGCCCCTACAGGAGAGGCGGGTAACTCCCCGACAAATCCCTATCTATCAAAGAGAACACCGGAGGCGATCACCATGGATTTATTTGAACGCGCGGCGGAATTTGCGATTCACGCCCATGAAGGCGCGGTGCGCAAGAAGGAGGACATCCCCTTCATACTCCACCCGATGGAGGCGGCGGCCATCGCGGCCACGATGACCCAGGACCGGGAGATATTGGCGGCGGCGATGCTGCACGACACGGTGGAGGACACCGACGCCACCATCGAGGACATTGAGAGGAATTTCGGCCCCCGCGTGGCCGCGCTGGTGGGCCACGAGACCGAGGACAAGCGCGACGGCCTGCCCCGCTCCGCCACATGGCGCGCGCGGAAGGAGGACTCCCTCAAAGTGCTCCGGGAGAGCGACGACCCCGCCGTCACCATCCTCTGGATCTCGGACAAGCTCTCCAACATGCGCTCCTTCCACCGCCAGTGGCTCGTCAAGGGCGACGCCCTGTGGAACGCCTTCAACATGAAGGACCCCGCCCAGCAGCGCTGGTATTACGAATCCGTCCTCGAGCTGACCTCGTCCATGTCCCACACCCCCGCCTGGCAGGAGCTGAAGCGGCTGACAGACATCGTATTTGGAAACATCAAATAATGTGTCAAAGAGAACCGTCCCCGGTGACACATTTTTCAAAATCATCCCCCGGAGGTGTTCCCCCATGCAGACCCTCATAGAATTATACGACGAGAGGCCCATCAACAACGTGCTGGCGACGGAGGTATTTCGCCCCCGTGAGACGATCATGATCTGCCCGCCGGAGGTGGAGGCGAACCGGG
The DNA here is from genome assembly GCA_902785105.1 of uncultured Eubacteriales bacterium. Lineage (GTDB taxonomy): Bacteria > Bacillota > Clostridia > Christensenellales > Aristaeellaceae > UBA2862. The sequence goes on along the minus strand of CACZXF010000056.1, from coordinate 5,953 downwards.
CGCTGCGGCGGTCACTCCGGCAGTATTTCGAGCATCGGGGCTGTCCGGTGAAGCTGACGTTCATCCCTGTGAGCATGGTGGACGCTATCAAAGTAGAGCGGACGCTTCGGGAGATACTGGAGACCCACAGGGACTGCGCCATCGACATCGCCGGGGGCACGGACGCCACGCTGTTCGCGGCGGGGTCCGTCTCCGGGGACACGCCGGTTTTCACCTACAGCCGCAAGAAGTCCGCCTTTTTCGAAATCAAGAACGCGCCCTTCGCCCGGGGTCTGCCCTGCGAGGTGCGGCTGGACGCGCGGTCCTGCTTCCTGATGGCCGGCGGCACGCTGCTGCCGGGGCGGGAGGACAACGACGACCTGAAAGGGCGGCTGGACATGATCGACAAATTGTTCGCCGTCTACGCCAGCCACCGCCGCATATGGAACCGTCAGATCAGCTTCATACAGCGCATCTCCTCCGCCGAGCCGGGCATGCTTGACGCCTGCGGGAAAAGGGAGGCCAAGGCCGGGAACAAAAGAGTGGCGGCGGACGTCCAATTTATGGAAGATTTGGTGGCGGCGGGCATGATCTGCGACCTCGAATGGACCGAGGACACCGTGTCCTTCCGCTTCCCCGACGAGACCATCCGCTTCTGGCTGCGGGACATCGGCGCGGTGCTGGAATTGCAGGTCTTTCGCGCCTGCCTGGCCGCGGAATGCTTTGACGACGTGGTGCTCTCCGCGGTGGTCAACTGGCAGGGCGGCGCGAATCAGCGGGACGGCGTCAGCAACGAGATCGACGTGGTGGCCGTCCGCGGCATCCGCCCGGTGTTCATCAGCTGCAAGACCAGCGAGATCCGCACCGAGGCCCTCAACGAGCTGGCCATCCTCCGGGACCGCTTCGGCGGCAAGGGCTCCCGCGCCATCATCGCCACCGCCGCCCTCGCCACCAGGAACCGCGCTCCCATGCGCCGCCGAGCCGCCGAGCTGGGCATCGAGGTGGTGGAATGGGAGGAGCTGCCGGTGGAGCGGCTGGTGGAGCGGCTGAAGTCAGAGCGCAAGATTTAGGGATTGCCCTTCTCCCATTTCCTCTAATTTCGATATCGCTATGATCTAATATCTAATGTTAATTTTTACTTGACATTAGATATCCAATCGTATAGAATGAAGGTGGAGAATTGGCTGGGGGATGATGTGTATGTCCATCTATGAATACCGGCCGATGATGATCTTCTGTGTGATACTGGCGGCGGCGCTGGGCGCTGTGCTGGGTTCATTTCTGAACTGCGCGGCGTGGCGCATCGTGCGCGGAGAATCGTTTATCAGTGGAAGGAGCCACTGCGCGACGTGCGGGCATCCGCTGGGCGTATTGGAGCTGATCCCCGTGATCAGCTGGGTCATGCAGAGGGGCCGCTGCAAGTGGTGCGGCGAAAAGGTCTCCATGCGCTATCCGCTGACGGAGCTGTGCTTCGCGCTGATCTCGGTGCTTTGCCTGCTTCGCTTCGACTTAACGCCGCTGTGCCTGCGGAACTGGCTGTTTCTGTGCGTGCTGTTCCTGCTGACGCTGACGGACCTGGACGACATGATCATCCCGGACGGCTGCCACATCGCGGCGGCGGTCATATGGCTGGTCTTCCTGCCCTTCACGTTCGCAGGCTGGCGGGACGCGGGGCTCCACCTGCTCTCCGGCCTGCTCTATGGCGGCGGACTGCTGGCCATCTCCCTCATCATGGATAAGGTGATGGGCCGGGACACGCTGGGCGGCGGCGACATCAAGCTCTTCTGCGTGGTGGGCCTGTATCTGGGCTTCATCGGCACGCTGTTCGCCGTGGCGCTGGCCTGCATACTGGGCCTGATATTCCACGCGATTCTGAGCGGCAGTGGAAAGGCCTTCCCCTTCGGCCCCTCCATCGCCGCGGCCACGGCCCTGATGCTCTTGTACGGCGAACCGCTGGTGAACTGGTACATGGGCCTGCTGGGCTGAATTTCTACATAATATCGAGGTCGACGCAATGGCTAAAACGATTCTTGGGATCGACATCGGGCACGATCAATTAAAGCTCGCGCTGGTGAAGGGCGGGAAGGTCATCAAGACCGCCTCGGCGAAGATGCCGGAGAACCTGCTGCGCGAGGGGCGGATCACCTCCCGCGAATCCATGACGGAGCTGTTGCGGACGACCATGAAGGAAAACGGCATCCGCGCCGGCCGCGCGGCCATCGTGTTGCCGAACAACATCACCTTCATAAAGAACGTGGAAATGCCCTGGATGACCGTGGACCAACTGGAATACAACCTGCCCTTCGAATTCAACGATTACATCACCGGCGAATTGAAGGATTACGTTTTCGACTATGCCGTGCTGAACACCCCGGAGGACAGCGCCGCGGACGAAAAGTCCGCCGAGGAGGAAGGGGAAGCCGAGGGCAGCGGCACCATGGAGCTGATGGCCGTGGGCACGCTGAAGGCGGTGCTGGAGGACATGACGGAGATCCTGCGCAAGGCGGGTCTGAAGCTGGTCATGACGGCCCCGGCGCTGTGCGCCTACATATCCCTGATCCGCGCCCGACAGGCGGAGCTCAGCGAACTGGGCGACGAATACGGCATACTGGATCTCGGCTACAGCGAGGTGCGCATGTACATGTTCAAGAACGACCGGCATGTCGCCACCCGCGCGCTGGAGGTGGGCCTCTCCACCCTGGACGACGTCATCGCGGACACCTACGGCGTGGACGTCCACCTGGCCCACACCTACCTGATGACCAACTACGAAAACTGCCAGCAGAGCGAGGTCTGCGCCACGGCCTATGAAAACATCGCGGTGGAGCTGATGCGGGCGCTGAACTTCTATCGGTTCAGCAACCCCAACAGCGCCCTGTCCGACCTGTGGCTGTGCGGCGGCGGCGCGGTCATCGCGCCCCTGGCCGAGACCATCGGCGATATGCTCAATATACAGATGCACCCCGCCTCCGAGCTGGTGCCCGATGGCGAGGACATCGAGGAATGCAACAGCTACACCCAGGCCATCGGCATCGCGATGGCGTAAGATAAACGCACTGCCCCTGTAGGGGCGGCGTTTCGCCGCCCGCCCCAAAGCCTCCCTCTCAGAGGGAGGTGGCCCGCGAAGCGGGCCGGAGGGAGTATGTCTCCCTGCTAAATTCAAAATCATCAACCCTGACCATCTCCCTTCACCTGCCGGAAGGGAAAACTAAGGGGGCCATCCCCCCGGAAGTGGAGGCAAACCGTGGCGGCAGAAAAGAAGAAAAAGCCAAAGCAGGGCGGCAAGAAGGGCCTCCGGGGCCGCGTGCCGTCGAAGCGGACGATCAACCTCGTATTAATTGATGAAGACAAGATCAACCCGCTGCACGCGGTGCTGGGCATACTCATCATCCTGGTGCTGGCGGGATTGTTCAGCAAATATCTGGTGGCGGACCGCCTGATCGCCATGAACGCCTCGGCGGGCAAGGCCGCCCAGCTCAAGGCCGATCTCGACAAGGCCATGGAGGCCATCGACACCTATGGCGACATTGAGACCACCTACGCCCATTACACCCTGGCGGGCATGACCCAGGCGGAGCTGAGCCTGGTGGACCGTGCCCAGGTGCTGGGACTGGTGGAAAAGACCCTCCCCGAGACCGCCTCCCCGGAGAAGATGGCGCGGATCGCCGATCGCATCGGCAATCAGATCAACCGCTATCTCACCGGCCGGCTCTCGCTGAACGACTTCAACCGGAACCTGTTGAAGGAGATGTGGGAGGTCTTCCCCCCGCAATACACCATCAGCTCCTGGAGCGTCAGCGGCAATCTGATGACCATGGACGTCACCGGCAACACGCTGCAAACCCTCAACAACCTGGCCCACACCATCGAGGACAGCCCCATCGTGGACAGCTGCACCATCGTCACGGCCAAGAAGGACAAGCTGCTGGAGGCCGGCGGCGTGGTGGACGCCCGGCTGACCATCTATCTGCAGCAGCCCCCGGCGGAGGAGGTGGCCGCGTCATGAAGATCATGAGCCGCAGCTTCACCCTGGCCGAGCGGGTGCTGATCATCGTGCTGGTGCTGATACTGCTGGGCCTGGTGTACTATCGCTTCGTCGATACCACCGTCCGCCAGACCATCGCCAACAATGAGGCGGACGTCAAAATGTATCAGACCCAGATGGACGCCCTGCAGGCCCGGCTGACCACGCTCTCTGGCATCCAGAACAGCCTGGACCAGCTGGAGGCGGAGGGCAACCTCTCCTGGATGGCCAGCTACAACAACAGCAAGGAGGAGGTCGCCTTCTTAAACGACATCCTCGCCGACACCATCAGGTATTCCATCTCCTTCGCCAACGTCACCCGCAGCGGCGACCAGATCCGCCGCAGCTTCACACTGCAATACACCTGCCCCAGCTATCAGGCCGCGCAGGACATCATCATGAAGCTCTGCACCGGCAAAAACCGCTGCCTCGTGGGCGACATGCAGTGCAGGGTGGACAACAACCTCACCGTCACCCTCAGTGCCTCCGCCACGTTCTACGAAACCATGGTCGGCGGCACCCCCGACGCCGGTCTCCCCCAGACCAGCGCCGCAGCCAACAGTTGACGCATTGAAGGACAGGCATTTCGTTGATCGTCAAAATTTTCGTCTAACCCTGTAGGGGCGGCGTTTCGCCGCCCGCACGTACCAACGACGCGCACATCCCGCAGGGCGGGCGGCGCAACGCCGCCCCTACAAGCAACCTACCCGACAAACCCCCGTAACCCCAAAAGCCTTCCCCCGTTGGGGAAGGTGGCCCGCGAAGCGGGTCGGATGAGGTCCCCCGTAACCCAAAAGCCTTCCCCTTGAGGGGAAGGTGGCGCGAAGCGCCGGATGAGGTGAACCCCCCGTCCCCACACAACGATATTCCGGCTGTTCCCGGCGGCCTGAATATATAAGGCCCACGACCCGCGCCCGCCCCATCGAATACATAGGCGGCGCGATCAGGGCCCAACGAATCCGACTCCTGCAGCGAGCGGCCGTTAGCTGTGCGAGTCTTGACCCATTCTACATGTAGAAAGGATGATACCCCATGAGGAAGAATAACAAGAAGGGCTTTACCCTGGCCGAGCTGCTGATCGTCGTCGCGATCATCGCCGTGCTGGTTGCCGTCGCCATCCCGGTGTTCACAAACCAGCTCGAGAAGAGCCGTGACGCTACGTCCGTTGCTAATATGCGTTCTGCTTATGCAGAAGCTCAGACTGCATTCCTGACTGAAAGTGACACTGGCAATGCTGTATATAGCAGAACTGCTGGTACTGTCACCGTTAGCAATGTTATCATTAAGACGGAACAGGCAAACGATTGGAGCAATCAGGCTGGAGACCTGCCTTTTGATGCTCCCAAAGATCCTGGCACTTCCTCTACCAAGAAACTTGTTTTCACCTACGAAGATGGCGCACTTAAAAGCGTTGCTTTTGGTAGCTGATAGAAACTAATCGATTACACGGATGGTTCTACTGTCACCTGCTTCCAACCGATGACACGGGAACGGTTCTTCCGTCCTGACCAACACCCAAGCCTCCGGGATGGCTTGGGTGTTTTTTTTGCCCTCCATCGCCACTCTGTCCTTAATGCCCTATTACCACCGATTCCGCCGCTTCCAGTGGAAGGGCAGTAAACAGGTACAAGGGCAATTCTCCCCCAAGGGAAAGGGAGCCCGAAGGCTCCCCCCTCCCGTCTGGTTAGGCTTCCTGCCCGATTTCTTTCGCGCGTTTCATATGTCACTGGGGACGGTTCTCCTTGACACATTTTCTGTCAAATGAGCTGTTTCACACGGACCCCTGACCGCCCCGCCGACCTGCTCCGGGAAGCAGGCGCGGCGGCGGGCGCGTCCCGCGTCCCACCCCACCCCGGCCCCCGCCTCAACCGAGGCTGGGGCCGGTTCTTTTTCCCAAAGCCTTGACAAACCCGCCCCTTCGCGCTATAATAAAAACGAAGAGCGAACCAC
>CACZXF010000055.1 GCA_902785105.1 uncultured Eubacteriales bacterium | reverse complement strand
GCGCCACCTTCCCCTCAAGGGGAAGGCTTTTGGGTACCGGTAACCCAGCCCCTTGCCTTCCCCTTGAGGGGAAGGTGCCCGTGAGGGCGGATGAGGTGGTCTCGAACAAACTCCCCGACAAATCCCCGTTTATCCGTCCGTCCCTCACAAAAAAATATTGCATATTTCCCCGAAGTCGTGTATAATGTGCCTGTAAAGAAATGATAAAGGGGGATCCTCCATGAAGCTTATCATCGCCATTGTTCAGGACGAGGACGCTTCCCGCCTGATCAGCCATCTGATGGCGGACGACTTTCGGGTGACCAAGCTCGCTACCACCGGCGGATTCCTTCGCTCCGGCAATACGACGCTGCTCATCGGCGTGGAGAACGAGCGTCTCGAGAACGCCATGGGCATCGTGGAGAAGGTGTGCAAGAGCCGCAAGCAGATCGCCACGTCGCCTGCGCCCATCTCCGGCGCCACCGGCGTGTTCGTGCCCTATCCCATCGAGGTCACCGTGGGCGGCGCGACGGTGTTCGTGCTGGATGTCGAGCAGTTCGCCAAGTTCTGAGCCCGCTTCCCCTCATGAAGCTATCGGAATTTGTCGGCTATGGTGACAGGCTGAAACAGCTGATGCGTTCGGTTCAAGCCGGGCGCATTGTTCATGCCCTGCTTTTCACCGGCCCCCACGGCTCCGGCAAGCGTACCATGGCGGCGATGTTCGCCCAGGCGATGCTCTGCAAGGGGGATGAGCCGCGCCCCTGCGGGGTCTGCCCCGCCTGCAAGCGGTTTGAGGCGGGGTCCCATCCCGACGTCAGAACCGTGCGGCCCGAGAAAAAGACCATCGGCGTGGACGCCGTGCGTGAGCTCATCGACTACCTCGCCATGCGCCCCTACGAGGGCGGGCGGCACATCGCCATCATCGAGCAGGCCGAAAAGCTCACCCCCGCCGCCCAGAACGCCCTGCTCAAGACGCTGGAGACCCCGCCGGGCGACGCCATGTTCTTCCTGATCTCCGACGCGCCGGGGGCAATCCTTCCCACGATACTGTCCCGCTGCCAGACCGTCCGCTTCTCTGATTTATCCGTGGAGGACTGCGCCGCCGTGCTGGCCCGCCGCGGCCTTCCCGAAAACCGTGCCGGGATGCTCTCAGGCATGGCCCAGGGTTCTGTGGGGCGCGCGCTGGAGCTGGATAAGGATAATGAATATATGGCCCTCCGCGAAAGGGTCCTGCAATCGCTGGAAACCCTCTCCGGTCCCGCCTCCGTGGCCCCTGCCGCCACCATGCTGGAGGATGACAAGGGCACGGAGAGCACCATCCTCGAAATCATGGAGCTGTGGGCCCGCGACCGCATGGCCGTCCAGTCCGGCCAGACGCCCTATCAGACCTTCGACCAGAAGCGCCTCGAAGCCTTCAAACTCGATGGCCGCGCCCTGCTGCTGGGTGTGCTACGCCTCCGCGCGGAACTTTCAAGCAACGTCTCCTGGCCCAACGCGCTGGAGCAAATGTACTTTCATCTGATATAATATATTGAAGCAACCAACTTACAGGAGGACTTCCCTTTCATGGCAACGGTAATCGGCGTCCGCTTCAAGAAGGCGGGCAAGGTCTATTATTTTGATCCCAACGACATCTGGCCCCGTCCCGGCGACGGCGTGGTGGTGGAGACCACAAGGGGCGTGGAATACGGCGAGGTGGTCACCGGCTCCCGCACGGTGAACGACGCCCAGCTCTCCAGCCCGCTGCGCAAGGTCATCCGCATCGCCACCCCTGAGGACATCCACCGCGCCGAGACCAACGAGAAGCGCGAGCAGGAAGCCTTCAAGGTGTGCCAGGAGAAGATCGCCAAGCACAAGCTGGATATGAAGCTGGTCAGCGTGGAGTTCACCTTCGACAACTCCAAGATCATCTTCTATTTCACCGCCAACGGCCGTGTGGACTTCCGCGAGCTGGTGAAGGACCTGGCCAGTGTGTTCAAGACCCGCATCGAGCTTCGCCAGATCGGCGTGCGCGACGAGGCCAAGATGCTCGGCGGCCTGGGCTCCTGCGGCCGTCCCATCTGCTGCGGCACCTTCCTGGGCGACTTCCAGCCCGTGTCCATCAAAATGGCCAAGGAGCAGAACCTCTCCCTCAATCCCACCAAAATATCCGGCCAGTGCGGCCGGCTGATGTGCTGCCTGAAATTCGAGCAGGACAACTATGACGCGGTATTGAAGCGCGTGCCCAGAGTGGGGAAGGACATCGTCACCCCCGACGGCGTGGGCGTCATCACCGACATCAACGTCATCAAGGAGACCGTCAAGGTCCGCATCCGCCAGGACGACGATTCCTTCGACGTGAAGGAATACCCCATCGACGACGTCCGCCGCCCCGGCCCCGGCGATGCCGCCGCCGTCCGTGAACCCCGCCCCGAGCGCCGTCCCCGCCGTGCCCCTGAGGCTCCTGCCGAGCCTCAGGAGGCCGCCGAGGGCGAGGCCGAGGACAACAAGCGCCGCCGCTATCCCCACCAGAAGGCCCCCAAGAATCTCTCTACCGAGCAGTTCTTCGAGAAGCTCCAGGAGAATGGCGGCGTGACCCCCGTCAATGCCACAAAGGAGCACCGCCGCCGCCGTCCCGCCAAGCCGAGACCCGAAGGCCAGCCCGATGCCCCCGCGACCCCTGAAGCCTCCGCGCCTGCAGCGTCGGAACCCACCCAGACGGAAGAAGCGGAATAACCCCCTAAATTCTGTTGCACCGGCAAAAGAAACGCCCCCATTTCGACAGCGGTTAAAAAATTGTGTCAAAAAAGGCGGCGAGGGGGTGTACAAAAGCGGACGGATGTGCTATAATACCTTCAGCCCCGATTATGGAACTTCGAAACCGTATCCCTCCGGTGGACCCCTACCGATGTAAGGACTCGGCGTCAAAGGTTGATACATCGTATGGGCACAACTATTAGGAGGGAATCATTCCATGTTCGAAGACAAGACCTTGGTATGCCGTGAGTGCGGCAATGAATTCGTTTTTACCGCTTCCGAGCAGCAGTTCTATGCTGATAAGGGCTTCCAGAACGAGCCCGGCCGCTGCCCCGCCTGCCGCGCGGCCCGTCGCGCTGCCAACGGCGGCAATCGTGGCGAGCGTCAGATGTATGACGTGACCTGCGATGGCTGTGGCCAGCCTACCCAGGTGCCCTTCCAGCCCCGCGGTGACCGTCCGGTCTACTGCCGCGCCTGCTTCGAGGCCCAGCGTCAGAATCGCTTCTAATTCTGACAATATAGAAGAACAGCAGTCGAAAGGCTGCTGTTTTTCGTTGCGCTTCCCCAAAAGTTGTCATCAGGGACGGTTCTCTTTGACAACTTTTTGGTGTCGTGGAGAACCGTCCCTACTGACACCTTCTACCAGAAGGGAAAAAGTTGTCACCGGGGACGGTTCTCTTTGACAACATTTTAGTGTCACAGAGAACCGTCCCTGCTGACACTTCATATTATTAACGCAATCAATTTGTAAGCACGGTTGACAGGGTAAAAACCAAAACACTAAAATATAGGTTGAATTATATGCACGCCGGTCTGACGGACGGGTGAACGATTGATTATTATGGAGGAAAAAAACATGCCTCATCACGAATTAAGCGCGGAGGTGGCGCGCAGACGCACCTTTGCCATCATATCCCACCCGGACGCCGGCAAGACGACGCTGACGGAAAAGCTGCTGCTCTACGGCGGTGCCATCCGCCAAGCGGGTTCCGTCAAGGCCCGCAAGGCCGCCCGCCACGCCACCTCCGATTGGATGGAGATCGAAAAGCAGCGCGGCATCTCGGTCACGTCGTCGGCGATGCAGTTTGACTATAACGGATTCCGTATCAATATTTTGGACACCCCCGGGCATCAGGACTTCTCGGAAGATACCTATAGAACCCTGGTGGCGGCGGACAGCGCGGTCATGCTGATCGACAACGCCAAGGGCGTGGAGGAGCAGACCATCAAGCTGTTCAAGGTCTGCCGCCTGCGCTCCATCCCCATCTTCACCTTTATCAACAAGATGGACCGCACGGGCCGTGATCCCTTCGAGCTGATGGAGGACATCGAATCGGTGCTGGGCATACGCTCCTGCCCGGTCAACTGGCCCATCGGCATCCACGGCGACTTCAAGGGCGTCTATCACCGGGACACCCGGCTCATCGAGCTGTATTCCGGCGGCGACCACGGCCAGGGACAGGTGAACGTGGAGACCGTCTCCATCGACGACCCCGGCTGCCCCGCGAAGATCGGCCAGACCTACTACGAAAAGCTCATGGAGGACATCGAGCTGCTGGACGTGGCGGGCGACGAGTTCGACATGGAGAAGATACTCTCCGGCCAGCTCACCCCCATGTTCTTCGGCTCCGCCACCAACAACTTCGGCGTCGAGCCCTTCCTGAATCGCTTTTTGAGCTACACCAAGTCGCCCACCCCCAGGGTGGCGGAGGGCGTCGGTCCCATCGCCCCGGACGACGAGAAGTTCACCGGCTTCATCTTCAAGATTCAGGCCAACATGAACCCCGCCCACCGGGACCGCCTCGCCTTCATGCGCGTCTGCTCCGGCGTGTTTGAAAAGGGCATGACCGTGTGGCATTCCTCCAGCAATTCAAGGATCAAGCTGGCTCAGCCCCAGACCTTCATGGCACAGGAGCACGAGAGCGTCGATCTGGCCTACCCCGGCGACATCATCGGCCTGTTCGACCCCGGCATCTTCCGCTTGGGCGATACTATCTGCACCGGCAGCCCTGTCCGGTATTCGGGCATACCGCTGTTCGCCCCGGAATTCTTCTGCCGTGTCAGCCCTGAGGATTCCATGAAGCGCAAGCAGTTCCTAAAGGGCATCAACCAATTGAGCCAGGAGGGCGCCATCCAGACCTTCAAGCGCCCCAACATCGGCAGGGAAGAGATGATCGCCGGCGTGGTCGGCGTGCTGCAAATGGACGTGCTGGAATATCGGCTCAAGACCGAATACGGCGTCAACATCGTCCGCGAAAACATGCCCTTCCGCTTCGTTCGCTGGGTGGTCGAGACGCCCAAGCCCCTGGATCGTCTGCGCCTGGCCTCCACCGTCGCCATCGCCGAGGACCGCGTGGGACGCCCCGTGCTGATGTTTGAAAACGAGTGGTCCATAAGGATGGCAGGGGAGAACAACGAGGGACTTGTCCTCGCCGAGACCGCTGATCGCATGACCGCCGACGAAATCGAATGACAAATTAATTGATATTTTTCCATACACACTAAAAAGGGGTCTTATCTTTGAAAATTACCAGAAATGATCTTCGCAACATCGCCATCATCGCCCACGTCGATCACGGCAAGACCACGCTGGTGGATGAGATGCTGAAGCAGGGCGGCGTGTTCCGCCAGAACCAGCAGGTGGCCGACCGCGTGATGGACTCCAACGACCTGGAGCGCGAGCGCGGCATCACGATCCTTTCCAAAAACACCGCCGTCCACTACAACGGCGTAAAGATCAACATCGTGGACACCCCCGGCCACGCGGACTTCTCCGGCGAGGTGGAGCGCGTCTTAAAGATGGTCAGCGGCGTCCTCTTGCTGGTGGACAGCTTTGAAGGCCCCATGCCCCAGACCCGCTTCGTGCTGAAAAAGGCGCTGGAGCTGAATCTGAAGGTCATCATCGTGGTCAACAAGATGGACCGCCCGGACGCCCGCTGCGACGAGGTGCTGGACGAGACTCAGATGCTCCTCATCGACCTGGGCGCAAGCGATGAGCAGCTCGACAGCCCGGTGATCTTCGCCTCCGGCCGCACCGGCACCGCCACCACGGACTGGCACACGCCCGGCAAGGACCTGCGCCCCCTGTTCGACTGCATCCTTGAGCACATCCCCGCTCCCGAAGGCGACCCCGACGGCCAGCTCCAGTTGCTGGTCTCCACCATCGACTACAACGACTATGTGGGTCGCATCGGCGTGGGCCGCATCGAGCGGGGCCACATCGAGGCGGGACAGATGGCCATTCGCTGCGTCTACGGCAGTTCCTTCGTGTCCCCCCAGACCCGACTGGCGGGGCTGTTCGAGTTCGACGGTTTGAAGCGTGTCAACTGCGAAAAGGCCGAGGTGGGCGACATCGTGGCCGTCTCCGGCTTCACCGATCTGCTCATCGGCGACACCATCTGCAATCCTGCCATGGCCGAGCCGCTGCCCTTCGTGAAGATCGACGAGCCCACCATCTCCATGACCTTCTGCGTCAATGACAGCCCCTTCGCGGGCACCGAGGGCACCTACGTCACCTCCCGCCACCTGCGCGGCAGGCTGGAGAAGGAGGCGCTGACGGACGTTTCCCTGCGCGTGGAGGAGACCGATTCCACCGACGCCTTCCGGGTCTACGGGCGCGGCGAGCTGCACCTGTCCATACTGATCGAGACCATGCGCCGCCAGGGCTACGAGTTCGCCGTGACCAAGCCCGAGGTGCTCTATAAGGACATCGACGGCGAGAAGTGCGAGCCCTTCGAGCGCCTGGTCTGCGACGTGCCCACTGAGTTCTCTGGCGCAGTCATCGACAAGATCGGACGCCGCCGTGGCACGCTTTTAAGCATGACCGGCGAGGATCGCATGAGGCTGGAATTCCTGGTGCCCTCCCGGGGCCTGTTCGGCTATCGCAGCGAGTTTTTGACGGATACGAGGGGCGAGGGCGTCATGTCCTCCGTGTTTGAGGACTACGAGCCTGTCAAGGGCGACATCCCCACCCGCAATTCCGGCGCGCTGGTGGCCTGGGAGGACGGCATCTCCACCTCCTACGCCCTGTTCAATATCCAGGACCGCGGCGAGCTGTTCATCGACGCCGGCGTCAAGGTCTACAACGGCATGATCATCGGTAAAAATTCACGCCCCGGCGACATCGACGTCAACGTCTGCCGCAAGAAGCATATGACCAACTCCCGCAACTCCGCCGCCGCCGAGGAAGCGCTGAAGCTCACCGGCATCCACATCCCCACGCTGGAGGAGGCCATGGAGTTCATCGACGACGACGAGCTGGTGGAGATCACCCCCCAGTCCATCCGTATGCGCAAGAAGGTGCTGGGCACCGAGGCGCGCAAGAAGATCGAGGCGCGCAAGAAGAACGGGTGATGCCTATGACGATCAAAGTATTGCCCCAGGCGCTGACGGTCTGCAAGGTGGAAAGCATCTCAGAAATCGACCTGTCCCGCCCCCTGTATTTCATCGGCAAGACCGACGAGGAGCTTTCGCTGGTCTGCGAGACCGCCGACACCCCGGCGCGTACCCTCGCCCGCGAGGACGGCTGGCGGGGCTTTCGCATCGAGGGCACGCTGGACTTTTCGCTGGTGGGCATACTGTCGAAGCTCTCCGGGATACTGGCCGAGGCGCAGATCGGCATATTTGCCGTGTCCACCTACAATACGGATTATATATTGGTGAAGGAAGAGAACCTCAAAGGGGCGGTGCGCGCGCTTTCGGAGCGCGGCTATACCGTCGCCTGATGGAGAAATATACCCATGAGAATTGCGGCGCTGCTGCTGGCCCTGCTGTTAGGGCTGATCCTCCCCGGCTTTGACGACCGTCTGAATGTGGTTCACTATGCCGTCGACGCCGGAGAAATCACGGAGCCCGTCCGCATCGCGCTGGTGACGGACCTCCATTCCTGCGCCTATGGCGAGGGACAGCGGGAGCTCATCGACGCCGTGGACGCGGAATCCCCGGACATCATACTGCTGGGCGGGGACATTTTCGACCACGTGTTGCCGGACGACAACGCCGAAGCTTTCCTCGCGGGCATCGCGGGCCGCTATCCTTGCTGGTATGTCACAGGCAATCACGAGCAGAAGTCCGGGAAGGAGCGCTTTGACCGGCAGATGGAAATTCTGGACGCGCTGGGCATAGAGCGCCTCGGCGGTCAGTCCCTGCGGTTTGTGGCGGATGGTCAGCGCTTCACCCTCTGCGGCGTGGACGATCCGGAGGCATGGGGCATGGATGCCGATGAATATCAGAAACAGGTGCGGAGCCTTGCCGGGACGGATGGCTTTTCCATATTGCTGGCCCATCGCCCGGAATACATCGATCTCTATGCCGAGTGTGGCTTCGACCTGGTGCTTTCGGGCCACACCCACGGGGGCCAGTGGCGCATTCCCGGAATCCTCAACGGCTTATTTACCACCAGCCAGGGCCTGTTTCCCAAATACGCCGGCGGCGAATATCAAATCGGCGATACGACGCTGATCATCAGCCGCGGACTTGCGCGGGAGTCGGTCCGCGTGCCCCGCATCTATAACCGCCCGGAGCTGGTGATCGTGGAACTCTATTGAAGCTATGATTGAAACGGAACGTCTGATACTGCGTCCCCTGACCGCTGCCGACGCGGCGGACGCCTTTGAATGGCAGAGCGACCCCAGGTCAACCGGTACATGGTCTATCCGCTGTACACCGACGTCGCAAAGACCCGGGCATGGATCGAGAGCCTTCGCCCGGATTCAGGGGAATTCGGCTTTCAGCTCAAGGCCACCGGCAAGGTCATCGGCGCGGGCGGGGTGAAGTACGTCGAAGCGGAGAATGCCTGGGAGCTGGGCTACAACCTGAACCGGGATTACTGGGGCAGGGGCTACTGCACAGAAGCATCGAAAGCCCTGCTCCAATGGGCTTATGACGTCCACGGCGTGCGGAATTTCATCGCCTGCCACGCCACCGCCAACGCGGCCTCCGGCAACGTGCTGCGCAAGTGCGGCTTTCAGTTTGTGCGATACGGACGGTATTCCCGCTACGACGGCAGCGAGACCTTTGACGCCAGCTTTTACAGGATGAAAATGAAATGAACGGAAAGATCAGGGCAATCATTTTTGCACTGCTCGCGGCGGTGTTCTACGCGGTCAATGTGCCCGCTTCCAAGCTGCTGATGAATCGGGTTTCGCCCACCATGATGGCCGCGCTGCTCTACCTTGGCGCGGGGGCGGGGATCGGCGTCATGCGCCTGTCGCATATCGGCGGAGATGAGCACGCGGAGCGGTTCACGAGACGGGATCTGCCCTATGTGGCGGGCATGATCGTGCTGGACATCGCCGCGCCCATCTTCCTGATGCTGGGCATCCGCCTGGGCACCTCCTCCAGCGCCAGTCTGCTGGGCAACTTTGAGATCGTGGCGACGACCCTCATCGCCCTCGTGCTGTTTAAGGAGCCCGTCTCCCGCCGGCTGTGGGCCGCGGTGGGGCTGATCGCGCTGTCCAGCGCCCTGCTGTCCTTTGAGGGGACGGAGAGCCTGCAATTCTCCATGGGTTCGCTGTTCGTGCTGCTGGCGACGCTGTGCTGGGGCCTCGAAAACAACTGCACCCGAGCCCTGTCTGCCAAGAGCGCCTACGACATCGTGATATTGAAGGGCATCTTTTCGGGCGCCGGTTCCCTGGTCATCGCGCTGGCGCGAGGGGAAACCTTCCCGGACGCCGTGCACATCATCCTGACAATGCTGCTGGGCTTCGTGGCCTACGGCCTGAGTATCTTCCTGTATGTCCGCGCCCAGTATACCCTCGGCGCGGCCAAGACCAGCGCTTACTATGCCGTCGCGCCCTTCGTCGGCGCGTTCCTGTCCTTACTGCTCCTGCGGGAGACGCTTTCAAAAACCTATGGGGCAGCGCTGCTGGTGATGCTGGCGGGCTCCGCGCTGGTGGTGATGGACACATTGAGCCAGAGCCATGCTCACGCCCATACCCACACCTATACCCACACCCACGACGGCACGACCCACACCCACACCGTCAGCCACGTCCACGCCCATAACCACTATCTGACGCTCAACGGCCACGGCCATCACCATTCCCGGCAGGAGCTGGAGGCCAATCACGCATGAAAGGGCGGCATCACCCATGATCATCACCCAGGCACAGCTCACCAATTATCGAAGCTACGCCGCCTGCGCCCTCGCGCCCTGCGAGGGCGTCAACGTGCTTTTGGGCGACAACGGCCAGGGCAAGACAAATGTGCTGGAGGCGCTCTACCTCTGCTGCACCGGGCGTTCCCACCGCACCCGGCAGGACCGGGAGCTGATCCGCTGGGGCGAGGACTTCGCCAGCGTGAAGGTGGAGTCCCAGCGGCGGGACGGCTCCCATCAGGTGGAGATCATACTGCCCGCGCTGGGTCGCCGCAAGCTGAAGATCGCGGGGCAGGAGGCGTCCAAATCCGGGGAACTGATGGGCCACGTCACCGGCGTGCTGTTCTCCCCGGAGGACCTGCGGACCGTCAAGGACGGCCCCGCCGAGCGCCGCCGCTTCGTGGACATGGCCCTCTCCCAGATCAGGCCCGCCTATTACTACGCCCTCCAGCGCTATGCCCGCGCCCTCAAGCAGCGCAACGAGGTGCTGAAGGCCGCCGCCGCACAGCACGCGCTGCTGAACACCCTCGATTCCTGGGACGAACAGCTTGCCGCGGCAGGTGCGGAGCTGATGCGCCACCGCCGGGAGTACATCGCGAAGCTGTCCGTCCAGGCGGGGGAGACCCACCGGGAGATCTCCGACGGGCGGGAGCAACTGGAGATTCGCTACGCGCCCAGCGTGACATTGGGGGATGACGTTCAATCCAACCTGGACGCCCTGTTCGCCGCCCGTGACAACGATCTGCGCCGCATGACCACCTCCGTGGGGGCCCACCGGGACGACGTGCTGCTGCTCATCGGCGGGCGTGACGTCCGCGCCTACGGCTCCCAGGGCCAGCAGCGCACCGCCGCCCTGGCCATGCGCCTGTCCGAGCTGGACGTCATGCGGGAGACCATGGGGGAATGGCCCATGCTGATGCTGGACGACGTCATGAGCGAGCTGGACCCCTCCCGCCGCCGGCAGCTCGTCAGCCACCTGAAGGGCATACAGACCTTCATCACCTGCACCGACCCCGACGACCTCGCCGGCGCCGAGGTGGGCCGCGCCTGGCGGGTCAGCGGGGGAGAGCTGACTAAAGCATAGCAAAGAACAGCGACCGGAGAGCTTTCCGGTCGCTGCCCTGTGTGTATGGGAATCAACTATCCTTCTTGTTCGCAATGTCACCCGTGATTTCATCAAAATTACGAATGGCTTCTTCCAGGTCCTTTGAATGGGTCAGCGCAAATCGAAGTGCTCGGAGAATGGTTTCAAACTCTTCGTGGGTAATAGGATCAATCCTCCAGGTGTTTTCCATATGTACACCGCCTTTCATCAGGGCTTGTACTATTGCTGCATAGTTATTATACCATAGTTGGAGGATAGTGTCGAGGCTTTATCAAGATACATACATCACGACCATGGGCAGCGTGCTGGACGGCCCGCTGGTGTACTACTACGGCCAGTTCACCGACGCGCTGCTGGGGCATCTGGACCCGGCGGTGTCGGACAGGATGTTCGCCTTCATCGCGGAGATGGACGCCACCGACGACATCGAGGACAGCCGCCTGTGGGTGAAGGCCAACCCGTCCATCGGCTACACGCTGAAGCTGGAAACGCTGGAGGAGGACTGGAAGCGCTGCAAGCTGATCCCCAGCGAGCGCGCCAACTTTATCTGCAAGCAGCTCAACATCATGGTGAACGCCGACGACATGGCCTTCGTGCAGCCGGAGGTCATACGGCGCAACCGCGACACCCTCCCGGAGGAAAGCCTGCTGGGCCGTCGCTGCTACGGCGGCTTCGACCTCTCCAACCGCGAGGACTTCACCGCCGCGGCGCTGGAGTTCCCGCTGGACGACGGGCGCGTGTTTGTAAAGCTCCACAGCTGGCTCCCCCGCCGCAAGGCCGAGCTCGACCAGGAAAAGATCGACTATTACGGCCTGGCGATGAAGGGGTATCTGACCATCGTGGACGGTGAATACATCCGGCAGGAGGACGTGTTCGACTGGTTCGCGGAGCAGTCGAAGCTCTACGAGCTGGTCACCATCGGCTATGACCCGGCCAACGCCACGCGCCTCCGGCAGATGCTGGAGAACAAGGGCTTCGAGTGCCAGGTGGTCAGGCAGGGGCCCATCACCCTGAACGACCCAATGAAGGACATCAAGGAGCTGCTGCTGGGCGGCAAGGTGGTCTCCAACGCCGACCCGATGCTGGCCTGGTACACGGACAACGTCCGCATTTCCGGCGAGCGCCGCCACGCAGACAAGGAAAACTGGATGCCCACCAAGCGCAACAAGTTCCGCAAGATCGACGGCTTCATGGCCTGGCTGGACGCCCACTGCGTCCGCATGGACAAGCAGCCGGCGGGCCTGGTGGTCACACCGCCGAGAATCAGGGTGGTCGATCTGGGCGGACGGCGACACGCGAGGCTATAAAAAAGACCCCGAAGGGTCTTAATTATTATCGTAATGTCCTTTGACGGCGGCGATGGTGACGCTGTCGCCCTGGGGCTTATAGACGATGCGGTTGGCTTCGTCAATGCG
This sequence comes from uncultured Eubacteriales bacterium, assembly GCA_902785105.1. Lineage (GTDB taxonomy): Bacteria > Bacillota > Clostridia > Christensenellales > Aristaeellaceae > UBA2862. The sequence goes on along the minus strand of CACZXF010000055.1, from coordinate 885 downwards.
GCGGCTCCACCATCCGGCCAGATTCCCCTTCAGCGGCTCGGGTTTGCCGATGCCCTCAAAGGGATTGCGCTGGATGTCGCGGATGAGCTGGTTGATGCGCCTGACGGTCTTTTTATCCTCGGAGAGCCATTCGGTGTATTCGTCCCAGGCGCGTTCTTCCCACAACAGTTTCATGGCTCAGTCCTCCGGGTCGATGAGATCGTGTTCCACCAGCTTTGCTTCGCCGGATTCGATGCGGCGAACAACATCCGCAAGGTAACGCTGATTGGACTCAGAATAGAACGGGTCAATGGAGACATCGAAGGGAATGCGCTGCTCCCGGCAAACCTTCCTGGCGAAGATGGTGAACGCCGTGGTCATGTTCATGCCCAGTTCACGGCAGACGCGCTCCATGCCGTTCTTCAAATCCTCATCCATTCGGATGGAAACCATGGTCTGTGACATCGGAATCACTCCTTTCAACGCTATTATAGCACGATGAATTAACAACGTCAATACACTGTATATCAAACTATGTGAAAATCGCCAGCGCTGGCGCTTTTTGGATTTTGGGGGTTGACTTTTTGACTGTCATAATATATAATGACTGTCAGAAAGTGAGGTGAGCACGTGGCACCCAAGATGGGACGCCCAAAGTCTGACAATCCCAAGGGAACACAGGTGACAGCTCGACTAACGGACGAAGAACTCAAAAAGCTGGACGAAAACGCAAAGTATTACAACGAAACGAGAGCGCAATCAATCCGGCGAGGGATTGAAGAAGTCAGCAAGGGCATAAAAAAGTAAGGGCTCTACTCCCAATTTAATGGATATGGTATAATCACCACAGGGTGATCATAATGATAGAGAATTTCGATAGCATGATGGCAGCATCTCTCCAGCTTG